>ONNS01000052.1 GCA_900319275.1 uncultured Eubacteriales bacterium
TGCAAATTGAAACAGTTGCGCGCACGGGAGGGGACAAGCCCCTCCCCTACCGCAGAACCGTCTTTTGTGCAGCTAATCCGCATTTTGCAACAGCCCCTTGCCGTATTATTAAAAAGGAACTGGCGCGATAGTGGCTAAGAGGGAACAATAGACAAGACAAAAAAACTGTTTCCTTGGCGGCTGATCTTGTCTATTTGATCGACTTCAATTCCTTCGTGAACTGTTCAACTGCTTTATGTATCTTCTTGAGCTGCTTTGCCTCTTCACGGCTGACAGATCCATCGTCAGCGGCAGCGGCCATCTCACAGGATTTATAAAATGACTGCACCATAATGAGCATGTTCTCTATTTGACTATGCATGAAACTGTTCATTTCTTTTCCCTCCTGATTGTAAGGAATTCATACTCGTGTTGAAGATTCTTCAACATCGTTTTTCCATATAGAAATGAAATGCATAATACGTCTCTTTTGAGATACGCTTAGCAATGAATGTTATAGAAGAAATTTGATTTAGGTTTGATACGGTTTGAGACAGGGATCAATTGATCGCCGCACGCTCGTAAGCTGCAAGCTCATGGCCCAGCAGGCGCATGATACTAAGCTCGTCCTCGGCGTCGCAGAGCGCGTTGTGCTTTTCAAAATACAGGCGGTTGCCGCTGAGCCGACGCAGCGTGGGCTCGACGCCGTAGCCGCGCTTTAGGCGGCCGGAGCCGCAGCACTCGGCCGTCGGCGGGATCGTGCGGTTATACTGCCGATAGGCGGCCAGGCCCATGATGTCATACCAGCGGAAATCCCGCAGCTCAGGCAGCAGGGAGAAGTCAAAGCGCGCGTTGTAGGCAAACAGGCGTTCCACGGCGTTCCGGCGCAGCCAATCGCGCAGCTCGCCGAGGGCCGTTTCGCGAAAACAGGAGCGGCTGGGCTGCCCGTCGAGGAACAGCTCGGCGGCGAACATCCCGCCGACGGTGTATTCGGGGTCGAAAATATAATAGAGGCGGTCGAGGGGGCGGAAATCCTCGCTCCCGGCGATCACGACGCCCAGTGACATGACGGCGTTTTCCCAGTTGGTCTCGGTGTCGAGCACGGCAAAATTACTCATGGATGAAATTTCCCTTTACTTGGTATCATTTTGATCCTTTGGCGGTCAGGGGGGAGTTCAGAGGGGGAACGCCTCTGATTTTTCGCCTCGGAAGGCGAAAAACATATTCAAATCTGTTTTTTCCGGGGACATGCGCCTCGGAAAAAACTCTTCTCACGGCGCAAGTGTTCGAGGCGTCTCCCGCCCTAAAGGACTAGCTTCGCGTCGCAAGCCGAGTGCGCGCAGCGCCGTGTTTCTCTTCTAACTTTGCAGTCCCAAATGGGACTGCAAAGTTATTTGTGGAATAATTTTTTTGCCTGGTACTTTGGCTCGGTCGTCAGATTGACGCCGAGCTTTTTGAACAGATCCGCGTCGACGTGGGACAAGATCACGCTCGAGTGGGCCTCGCAGCCGCGCAGCTTGCCCAGTTGGTCGATGGCGAGGTCGGCCATCGGGTTGGTCACCGCGCAGATCGACAGGGCAATCAGCAGCTCGTCGGTGTGCAGCCGGGGATTGTGGCCGCCAAGGTGCTCCACCTTCAGATGCTGGATCGGCTGGATGATGCCCGGCGCGATCAGCATGAGCTTTTTGTCGATACCGGCGAGGTATTTGAGGGCGTTCAAGAGGCAGGCCGAGGCCGCGCCGAGCAGCGAGCTCGTCTTGCCGGTGACGATCGTGCCGTCGGGCAGCTCCATGGCCATCGCGGGACCGGCGGTGAGCTCGGCCTTGTCGAGCGCCGCGGCCACGACGGGCCGGTCGGCCGAGGAGACGCCGAGCGAGTTCATCAGCAGTTCGATCTTGTGGACTTCACGCGGTTCGCCAAGGCCCTGGCGCACCGTGCAGGAGGCGTCGTAGAAGCGGCGGATGATCTCCTGCTTCGAGGCGTCGCAGCAGGCTTCGTCGTCGGAGATGCAGAAGCCCACCATGTTCACGCCCATGTCGGTCGGGCTCTTATAGGGGCATTGGCCGAAGATCTCTTTGAACATGGCCTCGACCACGGGGAAGATCTCCACGTCGCGGTTGTAGTTGACCGTGGTCTCGCCGTAGGCGTCGAGATGGAAGGGGTCGATCATGTTGACGTCGTCAAGATCGGCCGTCGCAGCCTCGTAAGCCAGGTTGACCGGGTGCTTGAGCGGCAGGTTCCACACCGGGAAGGTCTCGAACTTGGCATAACCGGCCTGAATGCCGCGCTTGTGCTCGTGGTAGAGCTGGCTGAGACAGGTGGCCATCTTGCCGCTGCCGGGGCCGGGCGCCGTCACAACGACCAGGGGGCGCGTCGTCTCGACGTATTCATTCTTGCCAAAGCCCTCGTCCGACACGATCAGCGAGACATTGGAGGGGTATTCGGGGATGATATAGTGCTTATACACCCGGATGCCCAGGGTGTTCAGACGCTGGATGAACTTGTCGGCCGCGGCCTGTCCGCGGTAGTGCGTCAGTACGACGCTGCCGATATACAGTCCGATGCCGCGGAAAGCGTCGATCAGGCGCAGGCAGTCGTCATCGTAGGTGATGCCCAGATCGCCGCGGCGCTTGCTGCGCTCGATATCGTCGGCCGAGATCGCAATCAGGATCTCCGCGTCGTCGCGCATCTCCAGCAGCATCCGCACCTTGCTGTCCGGCGCAAAGCCCGGCAGCACGCGCGAGGCATGGTAATCGTCAAATAGCTTGCCGCCGAATTCCAGATACAGCTTGCCGCCAAACTGCTCGATGCGGTCACGGATCTTCTGGGACTGAAGCTTAACATACTTGTCGTTATCAAAGCCGATACGGTTCATCGTTCTCCCTCCGTGCAACATAAAAATACGCCGCTATTTTACCACCGGGAAACGCAAAGAGCAAGAACAGAATCCGGCATTTTTCGCGCAGAAGCCGGCGTTTTCAGCAGGCGCTTCAAAAAATACAGAAAGCCCTTTTTTTATTCACAAAGCTGTGATAAAATAGCTGTGTATCACGATTTGATCATCCATAGGAAGGAACGCAAAGAATGGGATTTTTTGATAAAATATTCGGCAGCTATACCGACCGTGAGCTCAAAAAGATCCGCCCGATTGCCGACAGGGTCGACGCGCTCGGCCCCGAGATGGAGAAGCTGAGCGACGAGGCGCTGCGCGATAAGACCCGGGAGTTTAAGGAGCGCTACCAGAGCGGCGAGACGCTTGACCAGCTGCTGCCCGAGGCCTTTGCCGCCGTGCGCGAGGCGGCCTGGCGCGTGCTGGGCATGAAGCCCTTCCGCGTGCAGGTCATCGGCGGCATCGTGCTGCACCAGGGCCGCATCGCCGAAATGAAAACCGGCGAGGGCAAGACGCTGGTCGCCGTGCTGCCGGCCTATCTCAACGCCCTGACCGGCGAGGGCGTGCACATCGTCACCGTGAACGACTATCTGGCCCGCCGCGACAGCGAGTGGATGGGCAAGGTGCACCGCTTCATGGGCCTCTCGGTCGGTCTGATCGTCCACGGCCTGACGAACGACGAGCGCCGCGCGGCCTACGCCTGCGATATCACCTACGGCACCAACAACGAGATGGGCTTCGACTATCTGCGCGACAACATGGCCATCTATAAAGAGCAGATGGTGCAGCGCGGCCACGCCTTCGCGATCGTCGACGAGGTCGACTCAATCCTGATCGACGAAGCGCGCACGCCGCTGATCATCTCCGGCCAGGGCGACGAGAGCACCGATCTCTACCGCCAGGCGGACGACTTCGTCTCGAAGCTCAAAAAACAGGTCTACGCCTCGATCGACGAAAAGGCGGAGGAGAGCGAGGATCTCGACGCCGACTACGTCGTGGACGAGAAGGCCCGCACCGCCACGCTGACAGCGCGCGGCATCGCGCGCGCCGAGCGCGCCTTCAATCTCGAAAACCTGGCCGACATGGAGAACGCCACGCTCTCCCACCACATCAACCAGGCATTGAAGGCCCACGGCATCATGAAGCGCGATATCGACTATATCGTCAAGGACGGCGAGATCATCATCGTCGATGAATTCACGGGCCGTCTGATGCTCGGCCGCCGCTACAGCGATGGCCTGCACCAGGCCATTGAGGCCAAGGAGCACGTCGACGTCCAGAAGGAGAACAAGACCCTCGCCACGATCACCTTCCAGAACTACTTCCGTCTCTACGGCAAGCTCTCCGGCATGACCGGCACCGCCGCCACCGAGGCCGAGGAGTTCGGCGCGATCTACCAGCTCGACATCATCGAGATCCCGACCAACAAGCCCGTGATCCGCCAGGACCACCCGGACGTGGTGTATAAAAACGAGAACGGCAAAAACCGCGCGATCATCGAGCAGATCGTCGCCTGTCACGAAAAGGGCCAGCCCGTGCTGGTCGGCACCGTGAGCATCGAAAAGAGCGAGTACATATCGTCGCTCCTCAAGCGCCGCGGCGTCCCCCATACGGTGCTGAACGCCAAGTACCACGAGAAGGAAGCCGAGATCGTCGCCCAGGCCGGCAAGCTCGGCGCGGTCACGATCGCCACGAACATGGCCGGCCGCGGCACCGACATCATGCTCGGCGGCAACGCCGAATTCCTCTCGAAGACCGACCTGCGCAAGGCGGGCTTTTCCGACGAGGTCATTGCCGAGGCCACCGGCTATGCCGAGACCGACGACGAGGAGATCCTCAAGGCCCGCGCCCTGTTTGCCGAGCGCATGCAGCACCACAAGGCTATCACCTCGGCCGAGGCCGAGCGTGTCAAGGCCGTGGGCGGCCTCTTCATTCTGGGCACCGAGCGCCACGAGAGCCGCCGTATCGACAACCAGCTGCGCGGCCGTGCCGGTCGCCAGGGCGACCCCGGCGAGAGCCGCTTCTATCTTGCGATCACCGACGATATCATGCGTCTCTTCGGCAGCGAGCGCATCATGGGCATGATGGAGCGCCTCAACGTCGACGAGGATATGCCGCTGGACGCGAAGATGCTCTCCGGCGCGATCGAGAACGCCCAGAAGACGGTTGAGAGCCGCAACTTCCAGGCCCGCAAGAGCGTGCTGGAGTTTGACGACGTCATGAACAAGCAGCGCGAGCTGATCTACGGTGAGCGCCGCAAGGTGCTCGACGGCGAGGACCTGAAGGAGCAGATCCTCGGCATGGTGGACGAGTTTGTGGCCGGCACGCTGAACACCGAACTCGGCGGCAGCCTGCCCGGCAGCCAGGACGAGCTCGACAAGGCGCTGCTGCCCTTTGAAAAGCTGTTCTACCGGCGCGGGAGCGTCCGTATGGACGAGCTTTCCGGCCGCGAGGGCTATCAGCAGCTGACCGAGCGCGTGCAGACGCTCGCGCGGGAGGCCTACGCCGCACGCGAGAACGCCTTTGGCACGGCGCCCGACGGCCGCCCACTGATGCGCGAGCTCGAGCGCGTGGTGATGCTGCGCGTCGTGGACGAGTACTGGATGGACCACATCGACGCGATGGACGATCTCAAGCAGGGCATCGGCCTGCGCGGCTATGCCAACACCAAGCCCATCGACGCCTATAAGCAGGAGGGCTTCGACATGTTCGAGGCCATGGTCGCCGGCATCCGCGAAGAGACCGTGCGCCGTCTGTTCACGGTGGTCGTCCGCCGCGAGCAGCCCATCGAGCGCAAGGCCGTGGCGAAGAACGCCGCCGCCAACGTCGGCGGCGAGCCGGTACAGAAAAAACCCGTGAAAAAGGCTCCCAAGCCCGGCCGCAACGACCCCTGCCCCTGCGGCAAGATGAAGGCCGACGGCAGCCGGAGACTCAAATATAAAGAGTGCTGCGGCAGAAACGAGAAATAATATGTTTACTGACACCAATCAGAACGGACTGCCGATCGTGGTATCGAGCGTCATCCCATACCGCCACGGCTTTACCACGCGCGCGGGCGGCGTCAGCGTCGGGCCCTATACCTCGCTGAATCTCGGCTCGAACCGTGGGGACGACCCGGCGGCCGTGCGGGAAAACTACCGCCGCGTCTGCGCGTGGCTCGGCGTCGGCATCGACGGTGCGGCCGTCACCAACCAGGTCCACGGCAAGGCGGTGCGCATCGTGACTGAGGAGGATCGCCACGTCTGCCAGTCGAAGACGCCCTACGAGGCCGACGGCATCGTGACAGCGACGCCGGGACTGCCGATCCTGTGCTTCACGGCCGACTGCGTGCCCGTGCTGCTGTGCGATCCGGAGGCGAAGGTCGTCGGCGCGATCCACTGCGGCTGGCGCAGCTCGACGGCCGATATCCTCGGCGAGGCGCTGCGGCAGATGGCCGCGCTCGGCGCAAGGGCCGAGAATATCCGCGCGGCGATCGGCCCGGCCATCGGCTCGTGCTGCTTCGAGACCGACCGCGACGTGCCCGACGCCGTAGAGCGCTATCTCGACGGCGACACCGATGGGCTGATCCGCCGCCGTGACGACGGAAAATACCTTGTTGATCTGCGCGGCGCGAACGCAAGGCGGCTCGGGCAGCTCGGCGTCAGAGCGGAGCATATCGACGTCTCGGACGAGTGCACCTACTGCCGCCACGACAAATACTGGTCCCACCGCTATACGCACGGCGTACGGGGCACCCAGGCGGCCGGAATCGTCATTTCATAACTGTTCAGTCCCTTTGGGGACTGAACAGTTAGAGGGGAAGCACGGTGCTGCGCGCACTCGGCTTGCGGGGGACGCCTCGCACACTTGCACCGCGAGAAGAGTTTTTTCCGAGGCGCATGTCCCCGGAAAAAACAGATTTGAATTTCTTTTTCCGTTGCGACGGAAAAATCAGAGGAGTTCCCCCTCTGAACTCCCCCTTACCAGAGAATGAATCGCAACTTCATTTCCCAGACAGGAGAGAATATGAAACACCACACCACTATCCGGATCCTCGCGCTGCTGTGTGCGCTCGCGCTGCTGCTGAGTCTTTCCGGCTGCGGCAGCAGACAGGATGACAGCGCCAATCAGATCGAGATATCCACCCCCGGCAAGGATATCCAGAAGTCCCAGGCGGCCGACCATCTGTTTTCTCTCAACTCCAATCCCAAGTACAGCTTTTCCCCGATGGTGGCCACCAACCACGCCAATCAGTTGATCTGCGATCTCGTGTATGAAAATATGCTGGAGCTGGACAACAATTTCGAGGTCATCCCCGATAAGGGTCTGATTCTGATGAAGGAGTCGAGCTGCAGCGAGGACGGCAAAACCTGGACCTTCAAGCTGCGAACCGATCACGTCTTTCACGACGGCTCGCCCGTCGGCGGCAACGATCTGCGCATGAGTCTCGAAAATGCCCTGCAGGGCGACCGCTTCGCCGGCCGCTTCAATAACGTGGCCGCGGTCTATTACGACACCGATACGATGATCGTCGGCCTTTACCGGGGCGATACTCAGTTTTATAAGCTGCTGAATATCCCGGTCGTCAAGGCCGGCACCTTCGGTGACGATCATCCGATTGGCAGCGGCCCGTATATGTGGAACGAAGATGGCACAAAGCTTGTGAGCTTTGCCGGGAACAACGGCTTTGAGAAAGTGCCGGTGGAAACCATCTACATCAAGGAGTATACGGCGGCGGCCGATATCCTCTCGGCCTTTGAGGACGGACTGATCGACGTGGCCGTCAACGACCCCTCGAGCGTCACCAACCTGGGCTATGCCAGCACCAATGAGTTCCGCACCTACACCACGACCAATATGCACTTCGTCGCATACAACGAGGAGAGCGAATTCGGGCGTCTCAGCTATGTCCGCAACGCCCTGGGCTACGGCTTTGACCGCAGCTATTTTACCGATACGCTGCTGCCCAACCGCGCCGTTGCCAGCCCGATCCCGATGGTGCCAGACGAATCCTTCTATCCTGCCGAGCTGGCGGCGCAGAACGGTTACAGTCTGGATCACTGCCTGCAGGTGCTCAACAACTACGGCATCATGGACTATGATGAGGATGGCCGGCTCGAGATGGGCGCCGGGGTTGCCCAGGAGCTGCGAATGATCTTCATCGTCCCGGCCGACAGCAGCATCAAGGCCGGCGTGGCCAACCGCTTCGCCGAAGATATGGCCTCGATCGGCATTACGATCGACGTGCGCGCGCTCAGCTGGAGCGAGTACACCGAGGCGCTGAAAAACGGCTATCTGACCGACCGCGACGGCGAGCAGGGCGAGACCTTCGATATGTACTATGGCGAGGTCAAGCTGCGCTGCAACTGGGATCTGACCGAGATGCTGCAGGTGCGCGACGAGGGCAAGCCCGATAAGGGCGACTACGGCAATGTGCGCACCAACATCAACTTCAGCCGCTCCACCGATGAAACCTACATGACGCTGATCGAGAATTATCTCGCAGCCTCCGAGTCCAACCGCTTCGACCGTTATTATGAATTTGCCTCGACGCTGATCAATAACGGCGATCTCGTCACGATCGGCTTTGAAAAGCAGGAGGTCATCACGCACCGCGGCGTCGTCAAGGGCGTGAATCCCAACGCGGGCAACCCGCTGTACGATTTTATCAACTGGCAAATAGATTTAAGCTAATCAATTGCGAAACATTGGTTTCGCAATTGGAAACTCGCGCTTATCGCACGCAGCGGTGCGAAACACGCTGCGTTTGGTCGGCGTGAGGCCTCGCATTGCTCGGCTTTGTGTGTTTTTGAGGGCGGCAAAGCTGCCTCAAAAACGAATTAAAATCCCTTCGGGGTAGAGAGTATACAGCTTGGTTGCGACTTTCGCAATTGGCTAAGACTGAAATGAGTTGAGAGGAGAAAATGATGACGGACCGTGAATTGATGTCCCTGGCCAAGCGGGCCTCGCTGAACGCGTATGTGCCCTATTCCCGCTTCCCCGTCGGAGCGGCGCTCGAGTGTGACGACGGAACCGTATTCACCGGCTGCAATGTGGAAAACGCCGCGCTGGGCAGCACGATCTGCGCCGAGCGCACGGCCTGCTGTAAGGCCGTCAGCGAGGGACACCGCAGCTTCCGGCGCATTGCGATCTATGCCGACAGCGAAAACTGGTGCACGCCCTGCGGCGCCTGCCGCCAGTTCCTCTCGGAATTCTGCAAGGATCACGATATGGAGGTCCTCTGCGCCAAGGCCGGCGAGCGCTACGTCAGCTATAAGCTGTCCGAGCTGCTGCCGCATACGTTCAATTATTAAGGGATCGGCTGGCGCTTCATGAAGCGCTCCTGCGACAGATTCGAAGGTTCTCCGAATGGAATATCCCAAACGAAAGCAAGTGCGCTTGCCGCAATACGATTATTCTGCCCCCGGCGCGTATTTTGTCACAGTCTGCACGGCAAACCGGCGCTGTATCCTGTCGGAAATTCGTAGGGGCGACCCTTGTGGTCGCCCGGAGCTGAGGCTGACCGAATACGGTGAAATCGTGGTGCAGTGTTTGAAACAGACAGAAGAATTATATGCTGTGCAGATCACGCCGTATGTGATCATGCCAAATCACATCCATTTTATTTGTACGATCGGATGGGAACGGGCGACCGCAAGGGTCGCCCCTACGCTCGGACGTATCGTTGGTGCGATCAAGTCACGTTCGGCGAACGGTTGTCGAGAGACAGGCCTCAAGGGGCCGCTCTGGCAGCGAGGATACCATGAACACGTCATTCGCAATGAGAACGATTTCCGGGAAATCGGAAATTATATTGACGGAAATCCGGCAAAATGGGCTGAGGATCGGTATTTTCAGGACTGAAAAAATCCCCCGCTGTTTGCTGCCTCGTTATAGAGACAGCTTACAGAGGGGGATTTGCTGTTTCAGATCAGTTTTCCAGGACTCCGTCTCTCAACGGAGTGCCGGGATTACTCAACAACCGTCAGGCTGGTGGTGTGGAGGTTGGCACCCTCATACCAGTACAGGAAGCCCTCGAGGTCGACAACCTGGCCGACTTCCAGCGCCTCGACAGCCTGGTAGACGGGGGTGTCGTTGCCGCAGAGATAGAACTCCACGCAGAACTCAAAGGTCTCGCCATCCTTGGAGACCTTGAAATACAGGTCGTCGGTCTTGCCGTCGGGATCCTTGTACTGGAAGGCGGCACCGTTCTCGTCGTAGGGCTCGACAGTCAGTCCCTTGAGAGAGACCAGACGGTTCTGATAGTCAACAAGCGCGTCGGTGCCGAGCTGCTCGGTCACGTCCACGGGTTCGGCAACATAGGGATCGCCGTCCACAAACTCGAAGGTGGCGTCGACGATCTCGATTTCTTTGGCCCACTCGCCCTTATAGCCGGTGACCTTGATCTTCGCACCGTCGACCAGCTTCGCAGCGTCCTCTTCGGTGCAGGCCATGTTGTACAGGAAATAGGCGCCGTCCTCGTCAGCGGCATAGACAGTGACCTTACCGTCCCACCAGCTCTGATGGGCCTGGGCATAGCAGATCACGCAGACAGGATCGTCGACCGCGGCAGCGGCATAGTCGGCATAGCTCATGGGCTCGAGAGCGGGCTCGTCGGCGGGCTCTTCGGCCGCAGGCTCCTCAACAGGGGCTTCGGTCTCCTCGACAGGAGCTTCGGTCGCTTCGACGGGAGCCTTGGTCGCTTCGGCAGGAGCCTCGGTCGCTTCGGCAGGGGCTTCGGTCGCTTCGGCAGGGGCTTCGGTCGCTTCGGCAGGAGCCTCGGTCGCCTCGACAGGAGCTTCGGTCGCGGGAGCCTCAGTTGCAGGAGCCTCAGTTGCAGGAGCCTGGGTGGCGGCGGGAGCAGACGTGCTGCCGCAGGCGGCCAGCGCCAGAACCATGCAGAGCGTAAGGATCAGCGCAAGGATCTTCTTCATTCTGTTCAGTTCTCCTTTTTTGAATTGTTGTCTTGCGAACAACGATAGTTATTATATCCCGCTTGCTTCAATACTGCAAGGGAGAATTTGCTGTTTTTCCATGGAATCGATATAGTCATCTTTATTTCTTTGTTTTCCCGCGCTGCAGCAGAAAAGCGATCGCAATCAGCACCCAGACGGCGGCGATCACGCCCAGCAGGGCAACAGAACCGGCGGGCAGGGGGCCCAGATCGTCGGACACTGCGGTGCTCTCAACGCCCGAAACACGCTGGATCTGGTCGAGCCGGTAGAGATCCGATACATCGGAAAACAGCTTTGTCAGCGATTCCTCGTCCACGCTCTGACGGCGGCGGACGGCCTTCGTCACGTCCTCGATCAGCTGCCCGGCCGCGTCGCGCACCGAGGTCGAGCCGTTGAATACCGGCGTTGTAAAGGTGTGGTCGGTGTTGGCCATCAGCAGCTCGGTCGCCTGGATCTTGGTCGCATAGTGCAGCTCGTTGTCCTCACCGGCGCGGCTGAGATAGTCCTGATACGCCGCGTCCTGCTGGGCCTTGCGCGTCACCGGGGCGTAGCCCTCGGTTTCGGCGTAGGCGATCTGCACGTCGTTGGTCAGCAGATACTGCGCAAACAGCCAGGACGCCAGCACCTCCTGGGGATCGGCCTTGTTGAAAAGACAGACCGACGGGCCCTGCGAGATCATCTGCGGATGCTCCGTGTCGAACTGCGGCACCGGATAGACCGCGGTCTCAAAGTCGACCAGATGCTCGGGCGGAATGTCGATATTCGGGGCCTGCGAGCCCATCCAGGTCGCGCCGGCCGTCGAATCGACGGCGAAGAGGCACTGTCCGGCGTTGAGGAAGTTCCCCGGATAGCTCGAGATCTTGAAGGTCGAGAAAGCGCGGCTTTTCGCGTGCTCGGCAACGGTCAGCAGCAGCGCGCGGGTCGTGTCGTTGAAGAGCTGCACCTCGCCGCTCTCCGTGGCGTAGCCGGCGTCCTTCTGCCGCAGCATCTGGATCATCATGTTGTCGGTGGACTTGTAGATAAACGGGATCAGCACGCTCTGGCCGTTGACCTTGAAGTTGCCGTCGGCGTCCTTTTCCATTGCCGCCTCAGAGACCTCCCAGATGAAGTCCCAGGTCAGCACCTCGGGCAGCTCATAGCCCATGGCCTCGACATAAGTCCGGTTGACGTAGGTCGCCTCGGTCGAGCGCATATAGGGCAGCGCGTAGTGGCTGCCGTCCAGCACGCACTCCGAGAGAAACTGCGGCACCAGCTCGTCCAGGGTCGGGCCGTCGTAGCGCAGCTCGCTGCCGCCGAGCCCGTAGCGCTTGTCGGCAAAGAAGCTGTCGAGCGGCACCACATTGTCCCGTCCGGTCAGATAGGTGGCAATATGGTCGGGGTAGGTGATGCAGATGTTCGGCGTGGTGTTGGTCGCAATATTCGTGATCACGTCGTTGTAGATCCTGCCGTAGTCGGTATACAGGCGCAGCTTGACCGTGATGTTCGGGTAGAGCGCCTGGAAGTCCGCAATGGCCTTCTCGTAAATGGCGACCTGCGTGCGGTTCGTGTCGTTTTTGGCCCAGAAGCTGATTTCATAGGGGCGGCTCTCGTCAAAGCGCGCCGGCACCGGATAGGCCTGGGCGGCGGCATTGTCGGCCTCGGAGGCGAGCTGCCCATGGCAGCCCGAGAGCAGCGCGCAGAGCAATGTGAGTGCGAGCAGCAGGGCGTACATTCGTTTCATCCCTTGGTCCCTCCCCGGGAGACACCCTCCATGATCTTGCCGCGAAACAGCAGAAACAGCACGATCAGCGGCACCGACACGACGACCACCGCGGCCATCATGGCCGGGATGTTCTCGCGCCCGAAGCCGTTTTCACGCAGCTCCTGTATGCCGTTGGACACCAGGAAATAGGCCTGCTCGTCGGTGATGAGGCGCGGCCAGACATAGGAATTCCAGCACTCGATAATTTTTAAAATCACCACGGTGATGACCGTCGGCCGGCAGATCGGCAGCAGTACCCGGAACAGATACTTGAGATCCGATGTCCCGTCGACCTTTGCGGCCTTGTACAGCTCGTCCGGCACCTGTTCAAACTGCTCCTTGAGCAGATAGATATAGAAGATCGAGGTGACCGAGGGCAATATCAGCCCCCAGAAGGTGTTGCGCATGTTCCAGTTGGTGATCGTGACGAAGTTGGTGATCACAACGAGCTCGTTGGGGATCATCATCATCGCAAGGAAGAACGAGAACAGGGCACTGTTGCCCCGGAAGTCCAGCCGCGCGAAGGCATAGGCCGCCAGAATAATGACGATCAGCATGACGGCGACTGTGACAAAGGTGAAGATCAGCGTGTTCGTAAAATAGCGCGCGAGCGGCACGCCGGTGAAGGCTGTTCGATAGTTTTCCAGCGTGGGCTGCAGCGTGAAGAACACCGCGCTGCGCTCACTGTTGTAGGCGCCGGGACTTTTGAGAGAGCTGAGCAGCATCCAGTAAAACGGGAAGAGGACGATCAGCGCCCAAAGACTCAGCAGAAAATAGGTGACACCTTTTCGCGCTGCCTCGCGGCGGCGCGCGCTGCGCTCAATGCGCTCAAAATCCAGGGTATTGTCCATGGCTGTCACCTCCTTAGCGGGCGCTGCGCGAGACCATCAGGTTGATGACCGTGACGGTGAAGACGATGAGGAACAGAATCAGCGCCGCGGCCGAGGCAAACGAGGGATAGCCGCCGCTGTTGCCGTAGAGCATGTCATAGACGTAACCGACGATCGTGTTCATGCCAGAGGCGTTGAGATTGGTGCCGAAGATCGCGACCTCGTCGCTGTAGGCCTTGAAGGCGCCGATGAAGCCCGTGATGACCAGATAGAAGATCGTCGGCGAGATCATCGGCAGCGTGATGCGCGTGAAGATGCGCCATTTCGAGGTGCCGTCGACGCGCGCGGCGTTATAGTAGTCGCGGTTTACCGAAGCGAGTGCCGAGGTGAGGATCAGAATCTTGAACGGCATCACGACCCAGACCGTGTACAGGCACATGACGAGCATCCTGGCCCAGTAGGGGCCTTCAATAAAGTCAACGGAAGTGACGCCCAAGGCTGAGAGCACGGTGTTGACAAGGCCGGGGGAGTATTCCGTCGGCTTGAAGAGGATCATAAAGACCAGACCGACGGCCAGCGTGTTGGTCACATAGGGCAGGAAGAACACCGTCTGGTAGAGCTCGCGCAGACGCTCGATCGAACTGAGGCCGACCGAGATCAGCAGCGCCAGTCCCGTCGAGAGCGGCACCGTGATGATAACGAGGATAAAGGTGTTCTTTACCGCCTGCAGAAAATACGGATCGTGCAGCACATAGGAGAAGTTGTAGAGGCCGATGCCCGTATAGGTCTGCGAGGCGAAATTGAAGCGCTCCTCCACGGCGTAGATACACACGTCCACGAGCGGGTAGACCATGAACACGCCGAGGAAGGCGAGGGCCGGCAGCAGATACAGCCAGGCCTTGCGGTTGTTGCCGTTTTCCATACCGCCGCCTCACTTTCCGCCGAAGCGGACGCGCGCACCGGCAGTCTTGTCGAAGAGAAAGACCTTCGAGGGCTTGAGCGAAAAGCGGACGCTCCGCTCGCCGGCGTGCGTGCGCTCCTCCGAGGGGATAACGGCGCGCAGCGAGGGCGAAAGGCGTGCACTGTGGTCAAAAACCACGCTGGTATCGCGGCCCATGACCTCCACAGCCAGCAGCTCGCAGCCGAGCGGTCCCTCGGGGTCGATCACAAAGCCCTCGGGCCGGATGCCGACATTCACTTCGCAATCCGACACGCCGGGGACGACCAGCACGCTCTGCTCGCCAAGGAACAGCCGCCCGTCGCGGACACGGCCGGAGAACATGTTGATCGGCGGCGTGCCGAGGAACTGGGCCACAAACTGGTTGATCGGATCGTCATAGACGGTCTGCGGCCTGTCGATCTGCTGCAGAACGCCGGCGTTCATGACGACGATCCGGTCGGAAATGCTCATGGCCTCCTCCTGGTCATGCGTGACGAAGACCGTGGTGACGCCGGTTTCGCGCTGGATGCGGCGGATCTCCTCCCGCGTCTGCAGGCGCAGCCGCGCATCGAGATTGCTCAGCGGCTCGTCGAGCAGCAGCACGCGCGGGCGCTTGACAAGCGCGCGGGCAATGGCCACGCGCTGCTGCTGGCCGCCGGAGAGCTCGGCGGGCTTTCGCTCGAGCAGAGATTCGATCTGGACAAGGCGGGCACATTGCAGCATCCGCTCCTCCATCTCGGCCTTGCTCGGCCGCTCCGCCCCTTTGAGATTCTGCAGCGGGAAGAGGATGTTTTTGCGCACAGTCAGATGGGGGTAGAGCGCGTAGTTCTGAAAGACCAGACCGACGCCGCGGTTCTCGGGCGGCAGATCGGTCACGTCGTCCTCGCCGAAGAAGATGCGGCCGAAGGTCGGCGTGAGCAGCCCGCAGATCAGGTTGAGCGTCGTGGATTTGCCGCAGCCGGAGGGCCCTAAAAGCCCGATCAGCTTGCCGTCGGGGATCTCAAAGTCAAAATCGTTTACGGCAATCACGTCCGCGCTTTTCTTGTCTCTGGACGGAAAACTCTTGGTCAGGTGTTGCAGCACAATTTTCATAGCTATCCCTTCTTTATTCGGAATCTTACGTTCAGCAAAAGGAAGACAATAACCACTCTTTTTTATGTATAAATGTATAAATAGTATTTTAAGACACATTGAAAGGCGCGTCAATGCCTGAATTCGGATTTCTTCGTTGAATATGGACTTGCGCAGCGCAGCCGGATGTGCTACAATGCGGCAAAGACCGATAAACCGGACGGAGGATGAACTATGCCTAAATCACCGAACCAGAAGCTGAAGCTGCTGGTGCTGATGAACTATCTGATGGAGGAGACGGACGAGCAGAACGCCGTCAGCCTGGCGCAGCTGCAGGAGGAACTGGAGCGCTGCGGCATCTCCGCCGAGCGCAAGAGCGTCTATGACGATCTCGACGCGCTGCGCCGCTGGGGGCTGGATGTAAAGTTTGAGCGGGGGCGCGGCTATTTTATCGCCTCGCGCGAGTTCGAGCTGCCGGAGCTGAAGCTGCTGGTGGACGCCGTGCAGTCCTCGCGCTTTATTACGCAGAAGAAGACGCTCTCGCTGATCCGCAAGATCGAGGGGCTCTGCTCGGTGCACGAGGCCAAGCTCCTGCAGCGCCAGGTCTATGTGGCGGGGCGGGTCAAGACTATGAACGAGAGCGTCTACTACAACGTCGACGAACTATCGGCGGCCATCAGCGGCGATCGGCAGATCGGCTTCCGCTATTTTAATTACGGCATCGACAAGTCCCGCCAGTACCGCCATGACGGCGCGCGCTACGAGGTCAGCCCCTTTGCGCTGATCTGGGACGACGAGAACTACTATCTGCTCGCCTGGGACGAGAGCGCGGCGCGCATGAAGCACTATCGCGTGGACAAAATGAGCGACATCGAACCGCTCGAGCGCGCTCGCTGCGGCAAGGAAGAATTCGCACAGATGGATATGTCGTCCTATGCCCAGAAGGTTTTCGGCATGTTCGCCGGCGAGGTGCAAAAGGTGTGGCTGCGTATGGCCAGGCACCTGGTCGGCGCCGTCGTCGACCGTTTCGGGCGGGACGTGCCGATCACGCCCGACGGCGAGGATTATTTCACGGTCACGCTCGACGTGGTCGTCAGCCCCCAGTTTTACGCCTGGGTCTTTGGCTTCGGCGCGGACGCCGAGATCCTCGCGCCAGCTTCGGTCCGCCGCGGCGCCGCAGAGACCCTGCGCTCAATCGCGGGAAAATACCGGTGAGTGCGGCAAACATACAAAAATGCTTGCATAATACGACACACAGCGATATAATAATTCTAATTGTGCTAACTATTATTATCTGCGGTTTCAGTTGGAATGGCAGAAAGAGAGAAACGGAGTCATGGCAGTGGGAGAGATGCTGTATAAGGTCCTGATCGGGCCGCTTCAGCTTTTATTTGAGTTTATCTTCATTTTCAGCTATCGCGCCTTCGACAACTACGGGATCTCGATCGTCGTGCTGAGCATGGTGATGAACTTTCTGGTGCTGCCGCTCTACAACAGAGTGGACGCCATACAGGAAGAGGAGCGCGTGACGGCGGAGCGGCTGCGGCCGGGTGTCGAGCACATCCGCAAGACCTTCCGGGGCGACGAGCGCTTCATGATGCTGCAGACCTACTACCGGCAGAACCACTATAAGCAGACGGACGCGCTGAAA
>ONNS01000132.1 GCA_900319275.1 uncultured Eubacteriales bacterium
AGTTGAACTAAAGTGAGCATATCAAAGGAGCGGTTTCCTGTTCACTGACACGGCTGTTGCTTTGACCTGTTTTGTCGATGACGCTGCGTATCAATTTGTATAATTTACAAAAGCGTCGAAAGCAGTTGACGGTTTGGCGAATCTTTGCTAAAATAATAATGTACCTGTGTACATCTGTATTATTGTGAGGAGTGTCAAGCATGATAACCAAAGAGGTAGTCATCAATAACGAGGTCGGTCTTCACGCCAGACCCGCCACATTTTTCATCCAGGTCGCCAATGAGTTCAAGAGCAGCATTTGGGTCGAGAAAGAAGAGCGTCGCGTGAATGCCAAGAGCCTTCTGGGTGTTCTGTCCCTGGGCATTGTCAAGGGAACTACGATCCGGATCATCGCTGACGGCGCTGACGAGGACGCGGCGATCGATCGTCTGTCCGATCTGATCGATTCCAACTTCTCCGAGTAACAAGCGAAAACAGATGAAATCGAGGGCGTGTTCACACGCCCTCGTTTTTATGCAAAGCATTACAGGATAAGAGAGCAGGTCTGACTATGAATCCCAATCTGCCCGCCCTGCGCGACAAAGCAAACCGGCTGCCGCTGCTGCCGGGGGTATATATCATGCTCGACGATAAGAGCGAGGTGATCTATGTCGGCAAGGCCAAAAAGCTAAAAAACCGTGTCACCAGCTATTTTCATGGCGACCATCTGCCGAAGGTGGCGGCCATGGTGGACAAGGTGCGCGATTTTAACGTCATCGTAGCCGGCAGCGAGTTTGAAGCACTCGTACTGGAAAACTCGCTGATCAAGCGGCACAAACCCCACTATAACATCCTGCTGAAGGACGACAAGGGCTACCCCTTCATCCGTGTCGACGTGAAAAGCGAATACCCCGTCATGTCGATCGCGAGCCGCTCATCAAAGGACGGCGCGCACTACTACGGGCCATTTGGCGGGCGCTCTCAGACGCGGGAGATCATCATGACGCTGACAAAGGCCCTGGAGCTCCCGGACTGCAGCCGCAAGTTCCCGCGCGACATCGGCAAGGAGCGCCCCTGTCTCAACTACCAGATGGGCAACTGTGCCGGCTGGTGCCTGCCAAAGCAGTCGGCCGAAGATTACCGGCGGCGTATGTTTCAGGTGCAGCTGATCCTGGAGGGCAAATCCGGCGAGCTGATCGAGGATCTCAAGCAGCAGATGGAGCAGGCGGCCGAGGAGCTGCGCTTTGAGTACGCGGCAGAGCTGCGCGACCGGCTGAGAGCGATCGAAAAGCTCTCGGTGCAGCAGAAGGTGATCGCCACGGCCTTTGCCGATACCGATGCGATCGGTTTTGTGAGGGGCGCGCGCAGCTGCTTTACTGTGCTCCACTTCGTCAACGGCGATCTCGCCGGGAAGGACGTGGAGATGATGGAGGAGCCGCTCGAGGACGATGCGGAGGCGGTCAGCGATCTTACGCGCGAATACTTTACCGCGCACCGCGGAGGCTGGCCGAAAACCATCCTGCTGCCAGTCGAGATCGAGGACCGCGAGGAACTCGAGCAGCTGCTCAGCGAGACGGCCGGAAGGCGCATCTATATCGAGACGCCGAAGCGCGGCGAGCGGCTGCGCCTGATCGAGAGCGCACGATTGAACGCCAATGAGGAGATCCTTCGCCGTACAACGCTTGCCCAGCGGCGCAGCAAGACGCTCGAGTGGCTGCAGAAGGCGCTGGAACTCGAGCATTTTCCAAGCCGCATCGAGTCCTTTGATATCTCAAACCTCAAGGATACCGGCATCGTGGCCGGCATGACCGTCCACGTGGACGGCAAGGCGAAAAAGTCGGATTACCGGAAATTCCGTATCCGTGATCTCGAAACGCAGGACGACTACGCCAGCATGTACCAGGCCGTTTACCGCCGCTTCAAGCACTATGTCGACGGAGATGAGCGCTTCATGCCTCTGCCGGACCTGCTGCTGATCGACGGCGGGGAAGTGCATGCCGATACGGCCCGCCGCGCGGTGCACGATCTGGGCCTGGATGTGCCGATCTTCGGCATGGTGAAGGATGATCGGCACCGGACCCGCGCGCTCGTCAGTCCCGACGGTCACGAGATCGGCATCCGGCAGAACCAGGCGGTGTTCGCCCTGATCGGCACGATCCAGGAGGATACCCATAACTACGCCATCACCTATCAGCGCGCCCTGCGCCAGGAGGCCTACGGCACGAGTCTCGACAAAATCCCGGGGGTCGGCGCCAAACGTCGGGACGACCTGATCAAGGCCTTTAAATCTGTCCGTGCCATCCGTGAGGCGACGGTCGAGCAGCTGAAGCTTGTTGTGCCGAAGAACACGGCCCAGGCCGTGTATGACTATTACCATACCCAGGCTGAAGAGGAGGAGAGTATATGCGCGTCGTCAGCGGAAGTGCCAGAGGAAGAAAACTGAAGACCCCGGAGAACTACGATATCCGGCCAACAACGGACAACGTCAAGGAATCGCTCTTTAACATCATCCAGTTTGAAATCGAAGGGCGAAACGTGCTCGATCTGTTCGCCGGGACGGGGCAGCTCGGTATCGAGGCGCTAAGCCGCGGCGCCCGATCTGCCACTTTTGTCGATCGCGACCGGGAGGCCGTGAAGATCGTGAAGGACAATCTCAAGACCTGCGGATTGACCGGGCGCGTCCTCAACGAGGAGGCGGTCAGCTTTTTGCGGCGCGGTGAGCGCTTTGATGTGATCTTTGTTGACCCGCCTTATGATGCAAATTTGTACGAACCAGTGCTCGAAACGATCAAATTTATTGACAATTTGACGGATGGTGGTATAATTGTGTGCGAGGCGCGGCGTGAGAGGCAGCTGCCCGAACTGCCAGCCCCCTACCGTTTGCGGAAGGAATACCGCTATGGCAAGGTGAAGCTCAGCATCTATACAAAGGATGCCGTCATCTGATGCCGTTATCTGTCAGCCGCGCAGCTTTTTCAAGGAGTTATACACAGTATGCGAACAGCGATCTGTCCCGGCAGCTATGATCCGATCACCCTGGGACATCTCAATATCATCCGGCGGGCAAGCCGAATCTTTGATCAGACGGTGGTCGTCATTATGGTCAATTCCTCCAAGGCTTCGACGCACTGGTTTACAATGGAGGAGCGGCTGGATATGGTGCGGCGCGCGGTGTCGCGGTATCCAAATGTGACGGTCGATACCTCGGATATCCTGGTAGCCGAGTATGTCAAGCGGTACGAGGGCGCTGTACTGGTCAAGGGCCTGCGCGCGGCCTCGGATTACGATTACGAATTCCAGATGGATCTTGTCAATAAACGCATCAATCCCGAGCTCGAGACCA
>ONNS01000043.1 GCA_900319275.1 uncultured Eubacteriales bacterium
TCTTCCTGACGGCGACGCGCACAGACTTGGTATAGCGGATGTTTTGAAGCGTCAGGATCAGGCCGTCCGCTGTGCGCTCGAGCGTATAGTCACCGTAGTCTGTGCCTGTTACGGTATAGCCTTCCGCCTCGGACAGCCGCACGCAAATGCTGCTGCCCCGTTCAACTGAGAAGACACAGCTATCAGCTGTGAACCCCTCCCCTTCTTCGATCACAATATGACAGAGCTCATCTTTGTCCTCTGCCATACGGTTTGCACAGCCGCAAAGAAGCACGAGGGACAGCACAACAACAAGGATTCGATTGTACATATGCTCCCCCTCCCTTTCGATCGTATTATACACGTTTGCCCTCCTCCGGTAAAGGAGGAGGGCAAATTAAATCGATTTTTGCGTGTTTTCGCGTGGTCTTGCCGATTAATCCTTCGTGATATCGAAGAATGCGCTGATCATGCTGGCAATCACGGCCAGCACGCAGCAGGCGATGGCCACAATGCAGCTTGTGGTGTCGGCCATATTGGCAGCGCTGTTTTCAAAAGTGAACACCGCGGCGAGATTGTTGACGCGGGCGTTGAGCAGCAGCACCATGGCGACGACAGCCAGAACGACTGCGCAGACAGGAAGAATATCTGCCCAGAGCGGGTTCCCCTTCATACCGACAACAAAACGAAGGACAGTCACGACAACAACGGCGATCAGGCAGCCGACCACCGCCGTGTCAACGCCCATCTTGGCATAATAATCTGTACCGGTGTTGACCAGATAGGCAATCAGGCCGATCAGTGCCAGAACCGCGGAGGCGCAGGTCAGAAATGCGCCAAAAGATAACTTTTTAGCCATGGTCTTCTCCTTCCTGAATCAGTTCTTTTCTTTACGGGACTTGACGTACATCACAGCGCAGCAGAGAGACAACAGTGCAAAGACGATTTCGGCACCTGTCAGTGCGTTGTCATACCAGGTACGGACGCTCTCGATGCGGGTGCTGGCGGAATATCCGTCCATGGCGTTGGAGTTCGCAAGCGCATAGGCCTGCCAGGTCATCGCCTGTTTGAGAGCGGCAGTCAGCTCCGGATCGTCCTTTACATTGTCCACCGTCCAGCCGGCATAGTAACCGGAGACAGCTTCCATCGTGCTCTCACCCGTGTTGCAGCTCATTGTGACGCCGTTGAGGACGGCCTCTTTCAGCGCAACATAGCTCGGATCCATGATGAAGTCTTCGCTCATCAGACCGACGAAGCCCCACTCGCCGCGGACAATATTCTTGAGCAGTGTGGGATGGGCGTTATCGGTATATACGCCGACACGGTTGTAAGCGGTCATGGCGCCGAGCGCATGGGCATCTTCAAAGCAGGACTGCATGGCGCGCAGCTCGCCCTCGCGGGCTTTCTGTTCGGTCATGAAGGTGGCGACGCCGGTGCGGTTGGCCTCGGAATCGTTGAAAGCAACATGCTTGGGCGCGGTGATCAGACCGTAAGCCTGGGCACCCTTGACCGTGGCAGCGCCCTGGAAAGCGGAGAGGACAGGATCCTCAGAGTAATAGTCATGGTTGCGGGCATTGTAGGGAGTGCGGTGGATGTTCACGCCGATGCCCCACCAGATCGCAAGGTTGGACCACAGTGAGAAGTTGCCCATAACCTTACCGTATTCCTCGGCCAGCTCCTTGTTGAAGGTCTGAGCGATCGTACCTTCGAGAGGCATAACGCCGGCGCGGTAGCCGCCGTTTACATCGTCAGCATCAATGGCACAGGGGTCGCCGGAGCTCTTGTCGGTGTTGGCATACTGGCTGAGCGGGTAGGAATAGACGCCGTTGGGGCCGTCGTTCTGGATGGCTTCGGGTGACATGATGGACTCGATGATCTTGGTGGAGGTGCCGCCAAAGCCCGTGCGGATCATGGCGTCCTCAAGCTTGAGCTGATCCATCAGCAGACTCCAGCGCTCGTCCTCGAGATCGGAGACACCCTTAAGGTCGGCAAGGGTCAGGCCGTTCTTCGCACCGAAGACGACGTTGGAACCGGTGTGCTGGAGCTCGTAGTTGTCGTTATACATGATCTTGATCATGTCGTCGCTCGCGGTCAGGTTGCTGTAGGTCTTGGGGAAGGTGCCCTCCCAGTCAGAGCGGGAGAGATAGGTGGCCGTGCCGGGCAGCCAGTAGTTGACGTCGATATCCTCAAGCTGGTTCTGCACGGCGGTGCCGTTCTTACTGCGGGCAAAACTGCTGTCGTCGAGAGCCGTGAGCTCCCAGGTCTTGACGTTGGCTTCGTTGCCGTTTTCGGTCATGCCGTCCTCAGTGGTCTTGCCCTGGGCGGCAAGGACATTGTTGATGGCCTCGTGTGCGCCATTGCCCACAGAGAAATAATAGGTGCCGGCGTCAAGGATATAGTTGCCCTTGCTGCCCGCCAGGTTGTCAGCCGTGGAATCCCAGCTGGCCATGTACTGGAGATCGGCGTTGATGGTCACAGTCTCGGAAGCACCGGGCTGTAGAATGCCGGTCTTTGCATAGTCGAGCAGCTGGATGCCGGCCTTCTCCACGCCGTGGGCGATGTCATAATCGGTGTAAGGCACAGAGACGTAGAGCTGCACGGCGTCCTTGCCGGGCACACTGCCGGTATTGGTCACCGTGACCTTGGCGGTTGCGGTGCCGGCAGCGAGATCCACGTCCACGCTCTCAAGCTTCTGCTCGAAGCTGGTGTAGGACAGACCGTAGCCGAAGGGATAGGTCACTTCATTGGCGTAGTTCCAGGCACCGTTGATGCTGCCGACCGTGGAATCGGCCTTGCCCTGGCCGAGAACAGTATCGGCATAGCGGGTCTCGTAGTAGAGATAGCCGACGTAAATACCCTCGGCCTCAACAATGGCGGAGTTGATATTCTTGTCGGGCTGGGCGTTGCTCCACCAAAGGAAGCCATAGTTCTGGGCTGCCGGAGACAGCGCGTTCGAAACAGCATAGGTATCGGACAGGTGGCCGGAGGGGTTCACGGTGCCGTCGAGAATGTCACACACACCGTAGAAGCCATAGCCGCCGGGCAAACCGATCTGGAGGATGGCGTCGATGCCTTCGTTGTCCTCAAGCTCCTGAATCTCCATAGCGCTCGCGTTGTTGAGGAGCACAATGACCTTGCCGCCGTTGGTGCCCTTGGCCTCAACAGCTGCGGCGATCAGGTCGCGCTCGTCGTCGGACAGACCGAGAGGATCGGTCTGGTTTAGCTTCTGAGAAGGATCGACACCGGCTTGGCCGGGCGTATAGTTGGCGTTCTCGGAAGCAGCGCGGGCGATGGTGACGATCATCACATTGTAGTCGTCCATCGTGCTCTCCCACCCGTCGTTTACGCCGCTCAGTGCCTCAGGCGAAGGCTCCTTCGAGGTGAAGAAGCTGCCGTCGGAGTTTGCAGGGGCGGTGATCGTCTCGTAGGTGGAGGTGCCGAACCAGCTCGCGACCTCGGTGGAGTAGCTGGCCTTCAGAGCCTCATACATGTCGGCCAAAGCCGTATTGTAGGTAAAGCCCCTCGCTTTCAGCGCCTGTACGAAATCCACCGTGTCTGCATCGGTGCCAATATTGGGCGTCAGGCTCGACCCCATGATGCCGCCGACGCACGGATGATAGCTGGAAAATCCAAGCAGGGAGATCTTTCCCTTCTCCTCGGCAGAAAGAGGAAGCGCGCCGTTGTTTTTCAGAAGGACGCTGCCCTCTTCGCTGGTGCGTTCCGCCACATCGGCAATGGCCGTGACCAGCTCTTTCGTGCTGGCATAATCGGACTTATAGCCATAGGCGGTGCTGGGATCGGCTTCATCGCTGACAACGCGGATGCTGGTAGTTCCGAGGAATTTGTCGATGTCAGTGCGGAAGCCGTTTACGATGAGTGAGCCGGTCAAAGCCAGAGCGGTAAAACCGGCAGTCAGAGCGGTCAGACCACGCCAGAGGCGCTGCTTGGCCCGACTTTTGGACTTGCTGTTGCTCATAATCTCCTCCTGTTTTTATTTTATTTTTTTGAGTATGTTGTCATTATCTTACATCGTTCAGCTCTTGGGAATAAGAAAAATTCGTAACCGGTGTCCAAAAAAATCGTACACGATATTGCATATCCTGTTTTGCATGTGTATAATGTTGTCATACACAAATAAGGCGGTGTTTGCCGTGAGAATAGAAACTTTGCAATACATGCTGACCGTAGCGGAAACTGGCTCGATCACAAAAGCGGCAGAGATCATCAACATGCAGAAAACTTCGCTTTCCTCTGCAATATTGGCCGCAGAAAAGGAACTCGGGTTTCCTGTTTTCATCCGTAGTGCCAGTGGAGTCATGTTAACCGAAAAAGGTGAGCAGGCTTTACAAATTGCATCGGAGATCGTCGAGCGATACAAAAACCTTCTGGCTATCGGTGCCAAAGACCGTTTACCGCTGTCTATATACGTCAATTATTCGATCAGTGAGTTGTTTTTTTCCGAAATTAGCAGTAAATTGTATACGCGGCTTCCCAACCTTCGATTTCGCAGTTATAAGATCCGCCCGGAAACCTATTTGCTGAACCATAAAGCCAAGAACAGTCCCCGCGAAATTGCGATTGACTGCTATCTCAAAACTGACATCGCAGAAGCAGCACAATTAGCGGAAAAGAACGGATATACATTGGAGACGCTCTCCAATTTCCAGCTTATGGCTTATATCAACCGCAAAAATCCGCTCTCCAAGCGCGATTATATTACCGTTGAGATGCTGCAGGGGCAGGATTACTTTTTCGGCGTGGATCCGCCTGCCCCAGCTACGGAGAGAACGCGGCCGTTCGATAAAAACTATAAGGTCATGGACGGCGGCGACTTCATACAGCTTCTGCAGATCGTCAATTCATCGGATGTGATCGGCATTTTCCCAGAATATAAAAATCTCCCCTTCAGTCCGCTCTTTAATGATTATACCGAGGTAATCCCCGTGCCGCTTATCGGAGATATCGAGTCGGAGACAACCTTTGTCGAATGTCTGATTGTTCCCAAGCACGCCTCGTTTTCTTCCGACGAACAGAAGCTTCTGCAGCTGATTCGTGAGCTCATCCATGACTGAGCATTTAAGGCCGGTTTTCATTGTGATCCATATAAGCATAGATAACGAAAAACACCGGACACTATTCGCCGGTGTTTATCGTTATCTATGCTTTCAATGAAATGATTTAAATGTTATAGATTCCCGTATAATTAGCGATCATTTCCCGGCAATTCTGGCGATAACTTCCAGCCGGAGAGCCACGGCGTCGATTTTACCGCTTCCAAGCATTGGAAAGCTGTCATACAGGCAGAACCACTTTGGAATCTTGTACTTTGCAAGCGATTTAGTAAGGATATTCCTTGCCTCGGTCTCGTCCCAGGAAAAACCGCTTTTGAGTTTCACACAGGCTGCGACTTCTTCCCCGTAAAAATCGCTGGGCACGCCGAACACCTTGACGTCGTCCACGGCAGGGATGGCTGCAATCGCCGCCTCCACCTCGCGGGGCATGATGTTTTCGCCGCCGCGGATGATTAGCTCCTTATATCGTCCGCGGAGCGTCAGATACCCATCTTCATTCAGCGAGCCCATGTCCCCCGTATGCAGCCAGCCGTCGCCGTCGATCATCTGGTCCTCCAGCGGCAGCTTATAATACCCGCTCATCAGATGAAAGCCCTGTACCAGAATCTCCCCCGCCTCGCCGGTCGGGCAGATTCGTCCGGATTCCCGATCCGCAATCTGAATGCGGATGTTCTCGACCGGCTTGCCGACGGTGTGCAGGATGTGTTCGTCGCTGTCCTCGTATTCCGTCACCGTGACCGGCGCCATCTCACTGAGACCGTAGGCGATCATGAAATGATTGCGGGGCATTTTTTCCCGAAACATAGCGAGCTGTGCTGCCGTCGCCGAAGCACCTGCGAGATACGTGCAGCGCAGGCTGGAGAACGCCTCAGACTCGAAATCCTTGTTGTTCAAAATGGCAAGGATCAACGTGGGGACAGCGTGCATCAGTGTGCAATGCTCCGCCCTCATGGCGGAAATCAGCGTGCCCGTCCGGACGTTGTGCGGGATGTACAGTGCGGCGTCGGTCATGGCACAGGGCAGAAAGCACACAACAAGCCCGAGAATATGAAACAGCGGAACGATCAGCAATCCTTTATCCGCAGCAGTCATGCGCTGCAGCCGAACCTGCACGGCGGAGGCGTTGAGAAGGTTATAGGCGGAGAGAATGACGCCTTTCGGCTTTCCCGTTGACCCTGAGGTAAAAATCACCACGCTCGGCGCGTCCGAATCGACATGCTGCTGAAATTGGCCGCGGAGCGCCTCGCATTCGGCAAAGCGAAAACGGTAGTCCCTGTCACTGCGGAAAGAATAGATTTGCTCGACCCGACAGCCCTTTACCCGACGCAGTTCGAGGAGGAGCTCTTCATCCCCGGCTGCGGCGCTGAGCTCGCCGCAGCATAAAACGGTAATATCGCCCAGCGTGCACACTTGACCGATCTCGGAAACGCTCAGGCCGGGATTCATCAGCATGGCGATGGCACCCAGCTTCTGTATCGCATAGAAGGTCATCACCCAGTTGACGGAATTGCTGCCGCAAAGGCCGACATGCGTTCCTGTTTTCACGCCAAGCCTGCTCAGATCCCCGGCAATGATTTGCGAAGCCCGGTCGATATCCTCCCAGGTATAGCCGCCGTTCTCGTCCATCAATACGGTCCTTGTACCGCTGAGACGGACATGGCGCGCCAGCAGTTCCTTGAAAGAGATGTCAGCGGAAGAGGGCAACTCCTCTGAACCGGTGTCTGCTTCCGCCGCGGTGCTCTCTATGGGCAGCACAGAGTCAAAGCCGGTCATTTCAAAGATCTCCATGACATCCGTGTTCACGTTCACGATGCGCAGCTGTTCGCCCGGATAGCGCTTTCGGCATATCAGAAGTTCGCGCAATCCGGCCGATGTGATATATGGCACATCGCTGAAATCCAGCACAAGCCGCCCGATATCCACAGGGACTTCTATGATTGCCGCGCGAAGCTGTGCCGAGGTATTCGTATCGATCCGTCCGGACAGCTGCAGTGTGACCGTCCCTTTCGGATCCTCCCGTTTTTCGATGTTCACGCTTCACTCCCCCGCCAACAGATAATCATTCCAGACGGTAGCGTACTCTTCCACCTGCGGATAGACGTAGACGATGATGGCCAGCGTTGCGATCCAGATGGCAGCGTAAACAACTGTACGCTTCCTTCCCTTGAGATTGGCGATGCCGAAATGCAGCCTTTTGTCGTTCCATTCAATGATGAAATAACAGGCAGCCAGCACCAAAAGGCCGTAGAGCAGCGGCAGCCAGGTACCCGGCAGCAGTTCATCGCGGAGCGCGAGCAGCAGCGTACCCACCGGCGTGAAGAACACATAGCTGACACAGTAATACTGGTTGATATGCCCGGAGAGGTGCTTGACAAAGCGCGGCGGCTCTCCCCCGCCCAGGCGCAGCAGCTTATGAAACAGCGACAGCACACACAGCGTCATCAGGCACAGGGCGACGGCGTCGGTCGCGGGCGTCATCACATACCGCTCGGTGCTGAAAAAATCAGGCAGCAGCGGGAAGGGTACGGTAAAGCGGAGCGCGTAGTAGACGGCCGCGATCGGTCCACAGACCAGCAGCACACGCGTGGGCAGGGCGTCCTTGTCCTTGATCCGGAGGTACAGGCCACCCAGCGCGTAGCCGAAGGCCACGAATACAAAATAGCAGCCCAGCGGGAAATAGGCTTCCGCGTCCGTCACAAGGAAGAAACCCAGCAGCTGGTCGAGAAGATAATTTCCCGTAGTCCTGAACACGCCGGACAGGGCGAAAGCCGCCACGTTCATGCCAAACCCAAGTCCCAGGATTACCCCGTCCGAAAGCTTCAGATGCCTTAATAGCGCGATCAGCAAAAAGGCAAAGCCTGCGAAGGTCAGGATATCCGTCTGCACGATCAGCAAGGCGGTTGCCATAAAAATCTGTTTTCCTGTGCCCCAATACGCGATCAGGCACGGCAGAGAATCGCGCAGCAGGTTCAAAAGCTGGCTCACAGTCAGGAGCACAAAGCCACGGGTGAGATCATCCTTCGGCGACTGTCTGCGGGAATAGCGCATACCGAGACCCATACAGATCATAAACGCTCCCGCGCCGGTCAATGCCTCGATGCCCACCAGCACATTGTAAAAGCCGCCGGGCTCCTCTGCACATTCCTCATAGGCGTGCAGCAGGATCATGAAAACGATGCAGAACGCCTTCAGACAGTCGATCTCCGGCTGCCGCCCCCGATTTACCTTTTCTGTTGCTAAATACTTCATGCTTTTGTATAGTCTCTCGTTTAGTCTGTCCAGTAGCTGTCCGCGACACGAAGGGTCTCTCTCCCATCCCAGGCCATTTGTTCCGGGAAAGAAAGGGTCTGGCCGTCCCAATTCAGCTCGATGCGCTCCATCTCCATTGGGCGCATGAACAGGTCGTAGACAACAAACTGGATATAGTAGCGCCCCGGCGGCAGAGGCATATCCTCCAGCTCCAGCGAGCGATACATCGTCAGCTTCTGGCTGGACTCATAGCGTGTACGGCTGTCTTCTGTCCCTTCTACAGGATACATCAGCCTGTACTGCTGTCCTGCCAACTGGGACAGCAGCTTCACGTTGCGGTTAAACAGCGTGCTGTCAGATTCAAAGCCGTCCCACAGCCCATAGACGGTGTAGTCATCCACCGCCATGTCATAGCCGCAGCGCAGATAGCCCACCTCTGTGCCGATCTGGATCGGCACATTAAACAAAAACGTGGTGACGTCGGTTCCGCCCATGCTGGTGACCTCCGCGTTGCAGAGGGTTCCTTCGATGCTGGGCCAGACCGGCGGGTCAACGGTAAACTCTCCGTTATCGACAAAAGCGGGCAGTGTCCCCAGCTTCACTGTCTGACCGGTCTCTGTGTTGTCCCAGTACACCCTGAAGCGAACCGTGCCAACGCCGATATCGGAGCCATCCACAAATGAGAAGGACGGCGTTCCGTTTGCCTGGATATGCTTCTCCACTGTGACCTGATAGTCATCGATAGTGTCGATCTCCGGTAAGCGGTCGGCAAACTGATAAACCCATTCGGGCGCCGTCCAGGGCGTGATGGCGTCGAGGAATGCGAGGTAGTACGGGTTTGTGTTGGCCTTGGAAAAAGCGTCCAGCTCTTCCTTGTCGAAATCCACGGCGTAGCAGAACGAAAGCCCCCTCGCGGCGCTGCGTCCCATGCCGCGCACGCTGTAGGTAATGGCGTCGGTCAGCGCGTCCAGCATATCCCGCTGGATATCCATATCGACGGCCTTGGTCATCTCGATATCGTAAAAGATATCCGCGAGATCATACAGGTTATCGTCAAACCCGCCGAAGCTCTCCGAGCGCATGATACGCTGGGCGTAGAGAGACATCAGCCGGGGGTAGCGGGCATACACCTGCCCCAGCATGACGTAGAAGCGGCCGATGGCATTCTCCACGCGCGGAAGCTGGGACATATCGATCACCGACCAGGTCATCAGCTGCCGGGCCTGCTCGTTGTCCTCGTTGGCATACTTTGTCTGGGTCATGTCGCAGATCCAGCGGCACAGGCGCTCGCCGTCGCACTCCGGCATATAATAGAGCCGCTGCAGCCAGTCGCCGATAGCGGTGCCCTTGCCCGCCACCACCTCCTCCGAGGCGCACATCCAGCGGGTGTTGTCCACAATGGACCATGCCGTGTTAAAATTTGCCATCAGGCAGGCGTCGAACAGCACGGTCTCAAGCATTACGTCGGCGTCGATCAGTGCGTCATGCAGTTCCCCAAGGGTCATCATGTCCTCATCAAAGAGCTCGTCGATGAAAATCCCCCTGGCGCCGCCGCCATGCCCCCACAGCACCAGCGCATATTTTTGGGCGGGATAGGTTTCGGCACTCCAACGCACGAAGTCCCTGAGCGTTTCGGGATCGGCCATGCTGGCGAGAGGCAGCTCTTGTCGCAGCTGGAACTTCTCGCCCGCCTGTTCCGGCGCAGCAACCTGCGTGTCGGCGTCATAGTACCAGCGCTGCAGGCGATCGGAGGCGATATCCATATTCATCTCGCCTCTCGCGCGCCAGGTCAGGCTGCCGCCGGTCTGGATCACCACATTGACCTGGCCCGGCTGATGCACGTCCGCATCAGCCACATGGTCGCCGTATTCCCGGGCAATCTCGCCGAGGATGCTGGTATGGTGCTCGCACTGGGCGATCTCTTCGAGATTACCGGTGGCGTAGCCATATTTTGACTCCAGATCCGCTCCGCAGAGATAGAACATGACCGTCCATTCGGCCAGTCCGTCCTCCCCTGTCTGCGGCGCCGCGGCGGCACAGGTCGCCCCCGGAAGCGAGAGCAGCAGCGCCGTCAGCAGCAAAATCGACAGTAAACGGTGGTGTTTTCTTTTCATGGCAGCCTCCGTTGGAACAACTTATATCACAAACCAATTATATTATAATCGTTTTGGTTATGTAAAGCAAGGTTGAATTACTATATGCCTTCCCCGGGTGGGGAAGGCATGACAGTTTCTACCTCATGCGATTCACTTATGATCAATAGAAACCCAAAAGGAAGCCGCCCGAATAGCGGCTCCCTTTTTTTGTTTGTGTGTGGGTTTACGCGGCGGCAAGCGCCGGCGCACCGTCCGCGGAAAACCAGACGACGTCAACTGCGACAAACCGGTTGCCCGAAATGTCCTCGGCGGTATCCCCGCCGGTCCACTCCGGCCAGATGGCCTGTCCCGCCTTGATGGTGACCTCCGGCTTCCCTTCGCGGATGCCCTCGATGCGGGTATAGTCGCTCTCGAAGGTATCGCCGTCCGAGCTCGCCTCGTAGAAGCCGTCGAACACGCTGACAAAGCCGTCCGAGCCGTCCAGCATGACGAAGAAGTGTCCGGTCAGGCTGTAGGCGGGCAGATCCGCGCCGAGGTTGAAACCGCGCAGTACGATCTCCAGCGCCATCGGCATATCCATCTCGCGCTCCTCGGGTACGTCGGTCACGAGCACGACAAAGCTCTCGTCGCCCTCGGCCGTGTCGAAGAACACCACGTTATAGCGCTCGATGCCCATGCGGTCGCTCCGGCTGTCGCGATAGAAGTAAACCGAAACGTCCACAGGCTGCTCGCCGTTTGCGATCATGCGCAGGCTGGTGCGGTAGGCGTCGATCTCGTCCGTCTGTTCATTGTACAGCAGGAAGATCAGCACCTGGTCGTCGCTCGAGGCGGTCTCGGGGGTGTCGGCCAGCCAGTAGATGTGCCAGCCGCCGCGCTCGCCGTCCGGGGTCAGTCCCTCGACGAGTTCGCCCTCAGGCAGCTCGCCCGCCCCGCGGGCAAAGCGGTTGATGGCGTCCTGATCCGCGTCAAGACGGCGGATAAAGCCGGAATTGATCTGCTCGATCAGCCACGCGCCGGAGACCTCGTTCAGGTAGAGCTCGAAGTCCGCCTGCGCGGGGACTGTCAGGATGCCGGTGTCCATCTCCAGCGAGCCGCTGGAGCCGATGGGAACGGTCGGGTGCGAGAAGGCATAGCCGGTCAGCGCGGTGATCACATCGATCTTGTGTACCTCGCCATTGCCGAGCACGTCGCCCTGCAGGACCTCGGACACATATTCGATCCGCCCCGCCGCGTTGGTATAGAGGCGCGTGGCGTTCGGCAGAAGAGTCACGTCGTGCTGAGTCAGTGCGTCGGTCCAGAGACGGTAGCCGTTGAGCTGATCGCCCGTCAGGCGCACGTCCTTTTCCAGCAGGGAGCTGATGTCCAGCACATAGATGCCGGATGCGACCTGATCGTCCTCTTCGCCGTAGCGCGCCTTGGTGATCGGGTCGAGGCCGTTGACCATGCGGCTGATGTCGTTGACAGCGGCCAGCGCTTTGCTGAGCGAAGCGCTGAGGGCCGTGGCTGTATTCGTATTCGTGGCCTCACCGGAGGCGTCCGTTCCGAAGCAGAAGCTGCAGTAGGCAAACTGGACGACGCTGTTCCTGCTCGTCCTCGTGCCTTTGGAGAACATCGAACCATTGCACTTCGTTTCCATGTAGAAATACAGTTCACTGGTTCGCGCCGTATGGTAGAACTCTCCACTCGAGTTTACGCTGTCCCGCTTGTGCGTCCTAAGCAGCGCGTACGCCTTGCCTTCTACGATCACCTCCGCGGTCTCCTTGCCGAAGCCGCTGTTCGCAGCGTCCGCAGTCAGACGGAGCGTCGTTCCTTCCGGGTCAGAGGCCAGGAAAGCACGTTTGGGGGCTACCTTGCCTCCTGCCACATTGAAGTATGTGTTGTCGATCCACTGCTCATATAACACATCCAGATTGACATGGATCTTGGAGGTCGCGCCGCCGAACAGGCCCTTCTCGCTGTATGCCTTGCTTTCCGCCGAGAACAACAGGTGCTCAAAATCCGATTTACCGTTCTTTTCGTCCTCCACAACATCCCGGGAGGTTGACACAATGCGGACGAATTCGGCATTCATTTTTACCTGATCGCCAAAGTCGCCGTTGTTGACGTTCACCCGGCTGTGGATCTTGGCATTAATGTCGCAAAGCGTCGTAGGTACAATAGCCAGCTTAACACTTCCGATATCGGTGACGAGCCCGTCAGTGGAGTAATCGCCGCCGACGATCGATTCGATATTCACATCGCCCTTGGCCGTGAGCTCGGTGCCGCTGCCGATGTTGATGCTGCTGTCGATATCGAGATCCAGCTTCGCTGTGGAACTGGAGAAATCCAAAACACCGCTGATATACTGTTTGCTGTCAGTCTTTACGCTCGAATAATAACCGTGCCGTTTGGCTTCGTTGCCGTCGTAATTGCTCTTGATGCGCAAATCGCCGCCACTGACGATGTTCACGTTCTTGCCAAGGGTGATCTCCTGCTGACGGACCATATTGGTGATGGCCGTCGCGCCGTTCTGCCCGATCACGGTGAACGAACCCTTGTATTCGGTCTCGGTATCCACCGTTGCGTCGGTCATGGCAAATATGCTCGCCACGCCTTTTTGGGCTTCCAGCCTGGAGTTGTCGCCGATGAGGACGGCGTTCTTCTCGTTGACGGTGTTCACGCCCTTCATCTCGCCCACGTTGAGCAGAATGCCCGTCGATTCGGATTCCATGATCGAGGTGGCCCAGTAGTCGTTTTGGGAGGTCACCGCAAGGTCGCCGTTCTGGGAGATCAGCGACACATCCTTGCCGATGATCACGCCGGTATCGAGCCAGGTTTCGGTGGGCTGCGAGGAAATGCCGAGCCTGCCCACAGAATAGGCAGTCTTCTCCTCCAGCTTCGCGTCCACAGTGCTTTGGTTGTGGGCCAGCAAATCCAGCTTGCCGCCGGCCGTCAGCTTCACGCCGTCGCCGATGAGCACCTTGGCGGTGTTCCGGTCGTCGCTGGAGCCGATGTTGGCATAGGTGTTGGAGATGCCGCCGTTGATGACGGAGTAACCGCCGGGCACGCCGCCGTAGGCGTAGGAGGAGGTGTTGGTCTTGGCGCGGATGACCGCGTCGCCGCCGGCGTTGATCGTCACGCCCTGCAGGACGGTATTGAAGTTATCGCTGGCGGTGGCCTCGGCCTCGAGGTTACCAAGGGATAGTAAGCTCACATTCGCCGCTCCGTTGCTGCTGGCGGAGGCTAGGGTGTTATTATCCACCATCGCATCAACTTCCTCCCACCATTCTGTCTTGCCAGTCACCGGGCGTTCCCATATATAGTTCGGATTCTTGTCCCAGCCGTTCTGCTGAATCTGCGGCATGGCATACATGAAGGGCAGCCAATACCACTTGTTGTTTATTTTTTCCCTTACCTTATACAGCGTCCCATAATACTCTACAAGCTGCCGAACCTTTCCAGCATGCTGACCCATGGCCGATTCCACATTCACATTGGCGCAGTCGATCCTGCTGCAGGGCACAGAATAGCTGTAGGTAGCATACACATCGCGCCAATAGCCGGGCACGGTGCGGCTTCCCACAACGACCCCGTATTTATAGAAGTATTCCACATGCTCCGGAACCCACTCTCTGCCGCTGACATAGCGCTCGGTGACGGTCTTTTCCTCACCGATAATGCCGGCGGTGCTGGTGAGATTCTCCCTGGCATGGACAATGCTGAGATCCAGATTGAGAAGGCTCAGTTTGACGCTCTTGCTCTTCGCGCCGGGGTTGCCCAGGGTCGCCTCGGCCTTGGCCGCGGTGGGGGTGGACTTCACGTTCACGTCGCCGGAGGCGGTAAGGGTGGTATCGGCTTTCATGTGGATCGTCGCCGCCTGGGTGGCAGAGAGATCGGCCTTCGCCACATTGGCGCCCAGAGAGGCCGCGGCGACGGTGATCTCGGTGGGCAGGATGTCGGCCTTGGCGGCGGCGCTGCCCTCGGTCTTGACGGTGACGTTCTTCGCCTTGATCTCGGCGGCAGTGCTGCCGTCGCCGAGGATCAGATCCGCGCCGGCATAGGCCGTGCTGCGGGCGGTAGCCACGTTGACCTTCACCTTGGCAAGACCCGCATCAAGACCGCCGGCGGAGGGGTTCACCTCGGCCTCGGCGCTGACGTTATAGTTATCCAGCACCTGGATATCGCCGGAGACAGTACTGCTCTTGCCGATCTGCACCCTGGTATCAAACATGTCCTGGCTGTAGGCCACGCCAGCCACGGCGGCGGCGGCGATGGCGCTGAAGTCAGACAGGTTCGAGACCGTGGATTTCGTTGTGCTCTTCGCATCGGTTCTGGCGGTGAGCTTGCCGGCGGTGAGTGTGCCGATGTTTGCATCCACCGCGCCGACCGAGCGGCCATAGGCCGCGGCTACGCTGGTACGGACCTCCAGCATGGCGCCGCCGCCCAGGGTCACGTCGCCGGTAGTTTCGGCGTCGTGGCTGACGGTGAAGGCCGCGTCGCCGGTCTCGAGCGTATCGAGTCTGACGCTCACGCGAGTCTCGGCGTCGTTGAGGGCCACCACGGTGTTGCCCGCCACGGAGATGCCGCTGACGCTGACGCCCTGGATCTTGGCCGTGGCCGTCGGCTTGTGGTTGCTGTTCACCGTGATACCCGTGTTGCCGGTGATGCTGCCGCCGTCCACCACCGCATAGCTGCGGCTGTGGTTGCGGGCGATGGCCGCGTTCATGCCGACAGAGATCGCGCCAGCGTTGCCGGCGGTGGTCTCGGCCCTGGCCGTGGTGGTATTGCGGTTATTGCGGCCGGTCTGGACCGTCACGGTCTTCGCGGTCACGGTGCTGTCCTTCAGCATGGCCCGGTTATAGGCCTGAAGGTCGGCATAGTTCACGCTGAGACCCACGGTGAGCAGGCCCGCCTGCGCGGCGGTCAGCTCGGAGCTGGCCTCGGCCTTGAGATCGGCGGCCAGGTTGAAGGTATCCGCCGTGACGGTGCTGCCCGTCACTCTGGCGTTGCTCCGGGAGTTATTGAAGGCCAGAAGGACGTTGCCGCCCGCGGCCACGCCGCCGCCCGCCAAGGAGATGGCCCGGGGGATCGCGGTGCTGGAGACCTGGTTGGAGACCTCCACCGTGCCGCCCTTCGCCGTCAGCGTGGCGCTCTTCACTTCGGTTTCGACCGTGGTGTCGACCTGCGAGACCGCAGCCCCAAGGGCCACGCCCACACCGCCGACGGACACGCCGAGAAGGCCGCTGTCCGCGCCGGTTTCAGAGATCGCCGTCACAGTGATGTTCTTGCCCGTGACGCTCGCGCCGTCACCGATGCCGGTGATCTGCGTGAGGCGGTTGATGGCAAGGGCCACGCCCGCGTTCACAGACACCAGACCCGCTCCCGCCGTGGCGGCGTAGGCGCTGGCATTCACGTTGGATTCGGTGCTGACGCACACGTCGCCGCTCGCGGTGACGGTCGCCTTGTCGTTGATCTTCGCCATGACCTCGCCCTCGGTCTGGGCGACGGCCACGGAGGCGCTGACGGCCGCCACGCCGCCGCTGAGCGTACCCACGGCAGCGGTCACATGGCCGTAGTCATGGAGGGCCTTTACATTGACAGCGCCCGCGGCGTTCACGTTGCCGCCGAGGTTCGCGCGCGTCACGTTGTCGGTGAGCAGCACGGCCGCGCCGACCGCCACGCCGACTTCACCGGCCGCCATACTGGCGCCGATGACGCGGATGCCGCCGCGCTCGGGATCGATATCAGACAGCACCTTCTTGAGGGCGCTGGACTGATCGGACACGGTGCCGCCAGCCATGGATTCGGCGCTGACGGTCACGCTGCCGGAGGCATTCTGGATGTTGCCCAGGCTCGAGGCAAACACATTGCTGTGCAGCATGGCCACCGCGGTGGTCACGCCCACGCCCACGGCGCCGCCGGAGGCCGACACGCCGAAGAGATCGACGGTGACGGGCTGCGAGGCGGTGACGGACACATTCCGTACCTTGGCGATCACCGCGTTCTGCGTGATCGTGGCCAGCACCACGTCGGTGGAGGCGATCTGGGTATAGGTGTTCAGCTTCTTGGCGTTAGCGATATCCTTCGTGTCGCTGGCCGCCATGTTTTCGCCGCGCTGGGTCTCGCCCTTGTCGTTGTAGCTGTCGCTGTCGAAGTCGCCGCTGCGATAGCCGGAGGCCCCGTCAAAGGTGCCCTGCTTCTTATCGCCGCTGCCGCTCTTTCCGCCGACGGACTGCTGACTCTCATAGTGACCGTTGCCGGAGATATCGTCGCTCAGCGCGCCGGTATTGACCGCGGCGGTCTTCTTGACCTTACGCTTGCCGTTTTCGTCCAGCACATAGTTGCCGTTCGCGTCACGCTCGTACTCGGTGTACTGGAGGGCGAGACCGTCCCTGGCCATCAGCTTTTTAAGGTCGAAGGTCTTATTGGCGTCGGTCTTGCTCTTGGAGTCGCCGTAGGTGAGCATGTCGGCGGCGTCCTGGCTCATCTTTTCGCCGGCCACAAGCACCATCACGTTGACGCCCGCGCCGACCGAGCCCGCGGCCAGGTTGATCGCGGCGTTGGTCACATCACGACTGCCGCTGGCTTTGACGTTCAGATCGCCGCCCAGACGGGCCTTGCCGCCCATTTCGGCGGTGTTACTGCTCTTCATGACGCTGACGACCGCGTTCACGCCGACAGCCACGCTGCCGCCCGCGATGGCGGCGGTGGCGGAGGTGAGCGTGTAATCGCTCTGGGTCTCGATGTTCAGCGCGCCAATCTTGCTTCTGACGCTGGTATCCTTTTCCACTGCGGCGGCGGTGGTGTCCTTGGTAACCACCACATTTGCCGTGCCGGAGACGCCCACGCCGCCGCCGATGGCGACGCCCGCGGAATAGATGTTGATTTCCTTATTGGCGGTAGCCTTGACGTTCACGTCGCGCCCGGCGGCAACGGTGCTGCCTTCCTTTACGAGAGCCTGAGTGCTGCCGCTAAACTCGGTGACCGCGCCCACGGCCGAGACGGCGGCGCTGCCGCTGCCTGCCACGGCTCCGGCGATGCTCCGGAGCTTCGTATCGTTATCGGCGAGGACGGACACGCCGGCGTCCCGGGATTTGACGCTGCCGTCCACCTGGGCCAGTACGTCGGTGCTGAGGACCTGTACCGCCGCGCCCACCTGCACCGCCGCACTGCCGGAAATGCCGGCATTGACGGCGACGGTGGTCATGTCATCGCGATTTCCGGCCTTGACAGCGATGTCGCCCCGGGCCTGGAGATCGCGGGCCAACGCCTTCACCGTCTTGTCGGAGACAAGCGTGGTCACAGCCGCGCCGGCGCCCATATTGGCGCTGGCACTGACGCCGCCCGCCAGCAGGAGCTGCCGGGTGTCGTCGTCGGCCTTGACGTTGATGCCGGCGAGATTCCTGAGCGGCGCAAGCGAGGCGTCGATGTGGTTGACGTCCACCCGATAGCGGATGCCGTCCGCGTAGAAATCCAGCCACTGCAGTTCCCCTGCTTTCAGCTTTTCCACCATACCCATGAAGCCGCTCATGTTGCGGTTCCCGGTATAGGCTCCGTTGTTATTGCGATACGCAATGCGAACTTTGCTGTACTTCCAACCCACCTCTACGGGATTCAGGAGCGGCGCGAGAGAGGCGTCCAGATCGTCCTGATCCACATAATAGCGCTGGCCGTCCAGATCATACCAAAGGTAATTCAGATTGCCGCTTAACAGCCGCGGGAGCTTGTCGTCACGGAAATTCGACAACGTGCCGTTACTGTAAAGCTTTTCAACATTTTCACCGTTGACGCGCCAGCCGAAGCGGAAGCGCGTGTACTTCCAGGTCTCCTGCTCGCCGCTGGTGAGAGTCGCCTTAGAGGCGTCGGCGATGACGGTGTTGTTGTTCACCAGCACCGCCACGGCGCCGTTGAAGCTGCTGCCTCCTGCGACGGCCACGCCGGCCGCACCGACAAACTGGGTCTCCTTAGCGTTGGCGCCCACGTAGATGCCCACGACGCTGTCGCCGGACAGGGCCTTGACGGCACTGCCGCCGATGGCGGTGATGCTGCTCGCGCCCAGCAGGGTGCGGATGTCGTTGTCCTTCACCACGGTGACGAGCGTGGCGCCAACAGCGGCGCTGGTGCCCGAGGCGGCAATGGTGCCCGCCGCGTCCACGGTAAAGTCGCTGTAATAGGTCTCGAAAAAGGCGTTCCCGCCCGCCGTGGCGGTGACGCCCTCGGCGATGATCGTGTGGATGCGGTTGCTCTCGGCCACGACGCCGATGTTGCCGGAGACAGACGCGCCCCTGACACTGCCCGCCACGGCCAGAGCCGCCAGAACGGTGGTGTCGCGGCCGGAGGATTGAACCGCCAGGTTCTGTCCGGCGTTCATGTTGAAGCTGCCGCCGATGGCCGTGCCGGTGCTGCCCGCCGCCGCCAGGGTGGCGTTGAGCATCCAGGCGTCGTTGTTGGCCTTCACGCCGAGATCGCCGCTCTGGGCGTTCAGCGCTGCGCCGCTGCCCACCGCCGTTTCGGCCGCGGACTTCGAGACGATCACGTTCACGGCGCCCGCGCCGGAGCGACCGGTAGCGGAGAGGCCCACGGAGGCCGAAAGCACGCCGGAGATCATCTGGTCGGAGACGTCGGAGCTGATATTGACATGGCGCTTGGCGATCACGGAGGCGCCATCGCCCAGGAGCGTCCTGGCGACAGTCTTATCCACGATCACGTTGACCGTGCCGCCCGCGGCCACCTTGCCGGTCCCGGCCACCGCGTTGGCGCTGCCGGAGATCAGCATCAGGTCGTAGTACGCCTTGCTGTGGATATCGATATCGGTATTGCTGTTGTCGGTGAGGATAGAGGCTTTGTTCCCCAGATCCACAATGGCGGCGCTCTTATTGACCAGCACGTTGATGGCCCCGCCCGCGGCGGCTGTTGCCTGGGTGCCCGTGGCCACCGCCATGGCGGCGGTGAAGACCTGGCTGTCGCCGGTCTGTTCGGCCTTGATATTGATGCTGCCGCCGGTCTGGATATTCAGGTTTTCTCCGGCCTTGACCTCGGCCTTATCGCTGTTGATCAGCACGGCCACGGTCGCGCCCACGCTGGCCTTGGCCGGGGCGGCGCTGAGACTGCCCGCGATCACGCGGCTGGTCGCGCCGTCGAGCGCAGAGATCTCGGTCGTGCCGCTGCCGGTGAGGATCGTGACGTTGCTGCCGAGAACGGCGCGCACGTCGTTGCTCATCACGGCCACGGCAAAGGAGCCGGCCAGATTGGCCTTGGTCTTGCCGGTGGCGACAGAGCCAGCAATGGCTTCGGCATAGGTGTTCTGGCTGGAGAGGAAGTTCAGCGCGTCGACCGCCTCCAGGAGTTTCTCCTCGGAGAGGTTGACCTCGACCTGATAGCTCTCGTCGTCTGCGCCCTTGTGCACGTCGATCAGGCCGGTCTTGGCCTCGTTGCGCTGCTCGTCGTTGAGCTCGCTGGAATCGGTGACGAGGTAGCGCAGGTCTATGAGCTGCTTGAAATCGGCGTCGGTGACGGCCAGCTTCTCCGCGTTCAGCTTAAAGCTGTCGGCGGTGATGGTGGTGCCGTCGCCGATCGTGGCGGTGACGGTATTATTGCTGACGATCGTGGTGGAGGCAATGCCCATGCCCACGCTCGAGCCCTTGGACAGGCTCAACCCGCCGGCCCGCGCCGCTAACTTGGACTTATCCGTGGCCTCGATCGTCACCTTGCCGCCGGTGATGTCAATCCCGCCGCCATAGATCGGCGTATACCTGTAGACGGGAACATCCTTGTAGACAGGGATCTGCTTGTAGACAGGCTCGAACACAGTAATATAACTGCCTCTTACGGGGTCATAGATGGTGGTCTCTTCAAAGTGGTCGATCTGCGTTTTGTCCTCAGCGTAATGATCGAACACGCTGTCGTAGTGGTCCACGACCTGCTCATAGCCGGTGATCTTCGCCGTATTCACAGCGGACTCGGCATGCGAGACCACGACGCTGATCGCGCCGCCCAGGGAGATGGCGGAGTCCTTGCCGGCGACCGAGCCGGAGAGGGACTGCGCCGCCAGCTTGCCGAGGAAATCGCCGTCCATGTTCTGGGTAAGTCTGGCGCTCAGGGTAACGTCGCCCTTGCTGTTGGAAACCAGGTCTCCGTTGGCATTGACGATCGCCTTGTTGTTGTTCACGCTGACGGCCACGCCGAGCGCGATGGAATTGGCTTTTTGAGCAAAGGACATAGCCGCGCCGGTGCCCATGGTATTGAAGTTGCCGGTATTCTCGGCGGTGAGACGGATATCCTTGCCCGCCGTGATCTTAGCCGCCGTCGTGACTGCCTCGTGTGAGGCTACGGTGACGCCGACTGCCGCGGCGACCTGCACCTTGGTGTCGGACTTCTCGCCCACAGAGTCGATGCTGCTCTCTGTGTGCGAGGATATTTGCCCGGCCGCTTCGTCGGTGCCCTCGCTTCCCGCGTCCTCGCTGTTGGTCGAGACGCCCAGACTGCGCAGGGCGTTGGAGGAGGTGGAGGCGTTGTCGTTGGTATCCTTGCCCTCGCTCCCCTTCTTCTCGTCCAGGCGCTGGTTGATCTTCTTATTGGTATTGGTGCTCTTCTTGTTGCTCTTGCCGAGATTGTCGATATACGAGCCGTCCAGCACCTTATTGGCGCCGGTCTCCATGCTGTCGGCCTTGTCGCCGATTTTGGCCATGGTACGCCCGATGTCGCCGCCCATAGCGGTGGCGATGGCGCGGGTGACATCCTCGCTGTGGCTGTTGGCCGCGATTTCCGCGCTGCCGGGAAGCGTCACATTGGAGAGCAGCTCCGCCTTCACGGTGGAATTGGCGATGTTCAGGGCCACGCTCGCGCCCACCGCGGTGCTCTCGCCCACGGAGAAGGCGCTGGCGGTGGTCTCCGTCTCGCCGTTCTCGGTCGCGGTGACGGTCAGATCGCCCGCGGTCAGGGTGATTTCCATGCCCGCTGCCACGCTCGAGCGCACATCGGTATCGAGAATGTTCAGCGCGACAGAGGCGTCCAGGGCAAAGTCCTTGGTCGCGTCAGCGTCCCACTCGCCCTGCAGCGGATCGCTGCCCGCGGCGGAGGCGATGTCTTCCTTGTGGTCGGATTCGGCCTTGACGGTCAGCGAACCGGCGGTAAAGCTGCCGCGCTGACCGACCTCGGCGACGGTCTTGGTGTCGCCGTAGACCATCGAGAACGCCGCACCGACGCCGACGGACTTGCCGCTGCCGTCCTTGGCAGAGGTCTCGGATGCTTCCTCTTCAGCCTCATCCTCTTCGCCCTCCTCGATCTGCACGACAAAGGCGGTGATTTCGCCCTTGGGCACGCGGATGGTGTAGATGTACTGCGAGGCGCTGTTCTGCTTGAGCGTATAAGCGGGTTCCTTTGCGCCCAGATTGTTGACATCGAAGTCGGTGCCTGCAATGATCTCGACATCGTGGTTTTTGCCGTTGGCATCGGTATAGCTGTAGCCCAGCTCGGTGACCTTGTGGCCCTCGGTTTTCTTGATGATGAGCTCGATCACGTCGCCTTCGCGGGCGGACCATTTGCCGTTCTCGGCCTCGCGGCCAACGACATGGATGGTCACGGTATCGTCAGGCAGGGTCTGATCGGTCAGGACCTCCGGATCGGGCAGTTCGTTCACGAGCTCCTTGGGAGTCAGCGTGAGACGCACATCCACATCGTCGGCCAGGGAGGCCAGATCGCCGGATTTGGGGTTGAGCTTGTACCCGTCGCCGTAGCGTTCGACCTTGACGGTGCCGGTCTTTTCCTTGCCGTCCGAGCCGGTGTAGCTGTAGCCGGCGGTGGAGGGCAGCTCGAAGCCGTCCTCGAGGGTGATGTAGATAACGGGCTTATTCTTATCCTTGTCGGCGCTGTTGATGGAACCGGAGGCTCCCGCACCCAGCTCCAGCGTCACATGGTTGCCGCTGACGGTGTTATTGCCCTTGGCCACATCGGCGTTGGCCTCCGCCTCGGCGGATTTATTCGCGGAGGCGTCGCCGTTGGCGTCCAGAGCGGCGGAGGCGACGTTCTTCACACTGCGGAGCTCCTTCGCCTCGACGGTCACGTCGCCGGTGACGGCGAAAGCCTTGCTGCTCTCGGCAACCGTCGCGCTGGTATTGGCGTTGAGCACCGTGACAGCCACGCTGCCGGCGGCGCCCACATCCCGCGTGCCCGCGCCGGAGATCGCCTGCGTGTCGATCACATGTCCGACGGGATCGCTGGTGGCCTCCAGCTTCAGATCAAAATGATCCGACAGCGCAGCGATGGCGGAATTGGTCAGCGTGACCGAAGCTTTCTTCGCCGCGGCCATCATGGTCTCCTGGAGCTTCGAGGCAAAATCCGTCTCGGACAGGGTGGTGATCATCTTCTCGTAATCGAACACCTCGGTACGGAAGGTGTCGGTCACATAATCGGAAACGCCGCTGAGAATATTGTCGATATTTCCCGCGCTGTAGGCGTTCTTGATCTCCTTGAACGCATCGACCGCGGTGTCGACGTTCTTATTCGTGATGCCGGGAATGTCGATGGTCCTGACCGTCTCCTTAAAGGTCTCCACGGCAAGGTTTTTCAGTTGCTTCTTCACAGCCTTGCTGAGTTCGTCCTTGGCCTGGCTGAAGACCTTGCCCGTGTTCTCCTTGAAGTGACCGGTAAACAGGCCGCTGAACAGATCACCGCCGTTATCCTTGAGATACTCAATCATACCGGTCTTGACGCCGTCCAGCACGCCCTTGCCGCTCACTTGCAGCTGCTCCATGAGCTTGCTTGTGAAGTTGGCAATGAGTTGATCCTTCAGCGCGCTCAGGTCTTCAGAACTGAGATCACTGAGGTCATAGGCATCGCTCAATGCCTCCATGAAGGGCTCGATCAGCTTTTCAGGCAGGCTCATCAGTCCGTCCTTGGTATCGCTGAGCAGCCCCTTGGCCTTGTCATACTTCGCACTCAGATCGCCGCTGCCGAGCAGCTCCTTCAGCCCAGTGGCGTCGATCAGCGTCTGGGCCACTTCTTTGGACACATCACCCAGAATCTCGCCCAACAGATCCTCAGAAAGGCCGTACTGATCCAAGCCCATCTCTTTGATGAGCTGATTTACATATTCTTCTACCAGCTCGCTCAGCTGCTCCGCCAGATCGTCATAGGTCTCGACCTCGTCGGAGGCCGCCTTATCCGCATCGGGCGTGGTCTCCAGCGTTGTGGCGGAAACCTTCAGTTCGTCAGCATACAACTCGCCGTTGCCAAGGTAGGCGGTGTTCTCGATCGTGACGATATTCACCGCCGCGCCAACTCCCACGCCGATATCGGAATTGGTGGTGCTGGCATTGGCCTTGACCTTGCTTGTGGTGCCGTTCACCGAGGTGACGGCCACCAGACCGCGGGCGCGTATGTCTGTGCCATCTGAAACTTCTGCGTGTGACTCGCTGTCCTGTACGTTGACAACGACCGCGCCGGCCACACCGACCGAGCCCTCGCTGGTCTCGGCCTGCTGACGGTTTGAAACAGCGTTGTCCACCTTGCTGCCGGAGACAGAGGAGGATTTGTTCTTTCCGGCCAGCTTGCCCGCAGTGCCGAGCATACTGTCGGCCTTCTTGTCGGCGCTCTTGCCGCTCTTCTTGCCGCCCTGGGCACTGGCCGTGGCGGTCTCGTTGACGACGGCGACCGTCTCGGAGGCAACAGTCACGCGATTCGCGTTCAGGCTCTGGCTCAGCTTGGCCTCAGCCACATCCGGCAGCACCGAGACTGCGATCGCCACGCCGACGCCGGTGCCTTTTCCGATGGCGGAGGCGTCCGCGCTGATCGTATGGCTGGCTTCGTTCTTAGCGGAGACAGCGGCGTTGCCGGTCAATCCGCTGTCATCGCCGAGCGAGAGCGCCGTGTCCTGCACCTTTCCAATGTAGGCGACAGCGGTCGAGCCCGTCACATCGACGGCAGCCACAGGAACCGCAGCCGTACCGCCGGCGGCGCCGGCCTTGGCCGAAACGGTATCCTTGACCTCCTGTTCGGCAGTGACGGAGATACCACGGATCGTCTTTCCTTCGCTTCTGGCGGAGAGCTTCGTGCCGTCCTGCACGGCCGCAAAGGAGTCAGAGCCGTTCACAGCCACGGCGATGCCCGCGCCGATGCCGACCTTGCCCGCTTCCTTATTGCCGGAGGCGTCCGCGATCACGGTAAAGTTCGGCTTGGCGTCCGAGCTGACCTTCAGCTCGCCGTCCAGCTTGATATCCGCTGTTTGATAGAGTAATGCCTTGCTGTCCAGCGACGCGATCTGTACGGCGATCGCGCCGGCGAAGCCGGTATTGGTCTTGCTGTAGCCGGCCTTGGACTCGGTGGAAACCGAGCCGTAAGCCTTGGATTTAACGTTTACATTGCCCGCGCTCGTCACGCCGCCCCTGACCGCACTCTGGCTCTCGGAGTTGGCTACGGTCACGGCGATGCCTGTGCCGAGGCTGGTCTCGAATTCGGAGCTGTCCGACTGGCCGGGGATAAATTCGCCCGTAAAGCTGACCTCGACCTTTGTGGTGTCGGTGATGTCAGAGGGCATGACGAAGGTATAGGTCGTGTCATTTTTCCGGTTCATAAAGACCTCGGAGCTGTAACTGCCGTCCTTGGCCTTAATGACGGCCTTGAGCGTGCCGGTCTTTACGCGGAAATCGCTGTCGGGGGTCACGGTCACAGTCACGACATCGCCGCGATCGGCACGGGAGGTCTGCGAAGTGACCTTGCCGTTGGTGAGCGTCGCGTCCTTGATTGCGATCGCTCTGAGTGCCATCTCGACCTTTACGGTCAGCTTGGCGTTGTCCGCGATGTTTTTATCGGTAGGTACGGTGAAAGATGCGTCGCTGCTCTCAGCAACGGTGGCGCCGCTTGCGTCTGTCACAGTGATCTTGGTGATCTTATAGCCCGCCTTCAACTTTTCGTTGCTGGGCGTAACAGTCACCTTATCCCCGGTCGCGACATGGTATTCGGACAGCGTCACATTCTTATCGTCCGCACCGGTACCGGTATAGAGGTCGATCGTCTTCTGCTTGAAACTTGCGGTGACCTTGACGCTGCTGCCCTCATAGATGTTATCCGGCAGAGTGAACTCGTACAGTCCGTCGATCACCTTGTCGTCCTTGTCCTTGACCTGCGCAATGCTATGGCCGGAAAGGGTGAGTTTTGTCGTCGTAGAGGTACCGTCGCGGCCCGTATAGGTGACAGTGATCTCCTCTACAGAATAGCCGGCGTCTGCCTTCACAGCGATCTTCGGCTTATCAGTCGCCTTGATCTGCTCGTCGTAAAGCGTCACAGTGCCATTGGCGATCGTTCCGGTGGTTTCAAACGCATGGAAATCGTCCTTAAAGGCGGCAGATACGGTGATCAGCGCTCCGGTGGGGATCGCCGAGGGGTCGAGCACCCACAGACCGTCGCTGTTTTTCTGCAGCTCCACGGTACGCATCGCGCCGCTCAGATCCTTCCAGCTTGCCTTCAGCTTGCCGTCCAGAAGATAGGTCGCCTTTGCAGTGGATTCGAAGACATAGCCGCTGATGCTGCCGTCCGCATTGGTGGTCGCCTTTTTATAATAGATCTTGCCGATCTCAACGAAGGTCTCGTCGGAGCCCTTCCCCTGCTTGAGACCGTTATAGCTGATCTTGATAGGGTTGGGGATGACCGCCGAAACCCGGCTCGCGCCGCTCTCGGTCACAGTCTCGCCGTTTTTGGCAAAAGCTACGCTGACCTGGGCAATCGAGCCTTTGTCCAAGCCTGAGATGCTATTCAGATTGACGGTATATTTGCCGTCGCTGCCCGCTGTCAGCGTACTGGTCTGCCGCTTGCCATCCTTATAGTACACAAGCGTCACGCCGGCCACAGTATAGCCGGATTCCGGCGAAACCTTGAAGGTATAGGCATTATTGACGTTGGCGATGGCCTCGGGGGTCACAGAGCCCTGCCCGGTCGTCTCAACGACCAGACTGTACTGGCGGCCCTCTGCGTCATAGCCGCTGTATTGCTTGCTTCCATCCCGCTTGATGCCATAGTTTGCGTCAGAACTGCCGGAGGAAGCGCCGTCCTTGGAGACGGCCATGCCGTCGGCGATGTTTTTGATATCGGTCTTGACCGAAGAATCCGCCGTCACGCTGCCGCCGGCTATCGCACTGGCACCATCAGCGATCACGGTATTGGCGTCGTTATCCGCAACGACAACAGCGATCGCGCCCGTGAGCTGGGTCTGGGTCGTGTCGGCCTCGGCATTGCTGCTGCCGCTGTCCACAAACTCTGCCTTGATTGTCAGTCCCGCGGTGAGGATCATGTCCTCCGGCACCGTGAAGAGGTAACGACCCTTTTCGTCCGCGTTGATGACGACGGTCTTGGTGACCTCCTTGTCGTCCTCCTTGATCTTGTAGACCGCGGTCAGGCCGCCCTGCTTGAGCGCCTTGCTCACCGAGGGGTTGGGGATCAGGCGCAGTTCCTCGCCCGGAAGCACTTTCAGGCAGCTCTTGGACTTGTCGTCCGGGTCGCTCCTGTAGTTGAGCACAGCGCCGCCGCCCTCGCCGCTCAGCTTAAGCTCGGCAGACGGTTCTTGCTCGTCGTCCGCATCATCTTCATTTTCGATCCTGGCGATGATGTCCTCGGCGCTCTCGGAAGTCTCGTCGTCAGAACTGTTCTGAACGTCGTTCAGCAGTTCCTCGAGATCCAGATTGTCGGCGTCTCCAGAGGGCTGGCTGTCCCAAATGCCGTCCAGCTCGTCCACCACGGCGGTGCCGTCGTCGGTCTCGTATTCCACGAAGAGAGTGATATTCTGCTTCTGGATCTGGACAAGATACTTTCCGTCCGACGTGTTGCTGTCGCTGATATCCTGAACCTGATAGCTGCTGTCGCCGGGGTTATAGCCGCGCCACCAGACCGTCTTTACCTTGTACCCGCTGTGGGGCTTGATAGTGACACTGGCACTTGGGTATTCCGTGCTGTGATCTGCCTGATCGGTGCTACTCTTCAGGTCGATTTTAATGTCCGCGTGCTTTTCGGCCGCATCATCGACCTGGATGGACTTGTCAGAGCTCGTGATCTTGCTGACAGCCTGCGTCAGCTTCTCGGTCTTGAGGTACTCATCGCTGTGGAACCACCCGTGGGCTTTTTCCTTCAGCCAGGGCAGCACCTTATCTGTAAGCAGCTTGATGCCTTGTTTTTTCACTTCGCCGAAAACGCCCTCATCGGACTTCTCAATATCCTGGGTGGCGGAGGAGGCGCGGTTGTCCACATTTTCCTTAGCGGTGGACAATACCAGGATATCGCCGCCAGCCGTAACATTCGCATGTTCGCCCAGTTCGGCAATTGCGTCCTGCAGCACCACAGCCACACTGATAAAGCCGCCGGAGGCATTGTCATGGCTCTCGCCCTTATCGGCAATGCCTGTCGCCTTCACGTCGCCATAGGCCGTGACAGCAATATTGCGGCCGGCCTTCAGCATACCGTCGACCCTGGCAGTCGCGTCGTTCGTGAGCACGGATACCGCCAGCGCAACGGGCGCGACGGAGGACAAGACCCCCGAGTCCGCGCGCGTATAGATTTTCAGTTCGGATTTGGCATTGAGCGCGATATCCTGCGCGGCATGAATCTCCGCGCCCTGTGCAACATTGACCTGGGCATCCGCGAGCGCGACGCTGATAGCCAGAGGCAAGCCACTGAGTTCCTTGCCGTCGGCGTCATAGCCGATGGACGTGCCGGTAAGCGCCTCAGCAGTGACCGAGCCGCTGCCGCCGCTGACGACACCAGCGTCGAAATCGTATCCGGCATAGATCTTGCCAGCGATATCGATGACCGCCTCAGCCAGCTTCACATTGACCAGATTGATGCCCGACAGGAACGAAAGCATGCCGCCACTCTGCTCGACCTGAGCGCGCAGAACGACATCACCCGCACTGTAAATGGCAGCGTTCTTGCCGATCACGATCGACGCCTTGTTGTTAACGTTGATCAGCTCCGCGGCCATGTCCAGGCCGGCGTCAAAGGCGGCCGAGGCAAAGTTTTCGCTCTCGTTATAGGCGCTGTAGAGATCCCCAAAGGAGCGCCCGTGGGCGCCGGTGCCGTCTGTGGCCTCAATCAATACATAGTCCGCCTGCAGTTTGCCGTCAATCTCAATCTCCCGCGCACGCAGGATCAGCTTCAATCCGCGTACCAGCACGTTTGCGTCCTTGCCGATCGTCAGCCTGTTGTCGCTGATTGCGACAGAATCCGTGTCGATCACGACAGCGGAGAGCGGCAGCTTCTCGTCTGTATGGATGCTTATCTGCTTCAGTTCGCCGTTCGGCACCTTGATCACATAGTTGGTGAAGGGTAGCTTCGCCTGATAGCTGAAGCTCCCATCCTTCGCGGTCAGCGTCTTAGTGAGCTTGTTGACCAGAGCATCGGTCAATGTGCCGACGTTCGCCGTCGTGAGCGTCAGCACCTTGCCGCTCTCGGCTGTCAGCGCCATACTCTCCTCTGTGCCGCTGATGGGGTTATAGTCGTCGTTATCCTCGTCCTTCTTCAGCTTGCCGGTGAGATTCAGGCTGTTGCTGCTGCCCTCGTCACCCCTGACGGAGATCTTCTCCGCAGCATCGGCCAGCGACAGGTCGATCTCGGCCTTGTTAACGCCGTCGCCAAGATCCACGGTGATCTCGTCGAACCGGTTTTCTGACACATCTCCGCCGTTTTTGACAGAAACGGTATCGTCGTCCGCGCCGGTGGCGACAGCCGCGCCGCCCGAGCCGGGGTGAACATCCAGATTCACGGTGTCGCTGCCCGCTCCGGTCTCGACAGCGGCCGAGCCGCCAGCAGAGACCGTCGCGTTCACGGTATCGTCACCATTCCCGGTATCTATGTCCGCTCCCCCGCCGTAGTTGGCGTAGACCGTCACGGTATCATCCCCCGCGCCGGTATAGATCGCGGCCGAGGCTTGATCGGTAACCGTGACGTTCACGGTATCGTCCTGTGCAGAGCCATAGTAATCCAGGCTTCCGTTTTCGCCGGAAACCTCGACTTTACCGGGCATATTCAGTCCCTTTAGAATCACGGCAATGCTCTTGATGAACAGGTTGCCGGTAAATGTCGCACTGCCGTCCGCCTGCAGACCGTCGTCACCGGCGTCCTCTGTCGTCAGTTCGAGCGCAAAATCGTCCGCCACGGTGTATCCGTCACTCGAGACCGTCACATCACCGTCATAGGTGGTGTCCTTGCTCAGCACGACCTGCAGCTTCCCGCTCAGTGTGCCGGAGACCGACTTCATGGCGTCGTTGATCATGCTCTGCAGCACCGAAGGCGGCTCTTCCTCGCTGTCCGGTGCGGCAGTCAGCGCGACAGGAGCCGCTCTCATCAGCATACGCGCCCCGCCGAACTCAGGCATGACTTGTCCCTCGCCATCCACAGTGAACGCAGCGTCAGTCTGCTCCTCCCCTTCCGCACTGGGCACGGTGGACGCAGCGGTGTCAGTCTGCTTCTCGCCGCTCTCGGTGGACACAGCGGTGTCAGTCTGCTCCTCGCCGCTCTCGGTGGGCACAGCGGAGTCGGCCTTCTCCTCGACATCCTCGTTGGACGCAGCGGTATCAGTCTGCTCCTCGCTATCCGCGGTCGATGCGGCGGCGTCAGTCTGCTCCTCACAATCCTCGGCGGATGCGACAGCGTCAGTCTGGCCCTCGCCGCCATCAGTAGACTCGACGGCGTCAGTCTGGCCCTCGCCGCCATCAGTAGACTCGACGGTGTCAGTCTGCTCCTCGCCATCCTCGGTGGATGCGACGGCGTCAGTCTGTCCCTCGCCGCCATCAGTGGACTCGACGGCGTCAGTCTGCTCCTCGCCCTCCTCAGTGGATGCGACGGCGTCAGTCTGGCCCTCGCCGCCATCAGTAGACTCGACGGCGTCAGCCTGCTCCTCGCCCTCCTCGGTGGATGCGACGGCGTCAGTCTGCTCCTCTCCGTCCTCTGTGGACGCGACGGTGTCAGCCTGCACCTCACCATTCTCCACGGGCGTGGTAGTGTCAGACTGATTCTCGCTATTGGAAACCGTTTCTGTTACCGGGGCCTGTGTTTCGTCGGTTGCTCCCTCAACAGCCGGTTCCGAAATGTCCGGTGAAGGGTTTTCCTGTGGAACGCCTTCCTCCAGCATCTGAGAATCGTCCGCAAACACAGAGCTTACGCCCAGCGCAGACCCGTTCAGCGTGACCATCATCGCAAACAAAACAAGTGCGAGCGCTATGATCAGCCTTCCGGTTTTCCGCAGAAGCTTTTTCATGATCCTACCTCCGTATCTGAAAAATGGAAATTGTCAATTCTGATGTTCTATTCTTCTTTTTCCTCATACTCTTGGGCAAGTTGAAGATCGCTTTCATACTGTTCCTTATCGCCTAGCGCGGCATAGACCTGCGCGCGCTGTGCATAGCATTGCGCAAGCTCATACCCGCGATCTATACAGACGGTGTAGTCGGCAATGGCAGCCTCCCAATCGCCCAGCATCGCATAACACATCGCCCGGCCATAGCGGGCTTCCGTGTCGATCGCGTTGTTCTCGGCGGCTTCATCCTGTTCTTCCGGATCAGGCTTGCTTCCGTCTCCAACCAGCGCAGAAAAGCTGGCAGCTGCCGCTTCGTAATCCTCCAGCTGCATCTGACAGACACCCAAGTTGTAGCGCGCATCGTCCGCATAGGGCTCAGACTCGATCGACTTCATGAAGTCCGCAGCCGCTGCAAATTCCGGCCAAACGGCGTGAGGATTCCGAAATGAGCGGCGTGGTCATTCCGAAGTGAACGGCGTGGGTATTCCGGGACAAACGGCGTATCTTTC
>ONNS01000055.1 GCA_900319275.1 uncultured Eubacteriales bacterium
TTCAAAAAAATTACGAAGAGCCTGCCCTTCCTCGGGCGCTTTGCGCTGTTCGTACTGTTGTGCAGCGCAGGTTACGCATTCATGTCGTCGCAGTTGGTGAAACTGCTCAAGATGTTCTTGTATGGCCAAGCGGACCTAACGCTTATCGGGATTATCGCTGGCGCGTTTATTCTGCTCGCATTTGCAGCACGCAGCGGCAAGGACATCTAAGTCCCGCTACACCTCGATTTTCACACGGCTGATGTTGTTCGCGTCTTTCTGCACGCGCACGTTCTTGTCTATCCTGTTCTCGAGCCCTTCCACATGGCTGATAATACCCACAAGGCGGTTGCTGCCGGCCAAGTTCTGCAACGTGTCGATGGCAACCCTCAGGATTTCTTCGTCGAGCGAACCAAAACCTTCGTCGATAAACATCGTATCGATCTTCACGGTGCTGACATGGCTCTGTACCGTATCCGAGAGTCCGAGTGCCAGCGCCATTGAGGCCTGGAAGCCCTCGCCGCCGGACAGGCTGCCGATCTCGCGCTGTTCGCCGGTCAGCGTGTCCTGAACCTGGATGCGGAAATCTGCCGAGGCGTTTTTGCGGGCTGAGACCGCCTCGGTGTCGTGCACGAGCTCGTACTTGCCGCCGGTCATCTCGGTGAGATAGCGGCTCGCATGGGAGAGCACCTCGCGGAAGGTGCTTGAGAGCACATAGCCGTCAAAAGCGCGGCGCCCGCCCTCTCCCGCGCTGCCGTTGGCGAGGTCGGCGAGACCGGCGAGGCGCGCATGGGCAAGCTTCAGCGGACGCAGGGCCGCCGAAACTTCACATACGGTTTTCAGGGCCGCTGTGTGACTGGCGGAGCGAAGATGCAGCTCACGGAGAGCCGCGTCCGTCTCGGCCATGGCGCGCTCAAGCGTTGAAAGCTCGGCATCGAGCGCCGTCAGATCGGTGTACACGGGAGACTCCTGCTGCAGCTTTTCAATCTTATCCGCGGTATTGGCACAGTCGTTGTGCCAGGCGTTACTCTGCTGCCGTCTCTGCTGCAGCCAGCGCTCGGCATCGGCAGTCCCGACACGCGCACGCGCGGCCGCGAATCTCGCCTCGTCCGGAAAACCGGCTTTCGAGAGCGTTTCGGCAAACACGGCGGCGGCAGTATCCCTTGCGGCAGTCGCCTCGGCCGCCGCCTCGCTTCGGCTTGCAAGACGGGCACGAAGCGCGGTTTCCTTCTCCCGCGCGGCGGCGAGTATATCCGCGGCGCGCTTGCTCTGTGTCTCCAGCAAGCTTTCACGCGCGCGCTTTTGCTGCACGGCCTGTTCGGCCGCGGCGCGGTCTGTATAGGCATCGAGGCTTGCCGCGGCAAGCTCGGCCTGCAGTCTGCCCAGCATATCCGTCAGATGGCCGATTTGCAGTGCGGTATTGGAACAGCGCTTGTCGTTCTCCGCCCAGACGTCTCTCGCGCTCTCCCGTTCGGTCAGACAATTTTCATGCTCGGCGCTCAGACTGTGCTTGCACTCCATACGCCGCCGCGCCTCGTCGGCACGGCGGGCGATCTCCTCGCTTCGGCGGCGCAGGCGCGCAGCTGTCTCGTCCAGCTGCTGCATAAGATCATAGCTCCATCGCCAATCGGCCGGAACAAGCTCCTCCAGCCGCAGCAGCAGGGCGTCGCGGTCAGAAGAAAACGCGGCTTGCTCGGCGGAAAAATCGCTGTCTACCTTGCGGGCTTTCCGCTGCATGTCGTCCCTTTGGCGCTCGGCGCGCTTCAAAGTTGCCTCGTCGGGCGTATCCTGCTCGGGGGCAGCGAAGCTGTGCTTCTCCCCGCGCAGATAACGGCTGCCGCAGACCGGGCAGGCGGCCTCGCCGTTTTGTTCAAGCTCTTCAGCAAGCGCCAGACCGAGAATTCCGGCGTAACCCGACAGATAGCGGCGGTGCACCTCATCATAGAGCGCAGCTGCGGCCGAAGCCTCCTGCGCGGCGTCCTGAGACGCGATCAACAGCGCCTTTACGCGCGCCTCTCTGTCGCGAAGGGCCGCGGCCGTATCGATCAGCCCCTTTTTCGGCTCCGTCAGCCTGTGCAGCTGTTCTTCGGCGGTCTCCTGTTCGCGCGCGGCCGCTGCCGCCGTCTCTTCGATCCCGGTGAGCGCTGCAAGCTCCTCTTCGGTCTCCTTGAGACGCATCTCACAGTTCTGGCGGCGCTGCAGTGCGGCGTCACGCGCGTGTGCGGCCGTATCGGCCAGACGCTGCTGCTCTTTCAGCTGCTGCCGCGTCTGCGCGAGTTCATCGAGCTTGGGGAGCGCCTCTTCAATGCGCTGCAGCTCTGCACGCAGCGATGCAAGCTCGCTCTGGCGCTGGGGCTCGCCTTCCTCCCATTCGCGCTGATTTCTGGCGCTCTCCTCGGCGGCGGCTGAAAGCGCGGTTTTCAGCGTTTCCCGCGCGCTCTCCGCGCTGCGCAGTGCGGCGTCGGCGCTGCGAAAGCTCTGCTCTGCCGGAACAACGACATGCCACGCGGTCGCCGTCTCGGCTGTCTCGCGCTCCATCTGCGCCATCTCCTCGCGCTGCTTTTCCAATGCTTCGCGGTGCGCGAGAAGCTGCCGCAGCTCTTCATAGCGGGCATTCTCCGCCGCAGCGCGGCCACGGCGCTCGCGCCATGCGTTGTCCTGTTGTTTCTCCTCCGCCTGCCGCGCCTCGAGTCCATGCCGCGCCTCGTCGTCAGCTGCGACAAGCGCGCGGAGATTGGTCTCCAGTTCGGGGTGCTCCGGGGCATAGCGTGCGCGCTCGGACTCGCTCAGCTCCGGCGGCAGCAGGAAGGTATCGGCATGCAATACGTTCTGCACCCGCTCCTGCTGTGCCCGACAGCGCTGGGCCAGCTCGTCGGCGGCGTCCTTCAGCCGCTTCTGAAAAACACGGTACGGTTCGCTGTCGAAAAGCTCGCCGAGGATCTCCTTTCTGCGATCGTCCTTTGCCTCCATGAAGGCGCGGAACTCCCCCTGAGCCAACATTACAATCTGCCGAAATTGCGCGGCATCCATATGCAGAATGCGCTCAACCTCTTCGGTCACATGTGACGATCCCGTGGCGTGAATGCCGCTGCCCTCCAACTCCGCATCGTATTTGGCATCATTCCACCCGCCGCCGCGCTTTTTGGAAAAGCGGACCGTACGCTTGACCGTAAACTGACGGCCGCTCTCTTCAAAGCGCAGCGTCACCACCGTTTGCGTGTCCTTGGAAGCATAGTCGCTGTGGACCATGCTTTTATCGCGCGTCGAACCCTTTTCACTGCCGCCGGGCTTGGCGCTGACTTCTTCAAACAGGGCAAACATCACTGCGTCAAAAATCGTCGTTTTTCCGGCACCGGTCGGTCCGGCGATCACATAGATGCCCTCACCGAGCGATTTGAAATCGACCTCGGTCTTGTCGAGGTAAGGCCCGAAGGCCGTCATGGTTAAGAAAAGCGGTTTCATGCGTTCACGCCCCTTTCAGCTCGTCGTTGGCAGCGCGGACTGCCTGGTCGACCAGCGCGGCAACCAGAGCCTGTTCGCTCTCATCCGGGCGGTCCTCCACCTGACGGGCCAGATACGCGATCAGCTCCCATTCGGACGCGTCCGGGTCGGCGCCGTCTGCGCGGCGGGAGCGGTAAAACGTGCCGAAGTAATCGGAGAGCGACTTGCGCTCGGCGTTTTCCGTGCCGTCGACCGGATGCGCGGCGATCAACTCGCTGCGGCGCGTCAGATCCAGCAGCACGCTGCCGTGCGAGGCAAACAGCTCCCGAAGGGTCTCGTGTGCCTGGGGTGTGATGCGGCTGTCCGTCAGCACGACGCTGACATACTCGCGCTCCCCGGGATGCGCCGTTTCATTTTCTATGATATGCTGCAGGGAATCGACGATCGGCTTGCGGACACGGTGCAGCGTCGGCAGCTCCTCGATCGTGCAGCGGGGCTCGCTCCCCTTTTCGCCGAGCGTGACATACAGAAGACCCTTTTGCTCGCCGACTTCGCCGAAGTGATAACACAGCGGCGCACCGGCGTAGCGGATACGCGCGCTGCCCACCGTCTGGGCACCGTGGATGTGGCCGAGCGCCACATAGTCAAAACGCTCAAAGATTGCCGCGTCGATACCACCGACGCCGCCGATGGCCGTCTCGCTGGGCGCACGGCGCAGCTCGCCGGCGGCGGGCAGCACGGTCTGGTGGGCAATCAGCACATTCCGTTTGCTCTCATCGATCGTCTGATGCTCCAGCACAAATCGCAGAGCCTCGGTATAGTTGGAGACCTCGCTGTCATCCACGTTCCACACGGTACGTACCGCAGCCGGTGTCGTATAGGGCAGCAGCCAGAAGGTCACCGGGCCGAGCACATCTTCCCCGGTCCAGCTTATCAGCTCCTGGCGGAGGGTGCCGGCGATGTGGACGTGCTGGTTTGCCAGCAGCTCCGAGGCAAATTCCAGCCGTTCTCCGCCGTCGTGATTGCCGGCCGTCAGCAGCACCTCACACCCGATAGCGGCAAGCTCGGTCAGCAGCCGGCTGAGCAGCTGTACGGCCTCCTTGCCGGGAACACCGCGGTCGTAGACATCGCCCGCGATCAGCACGGCGTCGGGGCGCTCACGGCGCACGGATTCCAGCAGCCTGTCCGTCCAGTAGGCCTGGTCGGCGAGCAGCGGCTGGGCAAACAGGCTCTTTCCAAAATGCAGATCCGCCAGGTGCAGCAGCTTCATCATATCATCTCCTCGTTCCATTTCATAATGATTATCGGATGGCGAAATCAATCGAGGATTCGATTGATTTCGCTGCCAAACGACACGTTTGGCAGCGAATGATTCCTTGAATCATTCGCGTTTTGCTGCGCCACAAAGTGGCGCGGCGAAAAGCTTTTTGGCTTTTCGCCATCCTATATTCATTATCGTAACAATCCCCGGACCGATTCTTCGGTCCGGGGAAATCAATCATTTCAGTCTTCGGCAGGTGGACAGGAATTTCCACCTCTCGCCCATACGGAAGGGCGTGATCGTATAGCACTGTTGCTCCCCGTTGCGCTCGCTGTCAGCCGGATGGAAAATATGCACCAGGTGCTTCTCCCCGCTTTTGCGCACACGCTCGAGCACAGTATCCATGCTGTAAAACTCGCGAAAGGCGTCCGCCTCGTCGCTACGGATATAACGACGCGCGTACAGATCGACAGCCCGCTCGGTCCGATCGGTCTCGTCGGTGATGCGCTGCTGGTCAGCGTCGAGATAGACGTTCATGGCCGTGCCGTCTTCGTCGAACAGATCCACGCGGAAATATTCGGTGAGTATATATTCCTGTGCGAGCGACATCGCTTCGGCATGTTCGCTGACAAAGTTCGGCGAAAGATTCTGCACGACGTTGAGGAACGCCGCCCGTTCGCCCTTACGCGCCAGGAACATCATATCGGTCTTGAAAATAATGCCGTTGATCAGGATATCGCCGCGGACACGTCCGACCGATTCGGCCCGCTTCGCCAGCTCGATAAACTGGCGGTTTTCGGGGATATCGACCTCGTTGCCGCGCACATTGGCCGCCTCAAGATCCTCGATCCCGGCAGAGTGCAGAATGCCGCGATAGGCCTCGTTGCAATACAGGAAATTAATCTGCTCTCCGCCGATGACCTCGATAATGACGATCGGCAGGCTGTTGGAGGTGATGTATAGCCCCGACTCCATCGGGCTTGAGCTGAGATAATTGACATCGGCAATGCGCTTATAGTAGCGGCTGTCCTCGCGTTTCTCACGCGGGATGCGGCTAAACTCCCCTGTCGTGACCTGGTCGTACATGGAAACGCTTCTGTCGACTTTCAGGGGCTTGGAGAACAGATAGCCCTGCACCTTCTCGCAGCCGCACTCCTTGAGGAACTCGAACTGCTCGCGCGTTTCGACGCCCTCGGCCAGCGTGCCGAGACCCATACGCTTCGCGAGGTTGATGATCTCGCGCACGATCACGCCGGATTTCGGGTTGGTGCTGAACTGCCGCAGGAAACCCATGTCGATTTTCAATACGTCAAAGCTGAAATCCTGCAGGTTGTTCAGCGAGCTGTAGCCGGAGCCGAAATCGTCCATCCAGACCTGATAACCCGCCTCGCAGAAGCGGTCGATCACCGGCGCCATATAGACCGCGCCTTCGGCGATCGCGCTCTCGGTGATCTCAATATTCAGATAATAGCGCGGCACATGGAACTCTTCCCGGAGCTTTTCGATCTCTTCAAAGACATCGAGCATCTGAAAATCGATGCGGCTGAGGTTGACCGACACCGGTACAGTGATGACGCCGCAGTCCAGCTCATCCCGTATATCCTTGCACACCTGGCGTATGATGTGCAGATCAAGCTGCGGGATCAGCAGCTCACGCTCGAGCAGAGGGATAAAGGCGTCAGGGGCAATCATGCCGTATTTGGCATCGACCCAGCGGGCCAGTGCCTCATAGCCGCAGCACTGCTCCGTGAGGGCGCGGACCTCGGGCTGATAAAAAGGCTGGATATCGCCGCGCTCCATGGCCGGGAAAAACTCCCGCAGCAGATACAGCTCAAAATCGATCTTCCGTTGAACGCTGGAACCGTAAATGACAAACTGCCGCCCATGACCGCGCTCGGCATAGGAGCAGGCATAGCGTGCGCGGTCGAAGCTCTGATAGACGTCGTCATCCCCAAGCTCACCGAAGCGGCCGGAGACGATACCGGCATTGAGCAGCAGATGCTCCCCGCCCTTCATGCGGTTGACCGCTGACTGGCACTCACGCAGCGTCTCGACTGTCTCTTTGCCGGAGTGGGCGCGGTCAAGCACCATAAAATGGTGGCTGCTCTCGCGCGCAACCAACTGGCCGACGAAGCTGTTTTCCAGCAGTTCGGCAAACTGCTGCAAAAACCGGTTGCCGGAGGCATAGCCAAAGCCGAGGTTGTACGATTTGAAATTGGGGATCATGAGATAGATAAAGGTATACGACTCACCGGGACAGGCCTTGCGCAGCTCCTCAACCTGCTGCATAAAAACCGAGGTTGTGAGAGCGCCGGTTATCTGATCCCGTGTCTCGCGCTCGTTATTGATCAGGGACATTACAGATTCCTCCGAATGAAAAAGAGGGGCGGTCTGACTCTATTTCAAATAAGTATACCATAGAATTTCTTTTTATGGGAAGTATCGTTTTTCGTTTTGTTGAATCGGATAAAACTGCCGCTATGCAATTGGTCATAGTGACGAAGAATAATACGAATGCTGGAAAAAGGTGGAAAGCTGCCTTGTTTCAGCGTGTAGTCAAATATTATGATTGCTTTGTATAACTCAGGCCGAAGCCCCGCAGGAACATGATCCGGCTGCTATATGCATAATTTTCATCCAGCGAAGGGATCGTGACCGGAAGCTTCGCCGTGGGGCCGGAACCGCGGTCGAAGGCAACATAGACCGCAGCGGGGATATTCGGCATCGAAGCCATGCCGTATTGCAGCAGCTTCGGGTTTTCCGACACCGTCCCCGCACCGTAGCAGAGCAATATCGCATCGGCCGCCGGGAAGCGCGCGGCGTCGTAGGGCAGATAACAGCTGAGCACGGCGGCCCGGCCGCCGCGGCGGTGCATGGCGTCGATCAGCGCTTCGATATCCGCGCAGGCGCTGCCGCTCCCGGGATGCAGGGCCGATACGCTGTATAAGCGCGAGAGGATCAGCACGTTGTCTGCGCGCTCGGCGGCACTCAGCATCGCGGCGCGTCCCACATGCTCATAGCTGAAAACCTCCACCGAAGCGCCCGCGGCGAGCTTCCCCTCGGCGAGAAGACGATCCATGGCCTCCTGCACCGAGAGCCGCAGACTGTCGCGCGGAATGAAGATCACCGTTCTCTCGCCCGCGCGATCGAGCGGCAGGACTTCCCCGTCGTTTTTGATCAGTGTAGCAGCTTTTTTCGCAATCTCCCACGCGGTTTCCAGGTGCTCCGCGCTGCAGACCGTCTCGTTCACGGCACGGATGCGCGCCTCGAAGCCGCTGCTGTCATAGCTTGTGAGCAGTCCAAGCTTCTGTTTGAGCTTCAATACACGGCGTACGGCGGCGTCGATGCAGTCCATCGATATCTCGCCGCGCTCGGCCATGGCGGTCACGTCCGCAATGTAGCGGCGAAAGGCGTTCAGCCCGCCGCGCGTATACGTGTCCATCGGTACGAGGATCAGATCGACCCCGGCATGGATAGCAAGGCGGACGGTATCGAGCGGATCAAAGTTATCGACGATCGCGGCCATTTCCATCGCGTCGGTGATGATCACGCCCTCGAAACCGAGCTTTTCCCGTAAAATGCCGGTCAGGATCGTTCTCGAGAGAGTGGCCGGCAGATAGACCTGCTCGCCGGTAGAGATCGAGGTATAGGTCTCGCGTTCGATGTTCGGATACTGGATATGCGCTGTCATCACACAGTCGGTTCCGGCTTCGACGCAGCGGGCAAAGGGGATGAGCTCACAGCGCTCCAGCTCTTCCAGTGTCGCATCGATGCGAGGAAAGCCGGTGTGACTGTCGGTCGAGGTGTTGCCGTGCCCCGGGAAGTGCTTGACGCAGACAGCGGAGCCGCTCTGGTGCAGCCCGTCGATCATCGCTTCCGCGAAGCGCGAAACCACCTCGGCATCGTCCGAGAAGGCACGGAGATTGATCACCGGGTTGCGGGGATCGTTGGTCACATCTACTACCGGTGCCATGTCGATATGGAAGCCGACGGTCGTCAGCTCCTCCCCCAGCAGTGCGCCGACACGCCTGGCGCACTCCACATCGCCGGTCGCCGCCAGCGCCATATTGCCTGGCGTCCTGGTGGCACTGCTCAGCCGGGAGATGATGCCGCCCTCCTGGTCCAGCCCCATCAGAAGCTGGCCGACATTGCCGCTTTGGGCATTGGCCGTCTGCAGCTGATTGATCAGTCGTGCTGCCTGCACACTGTCGCTGCAGGTATTGCCGTTGAGCAGCACACCGCCAAAGCCGTATTCTGAGACGAACGCGGCGATATCGTCCGGCAGTTCGGTGATCGTCACCAGATTCTCCGGCGCAACCTGATTCCACCTTAAATCGGTGGGACAGTAGTTGACGAGCGAGGGCATCATCAACTGCGTCAGCTTTTGCTGGGTAGTCATTTGAGACAGGATCGCTTCGATATCGTTCGCCTCCCCCGTTTTCAAATTGCTTTCGGCCACAGCCGCGGAGCCGATCGCCCCTGCAATTGCAAGTGTCAGCGCGAACGCCAGGACACGCCGGATGAAATTCTTGTACTTCAAGCCGGCCTCTCCTCCTTTACTGCTTGAATACCTGCAAATCTTATGCAGAGCGCAAATGATTCAGTAACAATTATGGACCCGCAGCAATACCGGCGGATCCATAATGATTATATCATAACTAAATCCCCGCGCGCATGAAATGCGCGCATGTGAAACGGCGTTTCGCATGAAAAACACAGAACGGTCTGTGTTTTTCGGGGATACCGTTGCGACGTCGTCTCCAACTGGCGCACGAAGTGCGTCAGTTGCGGGCCTTCGCCCGCTTACGTCCGCATTTTGCGGACGTGGAGACATAGTTATATATATTATCTGCGATGGCGGCGCCTTGATTTCCGATGATCCCGGGAAACCTGCGCAGCAACCAAGCCGACAATGCCGACGGCGAACAGACCGAAAATGCCGATGGCAGCAGCGCCCATCTTTCCGGTTTTCATCGGCGTCGAACGGACCGTCGAATATCCGCAGACCGTACATACGCCCTGCTCCTGTCCTTCCGTGTTCTCCGTCGCGGGAACAGTCTCTGTCCAGATCAGTTCATGGGCGGCCGCGTCGAGCCTTGCGCCGTCCACCGCGTGCCAGTGTCCGCTTTCATCGCTCTGCCAGGCAGTCTGCGTGTTTGTTTCGACAGAACCCGGCTGCGCCGTGGGCTCCGGAGAGGCGGTGACAGCCTGCGTCGGCGCAGCGGTCGGCGCGGGTGTGGGAGACGGGGTCGGCGTTGGGGTGGCCGACGGCGTGGGTGTCGGCGTAGCCGCCGCCTGCGCGGGGGCATCCACAATGGTGATCTTCGCCTTGGCGCTGCGGGCCGTGGTGTCTGCAATTCCCTTGTACACGCAGACAGCACTCCAACCGTTCATAGAAAACGGCACATTGCCGATCGTCAGCACATCGCTGTTTTCACCGCTGAAGGCCGCATCCGGAAAACGCTGGCGCGCCTGCGCGATATTCAAGGTCTCTGATTCGTCAGGGCTCGTCAGGACCCAGTAGCGCTGTTCAAAATAGATGGCCGAGCTGACAAACGATGCCAGCGCACCGCCCTTGATGCTCTCGCCCGTGGGGTCCTTCACGATGTGGGGACCGTAGATGATGACAGTAAAGGTCTTGGAGATGGTAGCCGTCTTCCGATCGGCACCAACCGAGACGCCGGCCGATTCATTGTTCAGATAGCCCGCCACGGAATCGGCAAAGCTGCAGCCGCTGTTAGCCGTGAGATAGATTGCCAGCCGTACCGAGCCAGTGGGAAACGTACTTGCACCGGGGAGCACATTGCCGGCGCTGTCATACCAGGTGTAACCGGAGATCGTATAGCCGCTCCCATAAGGAGACATTTTGACTACGCAGTCACTGACAGCGCGGGGAGCCGCCGGAGGATAGGTCAGCTGCGCCAGAACCTTGCTGATGGTTGTTCCGCTGCTGCCCGTCGCAGCGACGGGGTCGGGCGTCGCGGCTGCCGGTGTCTCGGCGGCCGGCGCCTCTGTCGGCGCAGCGGTCGGCTCCGCTGTCGGCTCCGGGGTAGCCTCGACCGGGTCGTCCGCAGGGGTACCGTCGCCCCAGGTCAGCCCGTCGTCACTTGCCAGAGCAACCGGTCCAAACGGCAAAAGAGCAAGGAGCATACACAAAAGCAGGCCAACACTTGCCTTTCTGTACCACTGATTCCTCATGCATATCACACTCCACAACAGCGCAATCGATATGGCTGTTCTCTATTTATTGTTAATCTATCACAAATTTGGCTGCAAGTCCATACCCAGGCAAAAAATATAGAGAAAAACCTTCCAATGTGTAGAATTCTATAACAGAACAATCCCCATGCGCCGCTTTCTCTCGCGGCGCACGGGGATCATAAACATACGAATCAGCCTTTGCTGAAGACAAACTGGTCGAAGGATCCGAGGATCTCTTCGGACTGCGAAGCAAACACGAAGTATACACCGTGTACGCCGCTGACCGGCTGCTCCACCGTGCCGTCCACCCAGGTCCAAACCGTGCCGTCCGTGCCGGTTTCCGTCCGCTCGCTCGCGGCGATCGCTTCCGCCGTCAGCGCCACGGTACCGATCTGTGTGCCGCCGGCCTCGGCCGTCGGCGCATCGAGCCAGACCGCGGCCTCGGCGTCCGCCCCGGCTTCACCCGGCGCGACAAGCAGGCTCAGGGCCGCAGTCGTCTCGTCGGCGCCGAAATTGAGATACTTGAAGCCGACAACGCTGCCATTGCGCAGCTCGGCCACGAAAGTCGCGTGAACAGCGCTTTCATCACGCGTGGCTGTGACATAGGGGTCGACGTCCTTGCATTCGGTATGGACGTTGTTGTTCTCTGTCGAGGGTGCCGGATGGTCGACTGCCGGGATCAGATAGGTCGTGCGGGCAGCGTCCACGGTCTCATAGGCGCTCATGCTGCCGGCCACGCCGGAGGAGGTGAACTCAAAGGGCGTGATGACCGGGGTATCGCCGTCGCGATAGAGCTGCACCTCGCCCGCCACGGTCTGGCGGGAATAGGCGGTGCGGCCCGTCTGCCGGTGACCGAAGAAAATCCAGTGCCCGTTGACCTTGGCGAGACCGCCGTGGTTGTTGCCGTAGGCGTAGGTCGCAAAGTCGGTGAGGGTGAGCTCGCCGGTCGCCGGGTCGACCGCATAGCGGCCGCTCGTGTCCGAGACGATGTTGCCGTGGTTGCCCGAGATCACATAGTCGAGATCGACATACTGCTCGTCCACGCCGTTTTCGCCGAAGTGCCAGGTGCCGTTCATCAGATCGTCGGTCCAGAGCCACGCGAGGCCGGAGTTGTACCAGCTCCCGTCGGCGCCAACGTCATAGCTCACATAGAAATAGACATAGACGCCAAGCTCGTCGACCCAGCCCTGCAGCGAGGGACCCTCGTAGATCGGCAGATAGCCGCGCGCGTCGTTGGGCAGCCAGCTGATCGCCGCGATGCCGTCGCCGTCGCTGAGATCGTCCTTGAGCTGCATCAGCACGCCGATATGGCTCATGCCGCTCTTGTAGTCGTCCGCCGCCACCATCTCCTGGATCTCGGGATACTCATTATAGACGGTCTTCATGCACGAGCCCGCAATATAGATCGTCCCATCCGGGTCGATATAGATGGAGGGGTCGTAGATGAACTTGACCGAGGCATACCACTCGGCCTCCTGCTCGTCCCAGGGTCCACAGGGATTGTCCGCCACGCGCAGGACCGAATAGGCGTTGAACTCGTTGGAGATCAGGTAGTACTGGTCGGTGTTCACGTCATAGGCGCAGTCGGGGGCAAAAAGGCCGACCGTCGCGCCGGAAGTCGCGTGCTCGGAGATATCGAGATAGACACCGTCACAGCGCCAATCGCTCAGGTCGTAGACCGGCGCGGAATACATCAGATAGTTGAAGCCGCAGTAGCCGACGCCGGTGTCGTCGTGCGATCCGTAGAGATAGACGCGCCACTCATTGTCGGCCTTCGACCAGAAGACCTGGGGCTCGGCGTCGGGGATATGCTCCCAGCTCGGCAGGAGCGGGTTATAGGCGTGCGCCTGGGTGACAGCCTCGCCGGTTTTGGGGTTGGTCTCATAGACCATCGGGTCGGTTGTATAGCTGTACTCGTCGCCGCAGTCGGTGCAGACATAGTGGCGATAGCCGCCCTCGGTGTCGGTGGCCTCGAAGCTATCGTCCTGCAGCTGATAATGGTGCTCATATTCGTGGTGCTTGAACTCCGGCGGCGCATTTTTCTTTTTCGCAGCCAGCGCGGTGCCGGGCAACAGCGTCACAAGCAGCGTGAGGCAGAGCAGCAGGGCAAGGATCTGTTTTCTCATGGTATCCTCCATTCTTTTCGTAGGGGATGCAAAAGCTGCGCTTTTGCATCCCAGTTTGCTGGTTTAGAAGCTGAAGTGCCAGGTACCGGCCGGGAGTTCGAATACCGCGCACTCGGCGCCGTTGTGCATCGCGGTACCGCACGCATAATCCGCACCGCCGTCAAGCACAGCGCCGACAGGCAGATAGACCGTGGCAGAGGTGTTGGCGGGGATACGCGCGTCATAGCTGACCATTGCACCGTCCGCAGCCGTCCAGCCGCTTTCGATCGTGCCGTAGACGGATTCATAGCTTCCGCGCACATAGTCGAAGCTGCCGCCAACCGTCGGCTGCAGGATAAAGTGCTGATAGCCGGGCTGTGCGGCATCGCTGCGGATGCCGAGCTGATAGGCGACCATCCACTCGTACACTGCGCCGAAGGAATAGTGGTTGAACGAGTTCATGCCATTGTTGCCGTTGAAGCCGAGCTCGTTGGTATAGCCGTTCCAGCGCTCCCAGATGCTCGTCGCGCCCTGCGTGACCGGGTAGAGCCAAGAGGCGTACTCGGTGGATTCAAACAGGCGGTAGGCCATGTCGTTCAGGCCGTGATCGCTCAGGGCGTTGAGCACGTTGCCCGTGGCGTTGAAGCCCGTGGTAATGCTGTAGGCCGGGACCGCAAGACCGTCGGAATCGGTGAGGTTCGGCTCGGCGATCGTGCGCTGATAGTGCTGCAGCGCGCGCTCGAGATTCTCCTCGCTAATGACGCCGAAGCGCAGCGGTGTGGCATAGGAGGCCTGGGTGTCCTGAATGATGCCTTTGGCGTTTTTCGTCATGCCGGTCTCCGCGTCGATAAAGAGCTCGTTCCAGGCCTCGCGCGCAAGCTCTGCGGTCTCGCGGTACGAAGAAGCCTTATCGGTCTCGCCCAGGGCCTCGAGCATCGCAGCCGCCTCGTCGAGACAGGCGATGTACACGGCGTTGCCAAGGCTCACGCCGTCGGTCGGGATGCGGGCCAGGTGGTCGCAGAGCGTGCCGGTCTCGCCGGTGAGGCGATCGTCGGTCTGCTTGTCGCCGTTTGCGTCCTTATACTTGAGCGGCGTGTCGTTCAGATGGTCGACATAGGTGCAGATATTTTCGATATTGTCGCGCACGATCGCGAGATCGCCGGTCTGCATAAAGAGATTATAAGGGATCGTGACGACCAGGCAGTTCCAGGTGATGCCGAAGCTCTGGCCTTTATGGGGGATGACGTCGTCGTTGTCGAGATCATAGTTCACGAAGGCCGGGCAGTACTGGGAGGAAAGGCCGGTCTCGCCGCAGTCGGCGCGCACGGTATCCATCCACTGGCGCATGAAGGTGTAGGTATCCGCCACGTACGAGCCCGAGAGCGCGTAGACCTGCGCGTCGCCGGTCCAGCCCATGCGCTCGTCGCGCTGCGGGCAGTCGGTCGGGATCGAGATATAGTTGCTCGTCGTGGAGTTGACGATATTCGCAAAGAGCTGGTTGACCAGCGGATTGGAGCTCTCGTAGGTCGCGCCGGTATCCAGTGAGGAAAGGACCTGTTTCTGCACGTTTTCCGTCGGCAGAGGCGCGTCGAGACCGGTGATCTCGATATAGCGATAGCCGTGGAAGGTCAGGTCGGGGGCGATGACGTTCTCGCCCTCTTTCATCGTGTAGAAGTCCGTCGACAGCGCGGTGCGGAGGTTTTCCACCATCAGCAGGCCGTTGACGCCCGCCGCGGTATACTCTTCAAGTTCAGGGTAGAGAATTTCCGCAAAGCGGAGCGTGACCGTCTCGCCAGGTTTCGCCAGGTCGGCCGGGATCGTGATCAGCGGGACACCGGAGACGTTCTCTCCCATATCGTAGAGATACGAGCCGGAGCCCTCCTTTGTCTCGCCGAGATAGTCGACCGCGGCGCTCGTGCGGATCACGTGTACAGGTTCATCGTAGCGCGTAACGAGGCGGGGATTTTGGAATTGTTTTCTCGTCTCCACAACCGAGGCACTGCCCCACTCACCGGCAAAATCGGCTTCCGTCCAGCCCTCAACAGCGGCCTCTTTGGTCGCATCGTAGCGCTCGCCCTGGAAGAAGGAGGCAAGCCGGATCGGCCCGTCGGTGAAGCATTCCCAGTTTTCCGCTTCGGTGACGATGGTCTCGTCCGTTCCGTCGGCATAAGTCACAACCAGCATGGCCATCAGCGCACTCTGATCGCCGTAATAGTTGTTGTTGGTGGCTTCAAACGTGGTCATGCCCGTCCACCAGCCTTCGCCGAGCACCGCGCCCATCGCGTTTTCGCCGGAGACCAGGTTTTCGGTGACGTCGTAGACGTTATAGGCCAGGATCGAATCATACTCGGTGGAACCGGGGTTGAACCACTCATCCGCGGCGATTTCCTTGCCGTTGATGTAGTAATCATATACGCCCTGCGCGGTGAGATAGAGCCTGGCCTTTGCGACCTCGCCCTTCAGCGTGAAGCCGCGGCGCAGCATCGGAGCCGCGGAGAAGCTGGGGTCGGCATAGGCGAGAACGCCGTTTTCACCGCCGGCAACCGTTATAGCGCTGCCATCCACACTCAGACCGTCAAGCCCGTCAAAGATGGCGTAAGTCGCCCCACGCTTCTCGTCCAGCAGGGTACCGCGGGCGAATTTTCCAGCGTTGGAAATGGTATAATCGGTAAACACCGCACTCTCGCCGGGATTGGCGGCAAAGCCGACACAGCCGAGCATCGGGTAGGTGTTGACCTCCGCCGCACCAAGCGGGTTGAGCACGATCTTATTGGCGTTGAGCACCGTGCCGTCGAAGCTGACGATCAGACCGTTGGCCGGGCAGTAGAGATCGACATGATGGGGCTCGCAGCGGTTTTCCGCGGTGAGGAGCGCATTGAGCTCCTCGCTGTTCTCGATCACAGCGATCGGAGCCTCGGGCAGATCCTCTTCGAGATAGCCGACACGGTAGAAATTGATTTTCGCCCCACCGTCCGTGGTAACAGCAGAATAATCCAGTTCGACGCGGATATAGCTCTGCCGCTGTGCAAGCCAGGGGTTGAAAACCGCATGCTGCAGACGAAAATCATCGGCGCCAAGGATAAAGGAGGCGCTGTTGCTCCCCTCCGGAATGGTCACGTCGGCGCTGATCTGAAAAACCGACTTGGAGGCCGCGTCAAGACTCAGCTCGCCCGCACCGATCCACTGGGCGCCGTTCCAGGCGTCAAAGCTGTCGTCGAGAAGCGAAGTTTCAAAATGAGCCGTTTCAGACGAAAGCTCGGTTCCGTTCTGATCGGTCACCGTCACCGTCCAGCTGTAGGCCGTCGCACACTGCAGCGGCTCGCCCTCATACAGGATACCGACAGAGGCCGCGCTCTCTACCGTGCCGGAATCCCAGACAGTATTCCCCTGCTCGTCAGCCACGACAATACGGTAGCTCTGCTGGGCCGCACCGATTGCGTCAGACTCCATGCGCCAGGAGAAAGCAGGCTGAAGCGTATCGACGCCCAGTGGATCGACACGGCCCTGTGTTTTCAGATCGACGATGCTTGTCTGCCCTTCGGCCAGAACGCCCGGAGCGACAAGGCTGATCAGCAGGGCGAGCGTCAGAAGCAATGCCAGGAATCGCATATGTTTCATTGCGATGATCTCCTTTTGAAAACAGGGCACCCGAGAATGGGTGCCCTGTCAGTGGGTTTCTTGTGTTTGCTTAAGCGATGGGAACCCAGATATCCTGCTCGAGAGCGATGTCGAGGATTGCGGGGGTGTCGCCAGCCATGAAGCCGGTCTTGTCGGCATGGTTGACATACTCGCCGTTCTCAAGAGTGGTCAGGGTCATCTGGTCGTCGCCGTAGAAGTTGCACTCGAGATAGAACTCATCCTTCGCCTCGTTGGTGCTGATGGTGCAGACGAGATCGGCCTGGATGTCCTCAATGGTGTACTCAACGACCGTGTAGTAGGCATAGTCGGGGTTGGGATCGAACTCGGGCTCGGTCGGGAGATCGGCCTCGGTCGCGCCGCCCTCGGCGGCCTCGTCGTCATGCAGAAGGACCCAGATGTCCTGCTCCTTGGCGATGTCGAGGATAGCGGGGGTATCGCCAGCCATGAAGCCGGTCTTGTCGGCCTGGTTGACATACTCGCCGTTCTCAACAGTGGTCAGGGTCATCTGATCGTCGCCGTAGAAGTTGCACTCGAGATAGAACTCGTCCATCGCCTCGTTGGTGCTGATGGTGCAGACCAGGTCGGCCTGGATGTCCTCGATGGTGTACTCAACGACCGTGTACTTGTAGTAGTCTTCGTTGGGTTCGAACTCGGGCTCGCAGGGGAGATCTTCCACCGTGTACTTCTTCTCGGAAGGAGCTTCTTCGCCGCCGTTCATCGGAACCCACAGATCCTGCTCTTTGGCAATGTCGAGGATCGCGGGGGTGTCGCCGGCCATGAAGCCGGTCTTGTCGGCCTTGTTGACATACTCGCCGTTTTCAACAACAGTGAGGGTCATCTGGTCGTCGCCATAGAAGTTGCACTCGAGATAGAACTCGCTGAGGTCAGCCTTCGCAGAGACGGTGCAGACAAGGTCAGCCTGGATGTCTTCGATCGTGTACTCGACGACGGTCCACATGTCGTAGTCGGGGTTCGGATCGAATTCGGGCTCGGTCGGCAGGTCAGCCTCGGTCGCTGCAAACGCGCAGACGCCAAAGGACAGGACCATGGCCAGAGTCATGAGGATCGCTAAGAACTTTTTCATGCTGGTTTCTCCTTTAAAAATATTTTTTCCATAGCCTTGCGGCCGTTTGGACAAAAGAGGATTTGTGCTGTTTTTATCAGCCCTCGACCGTGACGCCCGTCTTCATGAACGAGGCGATCAGACTGATGACAACAGCGGCAAAGGTAAAGCCTGCGAAGAAGATGTAGGTAACGATGGTGTCAACGCCGTCGAGTCCGGAAATGACATAGGCGATCTGGTTGACCATCAGCATCGAGCCCCAGACGATCGCGGAGGCCAGCAGGAACACCATGCCGATGGGAACGTAGTTTGCGATGCGAGGAGCGACCTTGGCCAGCACGCATCCGAGCAGAGCCAGGACAATGACGCCGCCCAGCATGTAGTATACGGGCGTATAGGTATACATGACCGTCCTGTACAGGAAGATATCCACAAGAGCCAGTACAGCAGCAACGATCGACAGGAACGCAGCAGCGCCTAATTTGTTCTTATTCATGGTATGCTCCCCCTTTCTCAGTTCTTTTTCTTGGACTTGAATTCTTTGGTGATGGAAACGACCAGGAACAGCGCCGTCAGAACAGCGAAGGCTGCGATACCGCCGGTCAGCGCATTATCGACCCAGGTACGAATGTACACGATCTCGGTCGTGGAGCTGATGCCGTTCATGGCGTTGCTCTGCGCGATCTGATAGACGAAGTACTTCAGGGTGTCCTTCATCTGCTGCTGGAAGTAGTGATCCTTCTCGATCACAGACTTGGACGCTGCCATGTCGCCGATATTGGAGGTGTCGTACGCGGAGCTCGTGAGCGCACCGCCGCCGCCGGCGGCCGTCATGTCACGCCAGTTCATGTAGTCGGCACCGTTGATCATGTCGGTGACATACCAGCCCGTGTAGCCCCACTCGCCGCGGGCGATGTTCGTCAGAGTCGGGCGATAGGCACCGGAATAAGCGACACCGGCGCGGTTGAACGCGGTCATGATGCCCTGGGCGGTGTTATTGCTCATGCACATCTGGAAGCCGCGCAGCTCGCCTTCGCGCGCCGCCTGCTCGGTCATGAAGGTGCTCAGGCCGGAACGGTTGGCCTCCTGGTGGTTAAAGGCGAAGTGCTTGGGCTCGGCCATCGTGCCCTTGCTCTTCAAACCGGTGCACACCGCGTTGCCCATGTAGGCGGTGAGAACAGAGTCTTCGGAATAATACTCGTGATTGCGCGCGCAGTAGGTCGCACGGTGCAGGTTCAGACCGGGCGCGTAGATGGAGCTCTCCTTGGCATACAGGCCGTCCTCGCCGAGCAGCTCACCCTCACGGACGATCAGTTCCTTGTTGTAGGTCGCAGCGACCATCGGCTCGGTGGGCATAACAGCCATACGGTAGGTGGCCATATCGTCGGTCTCGGCGGTATAATAGGGGTTGGACTTGTCGTTGACAGTCCAGCGGACGAAATAGCCGCCGACCTGGTCGCCGGTATAGCCGAGAGGTCCGTCGTTGCAGTAGACGCGAGAAAGCTGGATGGAGTCGAGGTTTTCAAGGTCGTCGCCGGCCTTGGACACGAAGTTGATCGCCTCGTCCAGCGTGACCTGATTGAGCAGCTCGTCCCAGAAGGGATCATTCAGCTCGGCCACGCCGATGCACTTGCCGCTCTCGTCGAAGCGCAGCGCGTCGACCAGTTTGTAAGGCCCGGACTCGCCCCAGACGACGGGATTGCCGTCATTGTCGTTCTCGCTGAACGTGTACAGCATATCTTTCAGACCGACAAGCATCGCCTCGGTCGGGGTCAGGCTCTCAACAGGCGTCCAGCCCTTGGTCCAGTCGCTGCGGGTGGTGTACTCGACCGTGTTTTCAATGAGCTTGTTGATGTCCATATCCTGGAGCTGGTTCTCAACATTCTTGGAATAGGTCTCCATATCCGTGGCCGCGAGATTCCAGACGATCGCGTTGTCAGCGTTGATCGCTTCGATGTCGGCGGTCTTAACCAGGCCGTCCTCGCTGCCGTTCTTCTTGGCGAGGATATTGTTGAGCGCCTCATGAGCGCCGTTGCCGATGGCAAAGTAGTAGTCGCCGCCCTCGAGCACCCAGGCGCCCTGCGTGCCGTTGGCCTTGACAGCGTTCTCGTCATAGCTGGCGAAGTAGGCCGGGTCAAAGGTGACCGTCACGTCTTCGGAAGCACCGGGCTCGAGCAGCGCGGTCTTCTCAAAGGCAACGAGCTGCACCGCAGACTTCTCCAGTCCGCCCTGCTTGTAGGGAGCCTGGACATAGAGCTCGACCACAGACTTGCCGGCCACGTCGCCGGTGTTCTTGACCGTGACAACCGCTTTGCCCTCGCCGCCGACCGTCAGATCGACGGATTTCAGCGTCTGCTCAAAGTTGGTGTAGCTCAAACCATAGCCGAAGGGATAGACGACCTCGTCGCCGTAGTTCCAGGCGGCCTTGTCCGTGCCGGCATTGCTGGCGGGGTTGGCCTGTCCGAGCACCGCGTCCTCATAGCGGGTCTCATAGTACTTATAGCCGTTGTAGATGCTTTCGGATTCGACCAGATACCAGTCGCCCTTGTCATCCGCGCCGAGAGCATCGGCAGCACCGCTCTGGCTGTGGTTGGTGTAGAGATGCACACCGAAGTTGACCATCGACGGGGCGGAGTCAGAGCGCACGGCAAAGGTGTCAGGCAGCTTGCCGGAGGGGTTCACCGCGCCGCGCAGCACGTCGGCCACACCGAGGAAGCCGTCCATGCCGGGCTCGCTGACCCAGACGATCGCGCCGATAGCCGCATCATTTTTGAGTTCCTCGATCTCGATGGGGTTGTTGGCGTTGATGAGCACGACGACCTTGGAGCTGTGCGCCTTGGCCATCTCAATCACGGCCTTCTCGTTCACAGAGAGAGCCAGCGGGCGCTCGAAGCTGTCGGCCACGGGCATTTTCTTGCCGGCGGCGGCGCTCGTCATGTTCGGGTTATAATCTGCAGCCTCGGAGCTGTCGCGGGAGAGCACCACCAGTGCGACCGTGCCGTCGGCAGAGGCGAGCAGCTCATCCGAATACTGATCCGCGGGTGCCTCGCCCACACAGTAGGAGGCGGGGTTCTCATAAATCTTTCCGAAGGACGGCGTCAGCGAGTGACCGCCCTTGCGGCCGTAGGTCTCGGTCAGCGTCGGCTGCAGAAGGAAGTCCAGCATCGTCTGATTGAGGCTGTAGCCCTTCGCGTTCAGGCTCGCCACGAGATCATACTGCTGCTGACCGGCATCCGCGGCGATAGACACCGACGAGCCGATCTTGCCGCCCAGGGTGGGATTCACGGCGTTGAGACCCCAGAGCGTCACGGTGTCGGCCGTGTTCAGCGGGAGCACAGCCCCCTCGTTCTTCAGCAGGACGGCGCCCTCGGAGGCGATTTCCTCCGCCAGCGCTTCCTTGGCAGCGACGAGCTCCTTGAGAGAGCCGAACTCGGACTTGTAATAGATCGAGTCCGTCGCCTCGCCTTCAGCCTTGTCCACGATCTTGTAGTTGGTCAGACCCAGCTGCCCGTTGATGAACGAGGCATTGGCCTGCGCAATGCTCTGTCCGCCGATCAGCAGCGCCAGAAAGCAGGCCATGACGGCCGATAAACCTCTCCACAAGCCTGTGGAACTACCCTTGTTTTTCATGGTTCTATAATAAATGTTGGGGTAGCGAAGCCGAAAGGCAGAGCTACACCCAACATTTTTTGTAAATTGAGAAAAAAAGAGTAGAGCATAGAAGAAAAA
>ONNS01000074.1 GCA_900319275.1 uncultured Eubacteriales bacterium
ACGTCTGGAATATGTTCGACTTTGCGGCCGACGCGCGCAACCAGGGCGGCGAGCCGGGCATGAACCACAAGGGCCTTGTGACCTTCGACCGCAAGACGCGCAAGGACAGCTTCTATCTCTATAAGGCCTGGTGGTCGAAGGAGCCCTTCGTGCATATCTGCTCGAAGCGCTTTGCCGACCGCACCGAGGATACGATCACCGTCAAGGTGTATTCCAACCAGAACGAGGTCACGCTCTACGTCAACGGCGACAAGCTCGAGACGAAGCATGGCGAGCATGTGTTCGAGTTCCGCGTGCCGATGGGCGCCGAGACGAAGGTCCGCGCGGCCTCCGGCGAGTGGAGCGATAAGGCCGTCTTCCGCAAGGTGTCCGTATCGAACCCCGCCTATGTGCTGAAAGATACCGGCGACAAGGGCGCCAACTGGACGAATAAGGAGTAAGCGTATGAGTAAAGCAGCATCCGCACAGCCCGCGGGAGACGGGCTTAATCGCGCAAAGTTTTATCAGCTGGCACTCTTCCCGCTCAATAACGGCGCAACCAACGTCTATTATGTTCTGATCCTGACCTACATTGCCACCTTCGGCAGCGTGGTTCTCGGCATAGCCGCTGTTTTTGCCTCCTTCATGGTGACCGGTATGCGCGTCTTTGACGCCATTACCGACCCGATCATCGGCGCCCTGATGGATAAGACCAACGGCCGCTTCGGCAAGTTCCGCCCCTTCATGGTGATCGGCTCGATCATTATGGCGGTCTCCGTCATTCTGCTCTATGTGCTGACTCCCTTCGTGCCGGAGACCATGATGTGGCTGCGCTACACGCTCTTCATCCTGCTCTACGCGGTCTGGGTCATCGGCTATACCTTCCAGACCTCGGTGACCAGAGCGGCCCAGGCCGTTCTGACCAACGATCCCAAGCAGCGTCCCCTGTTCACGATCTTCAATACCGTCGGCTCGCTGGCCGGCATGGGTATCATGCAGTTCATCGGACCCATCCTGGCCCGTGACAATATCTTCGGCGACTACAACCGCAGCTGGTTTGCCGCAATGACGCCCATCGGCATCGGCATCTCCGTGTTCCTCACGATCCTCGCCATCATCGGCATCTGGGAAAAGGACCAGCCCAAGTACTTCGGTCTCGGCGGCAAGCAGGAGACCGTCAAGGTGTCGGAGTATCTGCAGATCATCAAGTCCAACAAGCCGCTGCAGCGCCTGATGATCGCGGGCGGCGGCTGCAAGCTCGCATTGTCCGTGGCCACGAACATCACCGTGCTGATCATGCTCTATTCCTGCATGATGGGCGACTACGACGGACTGTACCTGCCCATGATGATCGTGGGCTATGTCTTTGCGGTGCCGTTCTTCGGCCTGACCGTGCGCACAAGCCAGCAGAAGGGGCAGAAGGCCTCGTTGATGCGCTATGTGGCCGTCGCGCTGATCTGCTATGTCGGCGTCCTCGTGCTGCTGCTGCTGTGGAATCCGAATACGGCCATGCATATGTCCATCATGACCGACGGCAAGCTCTCGATCAACCTGTACACGGTGCTGTTTATCCTGTTCTTCGGCGTGGGCTACGGCGCCTATTATGCCACGGCGGATATGCCGATCCCCATGGTGGCCGACTGCGCCGACTACGAGACCTATCGCTCCGGCAAGTTCATCCCCGGCATCATGGGCACGCTCTTCTCACTGGTGGATAAGCTGGTCTCCTCGCTCTCGGCCACGGTGGTCGGCATTGCCGTGACGATCATCGGACTCGACGCGCTCCCCACCAAGGCGACCCCCTATACGCCCGGTATGAATGTGGTCGTGATCATTCTCTTCTGCGTCCTGCCGATGTGTGCCTGGGCGCTGACGCTCTGGTCCATGAAGGGCTATGAGCTCGACGGCGCGCGCGTCAAGGAGATCCAGGCGGTCAACGCTGCCCGCAAGCAGGCCATCGCGTCGGGCATGAGCCTTGAGGAGGCCATGCAGCGCTGGCAGACGCAGGCGGATGTGGACAAAACGCCCTCCAAGGTATAAAATATGTAATCAGAGGTATTCCTCCCGGGATTTCAAAGGAAAACCCGGAGTGTTGCCAATAAACCAAATCTGAGAAAGGAAAAAGATCATGAAAAAAGATATTTCCCTGCTCCTTGTGCTCGCCCTGGCGCTGTCGTTCGGAACGCTGGCTTTTGCGGAAGATTCTCTGCTCGAAGCCGACGTCGAAGACGTTCTGGACTTTGACCGTGAATCCCCTGTCACCGACTGGGAAGGCGAGTGGGTTCTGGCCGCCGCCTACATCGGCGAGGATTTTGCCGATGAGAACGATATCGAAACCACCGGTCTGATCGCCGTGCCCGAGGACGCCGTCAAGATGAGCGTCACCGCTGTGCTCGACGGCAGCGCCACCGGCTCCGACGCCGGCGTTATGGTCGACCAGGCTGCCTATTATCACGCCCATGTCTACGATATGGACGCGGTCGTGACCTTTGCCGAGGACATCACCGACGACGAAGCCAAGCTGAAGCTCCCCTGGGACGGCTGGCTGTACACCGTGCGCGGTGAGGGCGACGGCGACTTCAACATGGGTGTCGGAAAGCTGAGCAAGGTTTCCGCCGAGGATAAGAGCCTGTACTTCGGCGCCGTCACCGGCGTGGAGAGCGAGGCCATCTCCGACGAGAACATGAAGTATGTCGGCATGAACAAGGCCGGCCAGCTGATCGTCTGCTACAGCGAAGACAACATGGTCAAGAAAGACGGCGATGTCGCGTTCGCCTATATCTTTGTCCGCGCTGAGGAAGCCGCTGCCGAGTAATTACGGCAAGCGCAGGTTTCGCATCGTAGGGGCGGCCCTCGTGGCCGCCCGGCGGTACAACAAAATCATTGTCAGAAAAGGTTGGGCGAATTCGTGCGTCGCTGCACGCGTTCGCTCAACCCATTTTTACCGGCAATTTCCGCTTGCGGTTCTTTTCCAGGCATTGTATGATAGCGCTATGGAACAGCTTACGACAAAAAAACGCGGCCTTGCCGCCATATTTGCGCTCTCGCCGCTGCGGCATGTGCTGCTGCTCTTAAGCGCCGCCGTGATCGCCGCGCACCGGCTGACGCGCTCAAATCGTGCGTTGAACGTCCGGCTCTCCGAGTACGTCATCCGCCCGCTGCACCGAAGCCTGGGGCGCTTCAACAGCGTCTTCCCGTTTTCCGTGGCCGAGCTGCTGATCGCGCTCGCGGTCGGCGCGCTTGGGGTTTTCCTCGTGGTCCAGACCGTGCGGCTTGTCCGCCGCCCGGAGCGCTCCGCGCGGCTCTACCGCCTTGTGCTGACGCTTGTCTCCTGCGGTCTCGCGGTATACGCCCTCTTCTGCCTGCTGTGGGGTGTCTTCTACTACGGGGACGACTTCGCCGCGCGCAGCGGCCTCTCTTTAGAGCCGGTCAGCGTCGAGCAATTGGAGGCGGTCACCCGCTATTTTGCCGACCTTGCCAATACATACGCCGACCGCGTCGATCGCGATGAAAACGGCGTCTATACGGTCGACCGGCAGGCGCTGCTCGACAAATCGCCGGAGGTCTTCCGAAAGACAGCTGCAAGCTACCCCTGCCTGGACGGTCCGGCGCTGCGCGCCAAGGGGATCTGCTGCTCGCGCGTCATGAGCGCGCTGGATTTTACGGGCTTTTTCTTCCCGTTTACGGCCGAGGCCAACGTGAACATGGATTTCCCTCCGGCCCTGCTGGCCTCGACGATCGCCCACGAGCTCAGCCATCAGCGCGGCGTCGCCAAGGAGCAGGAGGCCAACTTCTGCGCGGTGCTCGCGAGTCTCGACTACGGGGATCCCGACTACGTCTATTCCGCGGCGCTGCTGGCGTATACGCACCTCGGCAACGCCCTGTACGCGGCGGACTACGCGGCATGGGAGAGTGTCTATCAAAGTCTCAGCGAGGAGGTGCGCCGGGATTTTGCCGCCAACCGCACCTACTGGCAGCAGTTCGAGACGCCGGTGCAGACGGTCTCGGATACGGTCTATGAGAATTTCCTTTTCAGCTACGATCAGCACCTGGGCTTGAAGAGCTACGGTGCCTGTGTCGATCTGCTGGTGAATTACTATGAAGATGCGGCCCGCACATACAACGAAAAAGTGCAGTGATTTCGCAACCAGGCGAAATCGCTGCACTTTTTCAGATAAAATGATAATAATAGAAATACTTATTCCACGCCGTAGAGCGCGAGGAATTCCTCGAGCACGAGATCGTTTTGCATCATGTAGTTGGCCGCCTCGGTGCCGACATAGCGGAAGTGGAAGGGCTCGTACATGACGTTCGTGATATCCTCCTTCCCGGAGGGGAAGCGCACCACAAAGCCGAAGGCGGCGCAGTGCTCGCGGAGCCACTGGAAGGTCTCGGTCTTCTCGATCTCGGCGTTCTTGATGGGGCGGTAGATGTCGGTGATGTCGCAGCAGAGCGCCAGCTGGTGCTCGCTGCAGCCGGCGGGCATCGTGATATAGTGCCCGTTCGAGTCCTTGCCGTCCGAGACGCCGTTGTTGTTGCACACGCGGATGAAGTTGGCCTGCTGGTCCTTATAGCTGCGGTAGCCCGAGGACAGGTAGACCGGCAGCCCTGCGTCCTTGCAGCCGAGACCGAAGGCGACCAGCGCATCGGCGATCCGCGCGTCCACGGCGATGCGGTCGCTCGGGGTCGTCTGCACGTCGGTATAGGTCAGCGTCTGGTCGAGATACGCGAGCTGCTCCGGCGCGTATTCGCCGATCGAGTGGTCGCCGTTGACCAGCGTGAATTCCCAGCTGTTCACGTCGATCTCGGGCGGCGTGGGCAGGCCGAGCGCGGCCGCGCGGCCGGCGGGGCTGTTGGGATCGGGCGTGGGTTCGGCGGTGGGCTCGGGCGTCTCCACAGCGGCGATGGGCGCCGCATCGCTGACGACCGGCGCGGGAGCGGCCGTGGCGGCGACCGGCGCCTGTTGTCCGCCGTCGGGGGTGGTGGGGACAGACGCAGCGGTCGGGCCGCCGGTGATCGAGAAATAGGCGTATGCGCCGAAGAGAAGCAAAAGTATAAGTCCAAATGAGATACGCAGTCCGCGTTTCATAGATAATTCCTCCTACGGGACAAAAACTATTCCCAATATACCATTCAATCTGGCGAAGGTCAACTGAAAAGTGCTTGCAACGGCGCGGCGCTGTCGGTATAATAGCAATAAAATGATACTTAGGGAGGGACCCCCTATGAAACTCACCTGGTACGGACATTCCTGCTTTCTTGTGGAGAGCGCGGAGGGCTCCGCGGTCTTTGACCCCTATGCACCGGGCAGCGTGCCCGGCCTGTGCCTGCCGCCGCTGACGGCGGATGCCGTGTTTACAAGCCACGGTCACGCCGACCACAGCTATGCCGCCGGTGTGACGCTGACCGGCCGGAAGAGCGGTTTTCGCGTGAGAGAGCTTGCCTCTTTTCACGATGAACAGCAGGGGAAGAAGCGCGGGGAGAATACGATCCGCGTGATCGAGAGCGAGGGGCTGCGCCTTGCGCACCTCGGCGATCTCGGCCACGCCCTGACGCCGTCGCTCGCGGAGGCGCTGAAAGATCTCGACGTCCTTCTGCTGCCGGTGGGCGGCTTTTACACGATCGGGCCGGAAGAGGCGTGGAAGATCGTTGAAGAGCTCAAGCCCCGCTGCGCGGTGCCGATGCACTACCGCGGCCGCGGCTTCGGCTATGATGTCATCGCCCCTCTCGAGGACTTTTTGAAGCTGGCCGGGGACTATACCCGGCTGCAGACGAACAGCCTGACCGTCGGGGAGCACAGCGGCGTCGTCGTGCTGACGGCAAATACCCATGAATAACGGCAAACGCCTGGCGGCACTGCTGCTTGTGCTGGCGCTCGGCGCGTCGCTCGTCGGCTGCGGCGCAGCGGCGGAAGCGCCGCTCGAAGCGCCGACAGGCCGCCTCTTCACCGATTCGCTCGGCCGCACGGTCGAGCTCCCGGCGCACATCGAGCGCGTGATCCCCTCGGGCAACATGGCGATGTTCTTTATCTACCCCCTGGCCGCCGACAAGCTCGCGGCCCTGGCCGATCCGCTCAGTGACGAGGCGCTTTCCTATCTCGGAGAGGGTCTTGCATCGCTGCCGGTTGTCGGCAACCTGTACAAGACCGGCACGCAGATGAATGTGGAGGAGCTGGCGAACATCCGCGCCGATGTGTTCATCGATTATGGCGAGGCCAAGGCCAATCTCGGCGCCGATCTCGACGCGCTGCAAGCGCTGCTCGGCATCCCCTGCGTGTTTATCTCCGGCTCGCTCGAGAGCGCGGGGGAGTCCTACCGCATGCTCGGCGAGCTGCTGGAGAGCCCTGCCGAGGCCGAGCGGGCCGCGGCCTATATCGAGACCCTTGTTGCCGAGACAAAGCGCACATTTGAGACCGTGGAGAAAAAGACCGCCGTGATCCTCAACGGTACCGACGGGCTCGGCTGCGTGGCCGCGGGCAGCTTCCAGGACGAGATCTGGGCCTTTATGCTGCGCAATGCCGCCGTTGTGGACGATGCGCAGATGTATAAATCCACCTCGATCGACCCGGAACAGCTCGCCAACTGGGACCCGGCGTACCTCTTCTTCTACAACAGCCCCGACCCGGAGACGATCATAGACGGCGGGATATGGGGTGAGCTCTCGGCGGTGAAAAACGGGCGTGTCTTCGCCGTGCCGACCGGACCCTGGGGCTACAGCTACCCGCCCTCGGTCAACCGCTATCTCGCGGTGCTGTGGCTGAGCGAAGTGATGTATCCCGGCGAATTTCCCTGGGATGCACGCGCGCTGACCAAGGAATACTATGACATTTTTTACCGCTACGCGCTCAGCGACGCGGAATACGAAACATTATTTTTTGGATAAAAAGGAGCCGTTGCATGGACAGCCGGAACCGTCACAACAGAATGATACTGGCGCTGCTGGCCTTCCTCCTGCCGCTCGGCGTGCTGCTTTCGCTGACACTCGGGCGCTATTCCCTTTCGGTGGGGGAAGTAGCCCGTATTCTGAGCGGAAAAATCCTTGCAGTGGAGAAAACATGGCCGCCGATGGCCGAAAATATCCTCTGGCAGGTGCGCCTGCCGCGCATCCTTGCGGCGGTGCTCGTCGGGGCGGCGCTGTCCGTCTCGGGCGCGGCCTACCAGAGCGCCTTTCATAACCCGATGGCGGCGCCGGATGTGCTCGGCGCCTCGAGCGGTGCGGGCTTCGGCGCGGCGCTGGCCATTCTGCTCGGGAAGGGGAGCTTTGCGGTCATGGCCGCGGCCTTTCTCGGGGGGCTTGCCTGCGTGACGCTGGCGCTGCTGGCCGCGCGTTTTTCGCGCGCAGACCGGGTGTTGAGTCTGATCTTATCCGGCATCCTGGCAGGCTCGCTGTTTCAGGCGGGCACCTCGTATTTAAAGCTGATCGCCGACCCGCGCAACACGCTGCCGGAGATCACCTACTGGCTGATGGGCTCGCTCTCCGGCGTGAAGACAGAGGAGCTGCGGCTCCTTGTGCTGCCGCTGCTGCTCGGCTTCGTGCCGATTTTCCTGCTGCGCTGGCGCATGAATCTGTTGTCGCTCGGGGACGTCGAGGCACGCAGTCTCGGCGTCAACCCGGCGCGCGTGCGCATCGCCCTGATCGCTTGTTCCACGCTGCTGACCGCGGCCTCGGTCGCGCTCTGCGGCGTCGTGGGCTGGGTCGGCCTCGTCGTGCCGCATCTGGCGCGGCGGCTTGTCGGCAATGACGCTCGCGCGCTGCTGCCGGCGTCCTTCCTGCTGGGCGGGCTGTTTTTGCTGCTCGTGGACGATCTCGCCCGCAGTCTCTATACCACCGAGCTGCCGCTCGGCATTCTCACGGCGGTGATTGGCGCGCCGTTTTTCCTGCTCCTGTTGAGTCGGAGGGGAGGCGCGGTATGACGGCGATCGAAGTACAAAACCTGCGCTTTGCCTACCGCGCGGGAGCGCCGGTTCTCGCCGGATTGGATTTTTCCATCGGCGAGGGTGAAAACGTCTTTCTGCTGGGGCCGAACGGCGCCGGCAAGACCACACTGCTGCGCTGCCTGCTGGGACAGCGCGGCTATACAGGGTCAATCCGCCTCGTGGGCGAGGAAGTGCGCACGCTGTCGGCGCGCGAACTCGCGCAAAGGGTGGCCTATATCCCCCAGACGGGCGAGAGCGCCTTTGATTACTGTGTGCGCGATATGGTGCTGATGGGCGCCGGTGTGGGCAGACCGTGGCTTGCCGGCCCCGGTCGGGCCGAGGAGCGCGCGGCGGCGGAGGCCATGGAGCGCCTTGGCATCGCCAACCTCGCTGCGCGCGGCTTTCAGCAGCTTTCGGGCGGCGAGCGGCAGCTGGTGCTGGTCGCGCGCGCGCTGGCGCAGCAGGCGAAGATCCTGCTGATGGACGAGCCGGCGGCGAGCCTGGATTTTGGCAACCGGCTGCGCGTGATGGCCGAGATCTCGAAGCTCTCTTCCGAGGGCTACACGGTGCTCCAGTCCAGCCACGATCCCGACGACGCCCTGCGCTATGCCGACCGTGTCCTCGTGCTCAGCGGCGGCCGTGCCATCTGCGGCGCGCCGCGGGAGATCATTACCGACGAGCTTCTTGAGCGCCTCTACGGCGTCGCCGTGCGTGTCGAGACCCTGTCCGACGGCCGCGCCGTGTGCGTGCCATATTTTCCGTCAACGCCGTAGGGAGGCAGGCCGCCTTGCCGCGAATGCCTTTCCCGGGCCTGCTTACGCGACGGCCCGCCAAAGGCGCGGCTGCGGAAACGGAACCTTCCCTCTTCCCTTCCTCTGCCACCGGCAGCGGGAAGGTCCCGTTTCCCCAGATGCCTCCGTAGGCCTGCACAGAAGACCGCGGAGCCATCTGACAAGGCGATACATACAGCATTCCGGCGGTATGGCAAAGAAGGCGGCACATCCGTATCTGACGGGGAGGAAAGGAGCGGCCATGAATAAGAAAAAACTGTTGTTGATCGTGCAGTCCCTGCTCTGCGTCATCCTGGTCGTGATGCTGGCTGTGGGCGCGCTCGGCATCTACCGCGACGGGCGTGCGCTGCAGGCCGCGGACCCTCTCAGCACGATTTTTTCGCGGGAGAAAGCGGCCGCCGCGCTCAAACCGGTGCTGCCGCTGCTCGCGCTCGGTCTTGCGCTGACCGTTTTCGGTCTGGTGCGGGGCATCCGGGATGAGCGTGCAGAAAAGGCCGAGGGGCTGAAGATAGAGCCGGTAAAGAGAGAAAAGAGACCGCCGCGTCTGCTGCGCACCGCGCTGCTCGTTCTCGCACTCGTGCTGATCGCGGCCGGCGTGTTTAACGGCAGCGCAAGGGACGTCTTTGGCAAAGCGGTAAAGATTTGTACGGAGTGCGTCGGTCTTGGATAAGCGTATGGGTAGTGGGCGGCCATCCCTCCGCCCCTCGACAAGAAGGCTCATCCAGCTTTACAGCGCGCTGCTGCATAACGCGCATCTGAAGGGATTTATCGACGGCGAGATCTATCAGGGCCGAACAAAGTACGCCTGCGTCCCGGGCTTGAACTGCTATTCCTGCCCCGGCGCGGTCGGCGCCTGCCCGCTGGGCTCGATCCAGAACGCGCTGGCCTCCAGCGGTCATCGCGCACCCTGGTATGTGATGGGTATCCTCCTGCTCTTCGGTGTGACCCTGGGCCGCAGCATCTGCGGCTGGCTCTGCCCGCTGGGGCTGCTCCAGGAGCTGCTGCACAAGATTCCCACCTATAAAATCAGGAAAAGCCGCTGGACACGGGCGCTGTCCTGGCTGAAATACGGGATCCTCATTCTCTTTGCGGCGGCGATCCCACTGTGGGTTGGGCTGCGGTACGATATTCCTGTGCCGGGCTTTTGCAAATATATCTGTCCCGCCGGTACGCTCGAAGGCGCGGTGGGGCTGCTTTCCAATCCCAACAACACGGGCCTTTACGGCATGCTGGGCAGTCTCTTTACGGGCAAGTTTATTATTATGCTCGTCATCGGTCTGGCCTGCGTATTCTGTTATCGCAGCTTCTGCCGCTTCCTTTGCCCGCTGGGCGCGATCTATGGACTGTTCAACCGCGTCTGTCTGGTGGGGGTGCGCGTGGACGAGAGCCGCTGCAACGGCTGCGGCAGCTGTGTGCGCGGCTGCCACATGGACGTGCGGCATGTCGGCGACCACGAGTGCATCCACTGTGCCGCCTGCATGGACAGCTGCGCGCAGAAGGCCATTTCCCTCAAAGCCGGCGGCGCGGTGATCAAGGCCCCGGCCGCTGCACTGATACTGGTATCTGATAGAAAGGCCGGAAAGAATCCGAGATTTCTATTAGATATCAGTATGAGCGAGAGCGAATTGGCCCGGCGCAAAAAAGGCGGACGGATCGGCTGGGGCCTTGCGCTGGCGGTGCTTTGCTTTGCGCTGCTCTGGTTTAACTTCCTCGATCCGGCTGTCCGCGCGGAGAAGGGCAGGGGCGTGGAGCTCCCAATCTCCGGCGCTCCGGCCGGCTATGAGGTCGGCGGCGAGCTGGAGGATTTCACACTTCTCTGTCTGGACGGGACAACCTTTCATCTCGCCGATACGAGGGGCAAGGTCGTGTTCATCAACCTTTGGGCGACCTACTGCGCGCCCTGTGTCCAGGAGCTGCCGTATTTTGACGCGCTGTACCGCGCACATGAGGGGGAGATCACCGTGCTTGCCGTGCACTCTTCCGTTGTGACGGACGACCCGGCGGCATTCCTCGCTGACAAGGGCTGGAGCATCCCCTTTGCGCTCGACGCGAAGGACGACGAACTCTGGAAAATCGTCAACGGCTCGTCGACCCTGCCGCAGACGATCGTGCTGGACAGGAACGGCACGGTCATCTATAATCAGAAGGGCTCGGTGACGCCGGAGATGCTTGACGCGCTGTATGCGCAGGCGTCCGGCGATTGAAGCGATGTATCTAAGGCAACACCGCACAATACGCCTGCGGCATCTTCCGGAAAAACCGCGCCCTGATTTCGTCACTTTTTCTTGCAATACACAAAGTATTTCTGCGAAAAAGTGCCATCATCAGAACTCGTGCTCTTGCCGCATTATGCGGTATTGCCCTAAATTCAGACGATCATGGGGAGAAACTGACATGAAAAAGCAGACAAAAATACCGGCGCTCTGCTTCGCGCTGGTACTGGTGTTCGGATTGCTGAGCGGCTGCGGCAAGGCGGCCGTCTACGAGGTTTTCGTGAACGACGCCGACGGCAAAGGCGTCCCCGGCGTCACGATCCAGTTCTGCTCGGAAACCGAGTGCAGCATGGGAACGACCGACGAGAACGGCATTGCCATATTTGATAAGCCAGCGGGCAGCTATACCGTCCATGTGCTCGTGGCGCCGGAGGGCTATTCGAGGGACGATACCGAGTACGCCGCGCCCGCCCGGCCCGGCCGGGTGACGATCGCACTGGATAATAAATGAAGTCGCTATTTCGATGATTAAAGGGCGTGTTGCAAAAATGCGGATTAGCTGCACAAAAGACGGTTCTGCGGTAGGGGAGGGGCTTGTCCCCTCCCGTGCGCGCAACTGTTTCAATTTGCAAAAATATACGGCGGCTGCGATTACGCCGTATATTGTTTTAAAATAATAACATTGTACTGCCGGGAGGGGCAAGCCCCTCCCCTACGTGAATGACCGGTTTTTCGCGATTTCTCGCATTTATGCAACAGCCCCTTTAAGGAGGAAGGAGATTATTTGAATTTCTGCCGGGGTTTATAAAATTCAAAGATCACGGCATCGTTGTGCGCTTCGTTCCGCGGCTCGTGGCTTGTCCAGGCGACGCGCATCGCGCCGAGGCGCTCAGCCAGGCGGACGGGCAGCGGCTTGAAGCCGATGCGATAGGCCATAAACTGAGGGCGGCAGAGAAAGTTCGTCAGGCCGCGGGACAGCAGGAAGGCCATCGGGGGCGCGATCGAGCTGTCGTATCGCGAGGCGGGCATGGCCAGCTGGCCGCGCACGAGATCCCGGGCGTGGAACCGGAACCACGCGACGATCGTCGGATCAAAGCTCTCAACGCACACGTCGCCCCGGTAATCCGAGAGCAGCGCATAGGTCTTTTCGCACAGCTCGCGGTTCCGGCGGCCGGTTTTCAGCTCGACGATCAGCGGGCCGCGGCCGCGGATCGTGGCGAGCACGTCGGAAAAGAGCGGGATGCGCTCGTCCGTGCCGCACAGGCGCAGCTCCTGCAGCTCGTCGAAGCTCAGCTCGTCCACGCGCGCGGATACGCCGCAGACGCGATCAAGCGTGTCGTCGTGGAAGACGACGACCTGTCCGTCACGGCTCAGCTGCACGTCCAGCTCGATGCCGTAGCCGGCGGAGGCGGCCAGATCAAAGGCAGTCAGCGAGTTTTCCGGGACGCTCATATCGCGGCTGTGCAGGCCGCGGTGGGCAAAGTTCATGTTCTGGAACGGCGCGCGCTGGCGTTTGGTGGCGCGCCCCGGCGCCAGCATCGCAAGCGGTACGCCGACGAGCGCGGCTGCCGCGCCGACAGCCAGTTTCCATTTGACGTGGGACTGTTTTTTCATGGTTGACACCTCAAAAATAGTATATGGAGGAAGCAGGATAAAATATGCGTCTCGCCGCAGGGCCGTCAGTCGCCGTCCAGCGCTTCGAGCCCCTTGACGTTTGCGAGCTTCTTCGCCTTGATATTCTTGACAAGCGTTGCAAAGACGAGACAGCTTAAGGCCAGCAGCATGCTCGAGTAGATCGGCAGCGCGCGCCAGGCCAGCGTCGCGTTGAGCACCAGACCCAGCAGCACCGGTGTGACGGTCTGGGCCGACATACTGGCCGCGTAGTAGTAGCCTGTAAAGCGCCCGATTTTCTTCGCCGAGCACAGCTCCACCACCATCGGGAACGAGCAGTTGTGCACCAGCGCCATGCCGTAGCCCTTGATGACCCAGACGACGAACAGCAGGCTCGGGAAGGCGTACTCGCCGTGTGCGCCGGTGACCTTGCCGCTCGGGGCGACGAAGCACATCAGCACCAGGGCTGTAAACGACATCGCAAGGCCCGTCGTGATCGTCCACTTGCGGCCGATCCGGTCGGCGATGATGCCGGCGGTGGCAAAGCCGATCACCGAGGCAAGACCGCCAAGGATCGTCAGGAACATGGTCGAGCTGGAAACCGAGTTCAGATAATAGATCACGTAGTTGCCAATATAGGTGCCGATCGCATTGTCGGCCATGAACCACAGAAATTCGGCCCCGAGGATCGCGAGCAGCATATTCCGGTTGGCCTTCGACATGGGCTTGTCGTCGTCGATCGGCGTCTCGACCGCGGCCAGCTGTTCGCCGAGCGCAAGTTCATCGCGCATCTGCTCTTCGATCTCGTTTTCGCGGATCGTGAAGAACAGCACCAGCGCGGAGATGACCATCAGCACCGAGGCGACAATGAACGGGATCTCGATGATCCAGACCTGTCTGGCCGCGTCGGGGGCGTTGATATAGTCGCTGAGCTTGAGGAAGATGCCGAGCACCGTGGCGGCCGCACCGCCGAAATAGCCCATGATGTTGATGATGCCGTTGGCCTTGGCGCGCAGGGGCTTGGGCGTGATATCGGGCATCAGCGCGACGGCGGGGTTGCGGTACATCATCATGAACATCAGCACGACGGCCATCATCGCCACCATGCCTACAATGTTATTCTGGTGGAAGAACAGTGGGACAAACGGAAAAGCGACAGCCGAAACGAAGGTGCCGACAAGAATATAGGGCATGCGCTTGCCGATGCGCGTATGCGTCCGGTCGGAGAGATGGCCGAAAATCGGCAGCAGGATCAGCGCGGCCAGATTGTCGCAGGCCATGATAATGCCGACGATCCACTGCACGTTCAATATCTTGTCGGGCTCGCCGGCCTTGAGCTCGGCCGAGGAGAGATTGTACATCCGCCGCGCGAAGATATCTGTCAGAAAAGTGGGGCACCAGGAGTCATACACCTGCCAGAGCAGCAAGATTCCGAAGAAGGCAAAGCCGATCAGGGCTGTACGCCTGACGTTCAGCCGGAGAGCCGGCGCGCTGGGTTCCTGTTTCATGTCGCATCCCTGCTTTCTTTCGTAGTTATACTAATATCTAATAAAAACAAGACAATCTTTGCGGCCAGAATTGTGCCATACTTCGTTGGGCCCCTTGACCATATATTTCCATTATGCTCTGCGGGGCCCGCCTTGTCTGGCGCAATTCTGCCTCGCAAATCTTTGTCTACTTTCTATCAGATATTAGTATTAACCGGGGAACCATACTATCGCTATTCTATCGGAAAGCAGACAAAAATTCAATGGTCTGTTTGGATGAATTGGCACAGAAAAGAGAGAAAGAAACAAAAATGCCGTCAAAGACGGCATTTTTAGCTGTAGAATTTTTCTTTGGGCCGGACACGGTTACTCGCTGCACTCGGGCATCAGCTCGGAGCTGGTGACCGTGAGGATCTCATCGAACTTTCTGACGTCCTCGCGCGGGAAGCGCGTCTGGATCCGGTTGATGACCTCGTGCTCATAGCTCGAGAGAAGGTCCAGATAATTATAGTACTTTTCAGACAGGATCAGGTGACACTCCCGCCGGTCAGAGGTCGAGTTCTGGCGCTCGAGGTAGCCTTTTTTGATCAGATTGTTGACTTTGTAAGTCGCATTGGATTGGGAGATGTTCAGAAAATCGGCAAACTGGCCGACAGTCGGTCTGTCCAGCAAGTGGATGATTTCCAGCGAGAAGGCCTCCATAGCGGACAGAGAGCCGTCCCTCTCGCGTACAAGGTCGAAAACGCAGCGGTAAAAATGAAGTTTGAACTTGTCGTACACCGAAACGAAGCTGTGCTCAAGCATGAATATCCCCTCCCACATTATAAAATCTATTTCACCATTCGATAAGATAAGTTTATACTATTTCCTTCAATTTGTAAATAATTTTTTTGAAGAATCGAATAATCTTTACAAATTATTTTTAATATTCACAGCTTGACTATAGCAAAAACACTAAAACTGGAAACGGTTGGGAACGCCGGTTCGCCGTCGGCGCAGGGAAAAGTGAGGAAAACGGAGAGAAGTTCAAAAGAAAAAGGATAAAAATATAAATTGGGTACTTGCATTTTGCAGATGCATCTTGTATAATACTAAAGCATTTCGCACGGGGAGGGACTATCCGCCAGGTGGCCGGGCGACCGGCTTGGCGGGCGGGATGAATTCCCCGGAGGAAAAAACTAAAAAATGGAGGAAAACCAAATGTCTGTTGTTTCCATGAAACAGCTCCTGGAGGCCGGCGTGCACTTCGGCCACCAGACCCGCCGCTGGAACCCCAAAATGGCCGAGTATATCTATTGCGAGCGCAATGGAATCTATATCATCGACCTGGCCAAGACCGTCAAGAAGATGGACGAGGCGTACAACTTCGTGCGCGATCTCGCCGCCAATGACGGCACGATCCTGTTCGTCGGCACCAAGAAGCAGGCCACGGACGCCATCCGCGAGGAGGCTTCCCGCGTCGGTATGTACTATGTCAACGCCCGCTGGCTCGGCGGCATGCTGACCAACTTCAAGACCATGCGCACCCGCGTCGACCGCCTGGCCCAGCTCAAGAAGATGCAGGAAGACGGCACCTTCGATATGCTGCCCAAGAAGGAAGTCATGAAGCACATGGGCGAGATGGAGAAGCTCGAGAAGTACCTTGGCGGCGTCAAGGACATGAAGAGACTGCCCAGCGCGCTGTTCGTTGTTGACCCCCGCAAGGAGCACAACGCCATTGCCGAGGCCCGCAAGCTGAACATCCCCATCGTCGGCATTGTCGACACCAACTGCGATCCCGACGAGATCGACTATGTCATCCCCGCCAACGACGACGCGATCCGCGCCATCCGTCTGATCTCCGCCACGATGGCCAACGCCGTGCAGGAGGGCCGTCAGGGCCAGGATGCCGAGGCTGAGGAAGAAGCCGCCGAGGCCGAGACCCAGGAATAAGGCATAACCTTGAAAAAGGGGCGCAAATTACGCCCCTTTTTCCTGATTTTTATTGCATCAAGGAGGAATATATACAATGGCTTTTACCGCTCAAGATGTCAAGACCCTGCGTGAGATGACCAACGTCGGCATGATGGACTGCAAGAAGGCGCTCCAGGCCACCGACGGTGATATGGACAAGGCTGTTGACTGGCTGCGTGAAAAGGGTCTGGCCAAGGCTGCCAAGAAGGCCGGCCGCATCGCCGCCGAAGGCATGGCCTATGCCAGTGTCTGCCCCGAGTGCGGCGTCGGCGCCGTGGTCGAGGTCAACTGCGAGACCGACTTCTGCGCCGGCTCCACGCTGTTTGTCCAGTTCGTCCACGATATCTGCAAGGTCGTCATGACCGACGATCCCGCCGATGTCGACGCGCTGATGCAGTGCAAGTATCCCGGCAGCGACAAGACTGTGGCCGAGACCATGCCCGAGAAGGTCATGTCCATCGGTGAGAACCTGCAGATCCGCCGCTTCGCCCGCTTTGCCAAGCCCTTCAACGTGGCCTACGTCCACGCCGGCGGCACCCACGGCGTGCTGGTGAACCTCGCGGTCGAGGGCGATATCGACGCCACCGAGATCGGCAAGAACGTCGCCATGCAGATCGCCGCCATGTCCCCGAAGTACTGGGACAAGGCCAACGTGCCCCAGGCCGACATCGACCATGAGCTCGAGGTCCAGGTCGCGCTGATGAACGCCGACCCGAAGATGGCCTCCAAGCCCGACGCCATCAAGCAGAAGATCGCCGCCGGCAAGATCAACGCCTTCTACAAAGAGAACTGCCTGCTGCAGCAGGACTTCGTCCGCTCCGACCTGTTCCAGGGCTCCGTCGAGGGCTATCTGGCTGACGCCGGCAAGAAGCTGGGCGGCTCCGTCAAGTTCGTCGACGCCGTGCACTTCGTCAAGGGCGAGGGCATCGAGAAGAAGGAAGAGGACTTCGCCGCCGAGGTCGCTGCCCAGATGAACATGGGCAAGTAAGCCGTTTTCCGATAGTAATTGAAGATAAGAGCGCACTTGAACCGCGGATGGCGGGCAAGTGCGCTCTTGCCGTTTGTGTGTATGGGAGAAAAATCTTTTTCTGTTTTCTGTAACCCTGAGGCTCGATTTTTCGACTGTATGTGTGAGAACGTTCTTATTCAGTATTCATTCGGATTAGGAGAGCCCATGGACGACGAAAGCATCATTGACCTGTTCTGGCGGCGCGACCAGGCCGCCATTGCCGAGACCGACCGCAAGTACGGGCGGCGCTGCGGCGCGATTGCAAAGGGAATCCTCTCCGACGCGATGGCCGCCGAGGAGTGCGTCAACGACAGCTATCTCGCGCTCTGGCAGACGATCCCGCCGCAGCGGCCGCGCCTGTTCCCGGCCTTTCTCTACCGGATCGTGCGCAATATCAGCTTTGACCGCATGAAAGAGAGATTCGCCCGCAAGCGCGGCGGCGGGGAGACGGCGCTCATCTACGAGGAGCTGAGCGAGTGCCTTGCCTCGGATTTCTCGGTGGAGCACGAGATCGAGACCGCCGAGCTCAAGGCGCAGATCGACCGCTTTCTGCACACGCTATCGAAGGAGGATCGCATCATGTTTTCCTGCCGTTACTGGCTGCTGCTGCCGATCGCCGAGATCGCCGGACGGCTCGGCTGCAAGGAAAGCCGCGTCAAGACCTCGCTGTACAGAAGCAGAAAACGGCTGCACGATACGCTCGAGAAGGAGGGACTGCTGTGAACGTCATCCGCTTTTTAGAGGCCATGGGTGAAATCGACGAGAGTGTCATGATGGAGGTTGCAAACACCATGGAACAAACAAACGAACAGGAGAATCGAGCCCGGATACACGCGGGCAGACGGCGCTTTTTCCGCACGCTGCTGATCGCCGCGGCCATTGCCGCGGTGCTGAGCGCGTCGGCTTTTGCAGCCTACAGCTATCTGCTGAGCACGCCCGAACAGGCCGTCAAGGCTGTGAAACAGGAGATCCGCCGCTGGGAGGAGCTGGGCATCATTGCGCCGCAGGGCGACATCGAGGAGGAATGGCTGCGCGTCCGCAAAACAGAGGAACCGACCGAGCTGAGCGCCTATTATTTTCACCGGATCATCCGCCCGCACTATCAGGTTGCGCTCCGCTGGGATAAGGGATATTTGGTCTGCAAAATCGACATGGCGGACGGGAAGCTCTACGACATCTCACTCTGCGCCTACGCGGATGAGGACGACCCCATCGTCGGCGAGGGCGTCGGGGATGATTTCGACGGAGAAGGCGAGAACGATATCGGCTATTTCAGGGACAATCTCGACGATCTGATCCCGGAGGGGCTGACGCTCGATATGCTCTGTGAGCGTCTCATGGAATACTGGGGCTTTCAGGGCTACATGCTGGCACCGACGACGGACAGCTTCTACGGTTGGCAGAATATCACCTACAGCGGCGAGATGCCGGTGCGCGAGCTCTGGAACCAGCCCTATGTCACCGTGTATTTCAACGGCGACCAGGAGGGCGTGCCGATGTTCATCGAGCTCAACGGCTTCAACCCTCCGGGGGAAGCCCATACGATCCTGATGATCGGCACAAATCACGCCGTCGGGTGACGGATGCCTCCCTGCGGCGCGCGAGACGGGATAAGAATAAACACAGCCCTGCCGGATATCCGGCAGGGCCTGTTGTTTCTACTGGTGAATTGTCGTATCTGTGCGGAACGCTTCCAATTAGGGGGAGTTCAGAGGGGGAACGCCTCTGATTTTTCGCCTCGGAAGGCGAAAAACAAAGTAAAATCTGTTTTTGTCGGAGCTTCGCCCCGGCAAAAACACGCTAAGCCGAGCTTAGCGAGGCCTCGCGCCGACCAAAGCGGGCTTTAGCCCGCTGCGATGAGCGCGAGTGCCCTTTAACTGTTCAGTCCTCCTTAGAGGACTGAACAGTTATCAACAGAGCTTTTCCATCTCGTCGATCAGCTCGCCGAAGAGCTGCAGGGCGGAGTTGATCGGCGCGGGGGAGGACATATCGACGCCCGCGATCTTCAGCAGACTGATCGGGTCGGTGCTGCAGCCGCCGGAGAGGAACTTTTTATAATCGGCCACGGCGCTCTCGCCCTCGCTGAGGATGCGGTTTGCCAGCGCGACGGCCGCAGAGTAGCCAGTGGCGTACTGGAACACATAGTAGTCATAGAAGAAGTGCGGGATGCGCGCCCACTCGAGCTCGATGCCCTTGTCCATGACCATCTCCGGCCCGAAGTAGAGCTTGTTGAGCTCGAGATACTTCTCGCTGAGCATATCGGCCGTCAGGGACTGTCCGGCCTCGCTGCAGCGGCCCATCCAGAGCTCGAACTCGGCAAACATCGTCTGGCGGTAGATCGTGCCCTTGAAGCTGTCGAGGAAGTGGTTGATGAGATAGGCCCGCTCCTTCTTATCCGTGGTCCTGCCGAGCAGATAGCGCATCAGCAGCACCTCGTTGCAGGTCGAGGCCACCTCGGCGACAAAAATCACATAGTCGCTGTTGCTCACGCTCTGGTACTTGCAGCTGTGATAGCTGTGCAGGGCGTGGCCCATCTCGTGCGCCAGCGTGAACATGCTGTCGAGCGTGTCCTTCTGGTTCAAGAGCACATAGGGGTGCGGGCGGGCACTGCCGGAGGAGTAGGCGCCGCCGCGCTTGCCCGCGTTCTCATAGACGTCGATCCAGCGGTTTTCAAAGCCCTCGCGCAGCAGATCGGTGTAGTCCTTGCCGAGCACCGAGAGCGCCTCAAGCACGGTTGCCTTGGCCTGCTCAAAGTCGATCTTCCCGGTCGCGTCCTCTACGATCGGGGTGTAGACGTCGTACATGTGCAGCTCGTCCACGCCGAGCAGCTTCTTGCGCAGGGCGACGTAGCGGTACATCTGGTCAAGATTCTGGTGCACAGCCTCGATCAGGTTCGTATAGACCTCGACCGGGACCTCGTTGGCGTCGAGCGCGGCCGTCAGCGTGTCGGGGTACTTCCGGGCATCGGCGAAAAAGCGCAGCTGTTTGAACTGAGCGTCCAGCGTGGCGGCGACGGTGTTTTTAAACTCGCCCCAGCGGCCATACAGGGTTTCAAAGGTGTTGCGGCGCAGCACGCGGTCGCTGCTCTCCATCAGCGGGCCGTAGCTGCCGTTGGTCAGCGCGTGCTCGTTGCCGTCCTTGTCGAGGACGGAGGGATACTTCATTTCGGAATTGCGCAGCACGCTGCCGATCGCGTCGGGGGCGTTGGCCATCTCACCGGCGGCGGAGAGCAGTTTCTCCTCCGCGGCGCTGAGGATGTGGGCCGAGAGACGCCGCATCCGGTAGATAGAGCGGCGGTAGGTCTCGAGCTCGGGCTGGGCGACATAGAAGAGATTCAGCGTGTCGTCGGGGATCGCCATGATCTCGGGCGTGGCGAAGGCGGCGGCGCTGGAGATCGCGACCATCGTGCTGATGGCCTTGCCGCGCATATCCTGCCAGGTGCCGTTGCCGGTGTCCTGGTCGCTCTGGCAGCTGGCGTAGCCGTAGAGCTTTTCAAGACGCACGCTGATGTCGTCCTGGGACTTCAGAAAGTCCAGCAGCGTCTCGGCACTCTCGCCGAGATGGCCGCGGTAGGCCTCAATTTCCGCGGGCACGGCCTTGAGCGCCTCGTACTCGGCCAGCCAGGCCTCGTCGGAGGGGAAAATATCGGTCAGGTTCCAGGTGAATTCCACCGGGACCTCTTCGCGCTTGATGTTGGGATCGAGCATAAAAACAGAAACTCCTTTCAGGTATTTCAATGGCAGTATTGTATCACAAGCGCTGCATTCCGGCAACCGGAAACTGGACAGTTCCGAACAGGCGTGCTATACTCACCGTGAATTGGAGGAAGATCACATGACACCGAATGAACTGACAACACTCTGTGAGACCATACAGGCCGCCGAGCGCGAGGCGGCCGGGCTGATGCTGCACGCGCGCGGCATCCTGGCCGAGACGAAGACCGACCGCCGCAACGTCGTGACCGACTACGACCGGCGGGTGCAGGCGCTGCTGATGGAGCGGCTGCGCGCCGCCGTGCCCGAGGCGCGCTTTTACTGCGAGGAGCAGGAGGTGCACGACGATCTGCACGCCGCACAGCTCTTCATCATCGACCCGATCGACGGGACGATGAACTTTGTGCGCGGCTTTCACCAGAGCTGTATATCGGTGGCCTACGCCGAGCACGGCGAGCTCTGTGCCGCCGCGGTCTATAACCCCTATGTGGACGAAATGTTCTCCGCTGTGCGCACAAAGGGCGCGTGTTTAAACGGCCGCGCGATCCGCGTGACCGACGAGGATCTGGAAAACAGCCTCGTCTGCTTTGGAACGGCGCCCTATAATGCCGAGCTCGCCGACGAGAGCTTTGCCATGGCGCGGCTCCTGTTCGATCACAGTCTCGACATCCGGCGCGAGGGCTCGGCCGAGCTTGATCTGTGCAGCGTGGCCGCGGGCCGCGCAGGATTGTATTTCGAACTGCGGCTCTCGCTGTGGGACTACGCCGCCGGGTGGCTGATCCTGCGCGAGGCCGGCGGCGAGGCCATGCAGCCGGACGGCTCGCCCCTGCCCTTCGACGGCAGCCGTCCGAGCGTGGTCGCCGGGACGGCGCGCACGCTCGCAGATTTCCTGCGCGTGACCGGGAGGGGCTGACAATGGACGTCTCCGGGTTGAACCGCGCCGCCCCGGTGCTTTTCGAGTCCGAGGTGGACTCGACCAATCTGCGCATCCGGGACATGGCGCTCCGCGGCGCCGATGAGGGGACGATCCTCTTTGCCGCTGCCCAGACCGCCGGGCGTGGCCGCATGGGCCGCAGCTTTCTCTCACCGCCCGGCGGCCTCTATGCGTCGATGCTGCTGTACGCCTCGGAAGATCCGGAACGCGACCTGACGCTGACGCCCGGCGTGGCCGTAGCCGTCAGCCGCGCGATCGGGCGCGTCTGCGGCGTGGAGAGCGGCATCAAATGGCCGAATGATCTCATTTTGCAGAATAAAAAGCTCTGCGGCATCCTGGTCGAGAGCTTTATGGTCGTCGCGCGGCGCGAGCTCGTGATCGGGATCGGCGTCAATGTCAACACCGAGCGCTTTCCGCCTTCTCTTGTCACAGCGATCTCGCTGTATCAGGCGACGGGGGAGCGCTATGCGCTCGAAGCGCTTGCGCGCGCGCTGACCGAGGAGCTGGACAGCTTCATCGCCGCGTGGCGCAAAAACAGCGCCTGCGTGCTGACGGACTATCGCCGCCTCTGCCTGAATCTCGGCCGCACGGTGCGGCTGAGCGACGGGCGCATCGGTACCGCCGTCGACGTCGATCCCGATTTCCGCCTGCTCGTCCGCTTCCCCAACGGCGGCGAAGAGGCCGTCTCCTACGGTGAGGTCTCGGTGCGGGGATTGTACGGGTATGTATAATATTGGTTTAATCTTGTCTCTCCCCGCACCGGAGAGAGGTGTCGCGAGGTAACGGAGAGGGCCTTGCCTCGCCCCAGCCGCGAAGCGGCGTCTCGGGGGAGAGGTGTCACGATAGTGACGGAGAGGGGGGCTGGTCGTACTGCTCTGTACGTCCAACGCTGCCATTACCCCTCTCGCTTTCGCTCCGGGGCGAGCCAAGAGCCAAAGCAAAGAGTCTTGTTTGCTGTCTTTATTCAACACCCATAAAAAATCGCAGGCCGATTGCGCGGCCTGCGATTTTCAAATATTTAGTTGTGGACGCGGACCAGCATCTTGACTTCCACGCCGTAGAGTCTGGCGTAGACGTTGACGCCCAGCGTCGTGGGAGCGATACCCTCGAGGATCACATGGCCTTCCTTGCCTTCACCGGAGACCGGCGTGATCTTCACATAGCCCTCTTCACCGGCGTACCACTCGACATCCCTCAGGTTGATCGTAGTCGGCGTGACGTACACGTTGAACTCAGCCTGTTCACCGACAGCCATGGACACGTCGTCGCGCTTCTTCGAGTCATTGGTGTAGCGGATCTCGATGGACTGCACGGCGGGCGTCGGCGTGGGCGCGGGCGTGGGTGCGGGCTCGACGGTCGGAACCGCGCTGACCTGAACGAAAGGCGTGGGAGTCGGCCGGGCAACCATACCGGTGCCGGTGCCGCTGTCTGTCAGACCGGTGGAGACCATGACGACGACAGCCAGAACCACAGCCACAACCAGGATCAGGCAAAAGATCATCTGCCATCTGGTGTTGACGTTGGCGCGCTCATAGGCTTCCGTCCCCTTCACCGTGCCGGGGGTGGTATCCGGCGTGCGGCTGCTCTGGCTGACGCGGCGGGTGCCGCATACCGGGCAGCGGGAGCGAAGCACGGAGAAGCTGGCTCCGCAGCGGTGGCATTTCACCTCAGGAATAATGCTCATTGTTATGACCATACCTTTCCGCTGCGCTTCAAGGCACAAAAAGGCATGAAACCGGTGCCTCTAACGCAGCTGTATAAAATCTGTTAGAATAGGC
>ONNS01000057.1 GCA_900319275.1 uncultured Eubacteriales bacterium
TGCAAATTGAAACAGTTGCGCGCACGGGAGGGGACAAGCCCCTCCCCTACCGCAGAACCGTCTTTTGTGCAGCTAATCCGCATTTTGCAACAGCCCCTTCAGCGTTATGGTCAGGTATATTCAGTTCAGCAGGCTCACGCCGAGATTGAGATATGCGGCAAAGGTCACCCAGACGAGATATGGAGCCAGACAAAGCCCGCTCCGGCGGTCGATGCCGTCAAAACGGCGCTTTGTCAGCAGGATCAGCACCCACAGCAGTACCAGCCAGACGAAGGCGATCCAGAACAGCCGCCAGCGGAAAAACAGCAGCGGCCAGACAAAGTTGAAGAAAAGCTGCACGGCATAGAGCGTAAAGGCCCCTTTCTTTTCTCCGTCCGGCGCGTCAGACGTCCAGACAAGATAGCTGGCATAGCCCATCAGCAGATAGAGCGCCGTCCATACCACCGGAAACACCCAGCCCGGCGGCGAGAGCAGCGGTTTATAGACACTCTGGTAGGCTTCCGAAAAGCTGCCTGTCAGCCAGGCGGAAAGACCGCCGACGGTCAGCGGCAGCAGCAGTGCCGCGAGCAGGCGCGGCCATTGATTTTTTTTCAAGAGCAACCCTCCCTTTCATCTGGAATAGTCTATGGTGTGAGGGAGGTATTTATGTAGCGATTCATTTTTCGGTTTGACTCTTGCATTTTTCCCACTGACGACGTATACTCTTGCCATCGTAAAACAGAAAGGGAATTCCGATATGGAGAGAATCAAGGATTTTTTTGCCGCCCACCGCGAAACCTGGCGTGCCGTCAAGTTCACGCTGTTCTCGGCGAGCGCCGGCATTATTCAGATCGTCAGCTTTGCCCTGCTCAACGAGCTGCTGCACCTCCCCTACTGGCTGAGCTATCTGATCGCGCTGGTGCTGAGCGTACTGTGGAATTTCACGCTCAACCGCAAGTACACCTTCCGCTCCGATGCGAACCTTCCCGTGGCGATGTTTAAGGTGGCGTGCTACTATGCCGTATTCACGCCGCTGAGCACGCTGCTTGAACACCAGCTGGCCGACAGGCTCGGCTGGAACGAATATCTGGTGACGGCGATCAATATGCTTTTGAATTTCAGCACCGAGTTTTTGTTCCAGCGCTTTGTCGTCTACGGCCAGAGCATCGATACCGCGGCGCAGGCTGAGAGTAAGCAGGCCGAGTAACGCCAAGGGCGTGTTGCAAAAATGCACCGGAGTTGTAAAAACGATGGTCTTGCCGTAGGGGCGGTCCTTGCGGCCGCCCGGCGCGCAAAGATATTTGCCAGCAAAAATGTTCGGCGATTTCGTACATAGTGCGAATCCGCCGAACATTTCTTTGCTATATGAACAAGGCCCTCCCCTACGTGAGCGACCCGGGTTTTTCGCGATTTCTCGCATTTTTGCAACAGCCCCTTATCCTTTATTTCCCCAGATTGCTGAGTATGTCGAGTGCTGTGTCCATCAGGCCGTCCAGAACGGTCTTATCGCCGCTGTTGGGCTGCTCGCCCTTGAGAATCGCCACGGCGGCCTTTTTGGTTTCGCTGTCGGCCGCGCGGTAGAGCTCCAGCAGTTTTTTCTCCGCCGCCGTCACGCTGACGCTGCTTTTGCCGGTGCTGTTCGCGGTTTTGGCCGCGGGCTTCTTTGCTGCCGTCGTCTTAGCGGCTGTCGTCTTGGCTGCCGTCGTCTTGGCTGTCGTCTTTGCAGCCGTCGTCTTGCTGCCCGTTGTCCCCTTGGCCGCATCCAGCAGCGATTTCTGTGTGACGCCGGTGGCCTTGGCTATCGCCTTAAGCTGGGTTTGGGTCAGTTCCTTCTCACCGCGCTCCGCCTTGCTGAGATCCGAAGCCGAGCAATCGGCGACCTTGCGTGCCAGTTGTTCCTGCGTGAGCCCCGCAGCCGTGCGGGCCTCCTTAATCAGAGTTCCGACTTTCTTTGCCATAGGATCGCCTCTTTCTGTTATTTTCACCGCACACGCAAGCGCGGCATTATCCTTAATGTTTATTCGCTGACGGAGACGATAACGACGGTGTCATCGTCGATGAAGGTCATTCCCTCGTCGTCCCCGCCGCCGACGAGCGTATAGGTATTGCCTTCCCCGAGACCGGAGAGCGCCGCAAGATCATAGGCGCCGCCGTTGACATAGGTGAGCGCCAGCTCACGGCCTCCGCCGTCCAGAAAGCTCACACTGTAGACCGGTTCGCCGCCGGGAATCGGATTGGCGTGTGTCCCGATCGTCTGGCCCCAGGCGCCCCTGGCCAATTCCTCCCTACCGCCGTTGAGGATGCGGGCCGCCTGACCGCAGCTCAGGACAGCGCTTTCAAGCCCCTTGCCCATCGCCTCTGCACCGCGGCAGTCTGAAGCATAATAGCAGTTGGAGAATTGTATATCGCTGAGCGTTTCTTCCGACGGCCCCGGCTCGGGGCTGACGGCGCGAGGCGCACTGAGACAGCTGCTGAAAATCAGTCCGCTGCACGACGGCCAGCCGGCAAAAGCCCCGGCAAAGCCGTCGCTTGCCGTGACACTGCCCGTGACAAGGCAATCTTCAAAGCGGATCATGCCTCCGCTCTCCCCGACCATGCCGGACACGCGGCCGCTGCCGCTGACATCCGCATCCATCCACACGCCCTTTACCGTGACGGTCTCCTTGCCGCTGTGGCCGATCAGTCCGGAGGCATGGCCGCTGCCGGAAACCGTTCCCGCCAGCTTCAGATCGCGGATCCGACAGCCGTCCACCCAGGCAAAGGGGGCGCACGCGCTGCCGCTCATGCGGATCTGCAGCGTGTGTCCGCCGCCGTCGAAGCGGCCGGAGAAGGGTGCGTCCTCGCTGCCCACGCCACGCGTTCCATCCAGCAGCTCGATGTTCCGCGTCAAAACAGCGCTAATCGTCGGATTGTCCGCTGCGCGCTGGATAAAGCCCTCCCAGTCCTGGCTGTCGGCGATATAATAGGTGTCGTCACGCCCGTTCCATCCGGACCAAACCTGATCCGGGTCAAAAACGATCAGCCCTTCGAAGGCATAGGAGGCATAGGTTTCGCAGAACGCATCGAGGCTGCAGGCGATCGGCGTCCCCTCTTCATAGCGTGCTCCGGAAACAAGTCGGGGCGTGCTGTCGACAAAATAGACAGTCCCGTCCGCGATCTCGTGGATCAGCAGCGTATGGCCGAAATCAGCCGCGCTGCTGTTGGCGCCGGACTGAAAGCAGACAAGCACATAGCGGACCGCGCGCGCTCCGTTCTCTGTGGCGGCTTCGAGCGCACTGCGCAGCGAGTAGTCCGCCACGGAATAGGCCTTGATCGGATTACCGCCGCTGGCATAGTGCATGTGGCAGTAAAAATCGAACTGGTCCTTGCCGTGGATGTTGACAAAATAACTGTTGATACCAAGCGCACGCAGCTGATAGCCCACGCAGGCGCCGCAGTAGCCCTTGAGACTTTCGAGATGTGATAGCTCCAGCGCCTTTTGATAAATATCTGCTATGGTGTCCATCCTCTGATCCGCCTCCGCTGCGGCGCTTATCCGCTGCGGCGCAAGCAGACAAAGACAGAGCAGCAGGGCGAGAATAACTTTTTTATGCTGCTTCATATCATTTTCTCCCTATTTTTTTATCATTTTACAGCATCCGTTCTTCACCGTCAAGTATCTCCCCCCGACTTTGGCGTCAATCCGGAAAAGCCGCCCATCCCGCAGTTTCGGGAATGGGCGGCTTATTCTGTCAGAGTCTCCGGTACGTTTTGGTGCAGGATTTGAGCTTTTTGGCAAGCTCACCTGTCAGCGCATCGGGCAACATACGCCACTGCCAGTTGCCTGAGGCGATGCCGGGCGTATTGACGCGGCTCTCCGGCCCCAGCTCCAGCACGTCCTGCATCTGCAGGATGAACAGCTTCGAGGCCGTGCCCATACCGGCGCGGATCAGCGCCCAGGCCCAGCTCTCGTCCTCGGTCTTGTGGATATAGTCGGCGGCAAAGCGCAGCACTGCCTTCTCCGTGTGCTTGGCCCAACCGAGCGCGACCTCGTTGTCGTGCGTGCCGACATAGCAGACCGAATTCCAAGCGCAGTTGTGCGGCATATAGGCGCTGTCGCCCTTCGGATCAAAGGCAAACTCCAGGATCTTCATGCCGGGCAGCTTCGAATCGGCCAGCAGCTTCTCAACGGCAGGCGTCGTATAGCCCAGATCCTCGGCAATAAAGTCGAGATTGCCAAACCAGCTTGTCAGTACACCGACCAGATCCATACCCGGGCCGGGGCACCAGTGCCCGTTGCGGGCCGTCTTGTCGCCGTAGGGTACGGCCCAATAGCTCTCAAAGCCGCGGAAGTGGTCGATGCGGATGACATCGTAGAGCTTTCCGGCGCCCTCGACACGGCGGATCCACCAGCCAAAGCCGTCAGCCTTCATCTTGTCCCAGTCGTACAGCGGGTTGCCCCAGAGCTGTCCGTCGGCTGTGAAAGCATCTGGCGGGACGCCGGCCACCTCGCGCGGCAGCTTCTTTTCGTCGAGCTGGAAGAACTGGCTCTCGCCCCAGACGTCGGCGGAGTCGAGCGCCACATAGATCGGCACGTCGCCGATAAAGGCGATCCCCTTCTGCTTTGCGTAGGCGCGCAGATCGTTCCACTGGCGGAAAAACAGGAATTGCAGGAACACATAAAAGTCCACTTCGTCGCGTAGCTCTTCCCGTGCCGAGGCAAGGGCGTGCTCGCGGTGCGCTCGCAGATCCTCGTCGGGCCAATCTGTCCAGCTGGCCATTTTAAACTTGCCCTTGAGCGCCATAAAGAGAGCGTAGTCCTCGATCCAGCGCGCGTTTTCACGCCGGAACGCCTCCATCTCGCCGCGCAGCGTCTCTCTGCCGCGTGCGAAGGCCTTTTTCAGCACCTGAAAACGGCTGACGTAGATCGTGCCGTAGTCCACGCGCTGCGGATCCTGCCCCCAGGGCATGGCCGCAAGCTCGCTGCGTTTTAAAAGCTTGTCCTTCACAAGCAGGTCAAGGTCGATATAATAGGGGTTGCCGGCAAAGGTGGAAAACGAGGAATAGGGGCTGTCGCCATAGCTGGTCGGGCCGAGGGGCAGCAACTGCCAATAGTGCTGTCCGGAAGCCTTCAAGAAATCCACAAATTTGTAGGCAGCCTTGCCCATCGTGCCGATCCCGTAAGGAGAGGGCAGCGCGCTCATGGGCATTAAAATACCGCTTTTGCGTTCCAAATCGATCAACTTCTTTCTGCAGTTCATTCTGGAAACGATTCCAGCAAGTAAAGTCATGCTACCAAGACTTGAGCAGATTGTCAACGGTTTGCGGCGGTTTTTGGGATTATCTACAAAAAACTGATCTGTATTTTGTACATCATAACAAGTATTCTTCTATGCGCCCCAACAAGCGCAAAACAACCGCCGATTTCAGCAGGACCCCTCGATCGTTCATTTTAAGCTAATACTGATACCCAATAAAAACAAGACAATCTTTGCGGCCAGAATTGTGCCATACTTCGTTGGAGCCCTTGCAAATAGTTCTCCATTATTCGCTGCGGGCTCCGCCTCGTCTGGCGCAATTCTGACTTGCAAATCTTTGTCTACTTTCTATTGGGTATCAGTATAACTGCTGTTTTCTACTCTCCGTAAAGATCCCGGTATGTGAAGAAATCGAAATCCGCGCATTTCCGGTGCTGCAGGTGATCGGCACAGGTCATACCCACAAAGCAGCCGGTAAACTCCCCGAATTGGGAGTATTCGTCGGAGAACTCGCTGGTATCGAAGGCGGGACCGATCTCCTCCCAGCGCTCCCCGTCCGCCGACCAGGAAAAGCGGGATTCCCGCCCCTTGATACGCAGCTTCATGTAGAGCGCTGCATCGTCAACAGCACGCCGCGAATCGCTATATTCCGTCTTTTTCCCGTTATCGAGGCGCACAACAGAAATAGCGGGGCCGCCGAGCGTGTCGCTCCAGTACTTGCGCAGGCAGGCGTAATTCATGTTGTCGTAATAGAGGATCAGCCCGGCGCTGTGCTGGTGGATTTCCGGCTTGAACTCCATCTTTGTGACGACCTCGGCGTTCACGCTCTGCAGCTTTCGCGCCAGGATGCTGACACGGTTGAGCGAGCTTCTCGCCTCCTGCCCGCGCATACGCAGCCAGCCCGGGCGGGCGGTCAGATCGCAGAAGCTTTTCGGGTCGATGCGGGGGGCATAGTACTGGATCCCCAGACGGTCATCGTTAAAATCGTCCGTCTCCGGCAGCGCTTCCGGTACCCAGTCGGGCAGCGCGCTGCCCTCCACATAGGTCTGCGCCATGTTGCCGCCGGAGGCCAGGCGCAGCCAGCCGTCTTCGGTCCAGCGCATTTTCTGGATCGCCGTCTCGCGGCCGAGCGTACAGCGCAGCTCCGGTGTAAAAGGTCTCGAGCAGAGATGTACGAGCCAGGTCTCGCCGTTGGGGCAGTCCACATAGCTCCCGTGGCCGCACTTTTGCAGATAGCTGTCGGGATTGTAGTACCGGGGCTTCAGATGATCCGTATCTGCCCGCTCGTTGTGATTCTCGGGTACAGCGGTCAGGATCGGGTTTTTCGGGTCGCCCTCCCACGGGCCGAAGGGGTCCTTCGCGCGCGCCATGGTGACGCAGTGATAATAGCCTGTACCGCCCTCGGCGCACATGAGATAGTACATTCCGTTCCGTTTGGTGAGATGCGGCGCTTCCAGACAGCCGCGGTCGGTCCCGCCGCGCCAGATGCGCCTGGGATAGCCCTTGATGGCCTTTGCCGCCGGGTCGTACTCCACGATGCAGATCTGACCGGGCTTCTCGTAGTCTGTGCGCGTCTCCCAGTCCAGGGAAACGAGCCATTTGCGCCCGTCATCGTCATGCATAAGAGACGCGTCAAAGCCCGCGGAATGGAGATAGACCGGCTCGCTCCAGGGGCCGCGGATGTCTCTGGCCGTGATGAGATAGTTGTTGATGTCGAAATACCGGGCGTTCATCGAGTTCATGACCCCGTACACCACATAGAATAGATCCTCTTCTTTGCAGTAGCTCAGGCAGGGCGCCCAAATGCCCTTCGCCGAGGGCAGGCGCGTCAGGTCACAGGTCTTTTCATCGGTCAGCACATGGGTATACAGCTCCCAGTGCTTCATATCCCGGGAATGATAGATCGGGATGCCGGGAAACCACTCAAAGCTCGAGACCGCAATATAATAATCGTCATCTTTCCTGCAGATACAGGGATCCGCGTGAAATCCGGTCAGGATCGGGTTTTTGATGAGCATGAACGTGGCGCCTCCTTCTATATCTCATTAGTATAGCAAATCCGCCGTTTCAATTATATCACAGATCTAAGCTTTTACCACCATTTTTATCCTTCTGCTAAAAAAGCAATGCCGCATCTTTCGATGCGGCATTGCGGATTATATGCGATTTTCAGGCTTTACGTCTGATCCTTACTTGCGCTCGGAATTGAAGGTCTTCTTGGCCTCTTCCCAGCCGGCCAGCAGGGACTTGAAGCCCGCCTGGGCCAGATCCTTGAGCTCGGCGCTGGCGTCAACAGCGGCGGCGGAGAGCTTATCGGTGGCATCCTTCAGAGCAGCCTTGGCAACAGCGACCTTCTCGTCGATCTCCTGCTTCTCAGCCTCGGCAGCGGCGGCCTTCTCCTTCTCCTCGGCGATGGCAGCCTGAGCAGCGGCCAGACGGGCGATGGGAACGCGGAACGGGCTGCAGGACACGTAGTCCAGACCTGCCTTGTGGAAGAACTCGACAGAGCTGGGATCACCGCCGTGCTCGCCGCAGACACCCAGATGGAGGTCGGGACGGGTCTGACGGCCGAGGGTGGCAGCCATCTTGACCAGCTTGCCGACGCCGACCTGGTCGACGCGGGCGAAGGGATCGCTCTCGTAGATCTTCTTGTCGTAGTAGCTGCCCAGGAACTTGCCGGCGTCGTCACGGCTGAAGCCGAAGGTCATCTGGGTCAGGTCGTTGGTGCCGAAGGAGAAGAACTCGGCTTCCTTGGCAATCTCGTCGGCGGTCAGAGCGGCGCGCGGGATCTCGATCATGGTGCCGACCTTGTACTTCATCTTGGAGCCGGCAGCGGCCAGAACCTCATCGGCGGCCTTGCAGACGACGTCCTTGACGTACTTGAGCTCCTTGACCTCGCCCACCAGCGGGATCATGATCTCGGGAACCATGGTCCAGTCGGGGTGCTTGGCCTGGACAGCCAGCGCGGCCTTGATGACGGCGCGGGTCTGCATCTCGGCGATCTCGGGATAGGTGACAGCCAGACGGCAGCCACGGTGGCCCATCATGGGGTTAAACTCGTGCAGGGAGGCGATCAGCGCCTTGATCTGCTCAACGGTCTTGCCCTGGTGGTCAGCCAGCAGCTTGATATCGGCCTCGGTGGTGGGGACGAACTCATGCAGCGGGGGATCGAGGAAACGGATGGTGACCGGGCAGCCTTCCATGGCCTCGTAGATGCCCTCAAAGTCGGACTGCTGCATCGGCTCGAGCTTGGCCAGAGCGGCGACGCGCTCCTCAACGGTATCGGCGCAGATCATCTCGCGGAAGGGCTCGATACGGTCGGCGTTGAAGAACATGTGCTCGGTACGGGTCAAGCCAATGCCCTCGGCGCCCAGCTCGCGAGCCTTGCGGGCATCGGCGGGCGTATCGGCGTTGGTGCGGACACCCAGGCGGCGATACTTGTCGGCCCAGGCCATGATGCGGCCGAACTCACCGGAGATCGTGGCGTCGACCGTGGGGATGATGCCGTCATAGATGTTGCCGGTGGAACCGTCGATGGAGATATAGTCGCCCTCGTGGAAGGTCTTGCCGGCGAGCTCGAACTTCTTGTTGGCCTCGTCCATCTTGATCTCGCCGCAGCCGGAGACGCAGCAGCGGCCCATGCCGCGGGCCACGACGGCAGCGTGAGAGGTACGGCCGCCGCGGACAGTCAAGATGCCCTGGGAGGCCTTCATGCCCTCGATATCCTCGGGGCTGGTCTCGAGACGGACCAGAACGACCTTCTCCTTGCGGGAGGCCCATTCCTTGGCGTCCTCAGCGGTGAAGACGACCTTGCCGCAGGCGGCGCCGGGGGAGGCGCCCAGGCCCTTGCCGATCGGGGTGGCGGCCTTCAGGGCGGCGGCGTCAAAGTTGGGGTGCAGCAGCGCGTCGAGCGTGCGCGGCTCGATCATGGAGACGGCCTTCTTCTCGTCGATCATGCCCTCGTCGACCAGGTCGCAGGCGATCTTCATAGCGGCCTGCGGAGTGCGCTTGCCGTTGCGGCACTGCAGCATGTAGAGCTTGCCGTTCTCGACGGTGAACTCCATGTCCTGCATGTCGCGATAGTGGTTCTCGAGCGTGGCGCAGACATCGACGAACTGCTTGAAGGCTTCGGGGAACTTCTGCTCCATCTCGGTGATGGGCATCGGGGTGCGGACGCCGGCAACGACGTCTTCGCCCTGGGCGTTGGTCAGGAACTCGCCGTACAGGCCCTTGGCGCCGGTGGCCGGGTCACGCGTGAAGGCGACGCCGGTGCCGGAGTTCTCGTTCAGGTTGCCGAAGACCATCGGCATGACGTTGACGGCAGTGCCCCAGGAATAGGGGATGTCGTTGTCACGGCGATAGACGTTGGCGCGGGGGTTGTCCCAGGAGCGGAACACGGCGCGGATGGCTTCCTTCAGCTGCACAACAGGGTCGGAGGGGAAGTCGGTGCCGAGCTGCTTTTTGTACTCGGCCTTGAACTCGGCGGCCAGCTCCTTGAGGTCGTTGGCGTCGAGCTCGATGTCGAACTTCACGCCCTTGCGCTCCTTCATGGCGTCGATCAGCTGCTCGAAATACTTCTTGCCAACTTCCATAACGACGTCGGAGAACATCTGGATGAAGCGGCGATAGGAGTCATACACAAAGCGCTCGAACTTGGGATCGGGGTTGCCCTTGATCATGGCGGCGACGACGTCGTCGTTCAAGCCGAGGTTGAGGATGGTGTCCATCATGCCGGGCATGGAGGCGCGGGCGCCGGAGCGAACGGAGACCAGCAGGGGGTTGGTGAGATCGCCGAACTTCTTGCCGTTGAGGTCTTCCATGATCTTGACGTTCTTCATGACCTCAGCCATGATCTCGTCGTTGATCTGACGGCCGTCCTCATAGTACTGGGTGCAGGCCTCGGTGGTGATGGTGAAGCCCTGGGGCACGGGCAGACCGATGTTGGTCATCTCGGCCAGGTTTGCACCCTTGCCGCCAAGCAGCTCACGCATGGTGGCGTTGCCTTCGGAAAACAGATAGACGTACTTTTTGCTCATGTGTTTTTCGATTCCTTTCTATTCAATTTAAAAATCAGAAATCATTGCGGCAAAATCCTTTTTGCCATTTCTTAGAGTATCATAAACAGGTGCGGAAATCAACAGTTTTTCCTCACAAAGTTCCGTTTATCCTGTAAACAATTTTGTCGCTGACTGCGGCAAAATCACCAATCGCAAGCGCCTCACCGCGAACTCTGGGATCAAAACCGCAGGAAGTCAGCACTTCCTCGATCAGGCTCTTCTCATAGCCGAGCTGGGAGGAGAGCGCGTTGACGAGCGTTTTCCGGCGCTGATTGAAGGCCGCGCGGATCACACGAAAGAGCAGCTCTTCGCTCTGCACCGCGATCGGAGGGGCGCTGCGCCTTGTCAGACGGATGACCGACGAGGTCACCTTGGGCTGCGGCACAAAGCAGCTCGGCGGCACGTCGAAGAGGAGCGCGGTCTCGCAGTGCCACTGGACAAAGAGCCCGAAGGCGCCGTAATCGGGCGAGCCGACCTGCGCGCAGATGCGCCGTGCGACCTCGCGCTGGATCATGACGGTCACGCTTGCAAAGCAGCCGGCATCCAGAATGGCCGTCAGCAGCGGCGTCGTGACGTTATAGGGGAGATTGGCGCACACGACCGGTCTGAGCCCGGCGAGTTTTTCCGCGGCCAGCGACTTAAGATCGAGCTTTGTCGCATCGCCGAAGACGACTTCTACGTTATCCCGCCCCTGCAGCGTCTCGGCGAGGACCGGTTTCAGTGCCCTGTCCATCTCGATCGCGACGACCTTCCCGGCGCGCGCGGAGAGCTCGGCCGTCAGGCAGCCGACGCCGGGGCCGATCTCGACGACGCCGGTATCGGCGTCGAGGCCGCTCTCTTCGGCGATGCGCGCGGGCACCCAGGCGGCGGTCAGAAAGTTCTGGCCGAGGGATTTGGAAAAGCGAAAGCCGTGGCGCGTCAGCAGCGCGCGGATCTCGGTATAATCAGTGAGAACCATACCTATTTTTTCTCTTTCAGCATTTTTTCATACGCCTGCCGGGAGGGATCGTGGCCGGGCTCGGCGTGCACCTCGATATTGCCGCGGTAGCGAAAGCCGCCGTCGCGCAGCAGGCGCTGCATCGGCTTATTCTTTCTGTGCGTATCGGCGCGCAGGTACTTGACGCCGTTTTTCCTCGTCTGTTCCTCGGCGCAGCGCAGCATCGCCTCGGCCATACCGCTTGAGCGGTATTCCTGCGCCACGGCGCAGCGGTGGAGCGTGCAGTAGGGCGCGTCCGAGGACCATTTGCCGTCAGTGATGCTGTCGTAGGTCTCCTCGACGCCGCCCTTGAGCGTGAAGAACGCGGCGATCTCGTCGCCGTGCAGCACGACGAAGCACTCCCCTCTCGCCAGATCGCCGTGGAAGGCGTCCTCGTTGGGGTAGCTCCCCTGCCACTGGTCGACGTGGAAGCGCCGCAGCGAGGCGCGCGCCTGATCGGTGATCTCGAGGATGCGCGGCAGCTCGTCTGCGCGCGCCGCGCGATAGGTAATGGGCTGCTCAAGCCGCACGCGGCCGCTTTCGCGCAGCACCTCGGCGTGCAGCTTTTTGTCGGTCTCGTCCGTGAGGACAAGCTTTTCAAACAGATCCGGGCGCTTGTCGCGCGTGCGCTCCAGCTGCTTTCTGCGCCGCCAGAGCTCCACCTTCGCGTGGTTGCCCTCGAGCAGCACCTGCGGCACCGTGCGGCCCTCCCAGGTCTCAGGCCGGGTGTACTGCGGGTATTCGAGCAGGCCGTCCCAGTGGCTCTCGCCGGTGTAGCAGGCCTCGTCCGAGAGCACGCCGGGCAGCAGACGGCAGACCGAATCGGCCACGGCCATGGCCGCGATCTCGCCCCCGGTCAGCACAAAGTCGCCAAGCGAGATCTCCTCGTCGACGCACGCCTCGATAAAGCGTTCGTCCACGCCCTCGTAGTGGCCGCAGACAAGGACCAGCTGGTCGTATGTGCGCAGGCGCTTGGCCGTCTCCTGCGTGTAGGGCTTGCCCTGCGGGCTCATGTACAGCACGCGGCGATTCATACCCTCGGAGTCGGCCTTGATGGCGTCCAGGCAGCTCTTGAGCGGCTGGGCCATCATCACGCAGCCCCAGCCGCCGCCGTAGGGGTAATCGTCCACCTGGTTTTGTTTATTTTCGGTATAGTCCCGGATCTGCACGCAGTTGATCTCGATCAGGCCGCGCTTGGCGGCCCGGCCGAGGATGCTCTCGTGCAGCACGGCCGAGACCGTGTCCGGAAACAGTGTCATGATGTCGATGCGCATGCTTTCACATTCCTTCGATCAGGTGTACGGTGACAGTCCCGTTCTGTGTGTCGATAGCGCGGATGAAGGTCGGCACGGCCGGGATCAGGTGTTCGGTCTCCCCGCGCACCACATAGACCATGTGGGCCGGGTATTCGAGCGCATCGACAAGCGTGCCGACGGTCTCGCCCTCCTCGGTGACGACCTTCGCGCCGAGGATATCCCGCACAAAGACCGTGCCCGCCGGCAGCTTCAGATCCGAGCGGTAGACCTGCACGGTATGCTCCTTCAATGCCATGGCGGCGTTGACGTCGTCCACACCCTCGAGTTTTGCCAGCAGCCAGCCCTTCTGTTCGCGGGCAGAGAGCAGCCGGTGCTCCTTCCCGTCGATAATGACACGGCCGCTTGTGCGCAGCAGCTCGGCACTGTCGAGCCAGACCTCGATCTTCACCTCGCCGCGGACGCCGTGCGTGTTGACGATCTTGCCCGCGTCGATCAGCTTACTCAGTTCCATGCCTCGCTCCTCCTATCGAAAAATCCCGCCCAGCCACTGTCCGAAGGTTTTGCTCACCTTCACCGTGCACGCGGCGCTGACGGCGCCGTCAGCCGAGCGTGCGATGATCAGCGCCTCGCCGGAGTCGATCGCCGTTATAAGGCCGTCGGCGCTGACCGTCGCCACGGTCTCGTCGCCGGAGGTCCAGAGAAGGCTCCGGTCGCTCGCCTCGGCGGGCAGGAGCTCATAGCTGATTGAGGCGGTATCGCCCGGGTGCAGCCTGACTTGCTGCTGCGAGAGCGTCAGCGACTGGCAGAGCACCAGGCGCTCGAGCACGCGCTCGTCGGTCAGTGCGCCGCAGAGCAGGCAGTGCCGCTGTGCAAGTCCCTCCCGCTCGGTGGTCGCGGGCGTTACGGTCTCCCATGCGCCGCTCTCGTGCTGTTTGAGGGTATAGCTGTCGGTGTAGCTATAGCCGCAGCCGCGGCAGCTGTGAGTGGCAAAGCCGAAGCTGTCACAGTCTGCTTCGGTGACGGTCGTTTCATAGTCAGGATTGGCGCAGGTCTCCGGGCGGAGAATCTGGCTATAGTCCCAGGTCTCTGCGCGCTTGAAAGCATGACTGTTGCCCTCGGCGCGATAAGTGGCGGACAGATGCTCGCCGTAATAGGGCTCGCAGTAGGCCTTGCGGATATAGTTGTTCTCATAAAAGCGGATCGTGCCCGATACAAAGTTATTGCTGACGACACGATCATCAAACGAAAAGCCGCAGACATGGTACATCCCTGTCAGGCCGCCGTTGTGCGCAAAGCCGTTACAGGATACATAGGCCTCGATCGCGGAGGTGCAGCCCTCGATGTGCGCAATGCCGCAGCCCAGAATGCCGCCGACAAACTCCTCGCAGCGGTGCTCCGAGGTATGATCCTCGTGGACGAGCTCAGCTTCCGAGCTGCAGTTGAGAAAGCTGCCGCAGCCGTAGCCGGCGATGCTGCCGATCCCGGCGTCGATGGCGTAGGTCGCCATATGGACGCGGCCGGACACAGTACAATTGCTGATGCTGCTGTTTTCCACATAACCCGCCAGCATGCCGGCGAAGGCGTTGTCACTGTTTTCGATCTCTATCAGAGCGCCCAGCAGATTCAGATCGGTGACCTGCGCGTCGACAAGCTCGGAGAACAGTCCGGCAAACGAGGAGGTATAGGGCTTGTCGTTGCCGTCATAGGTCGTGCGGCTGCCGCGCGTCTCGGTCACATGCAGATTGAGTATCGTGTGCCCGGCGCCGTCAAGCGTGCCGGAAAACGGGATCGGCGTCCAGTCGCCGTCTCCGAGGTCAATGTCTGCTGTGAGCACATAGTGACCGGCGGGATCCTGTGCGATAGCTTCGAGTCCCGCGCGGTCCCGGATCTCGACAGCGACGCCCTCCGCACGCACCGCCGGGCAGGCGGATGCGAGCAGCAGACACGCCAGCAGCAGTGTAATGGTTTTTTTCACGGGCATTCTCTTTTCTCCCATAGCAAAAAACCGAGGCATTGCAGCCACGGTTTTTTTAGGGTTAATAACTATCAGTCCATGATTTCCACGGAAATCTTTTTGCCCTTTCGCTGGGCGACGGCCCGCATGAGGATACGGATCTGCTTGACGATCCGCCCCTGCCGGCCAATGACCTTGCCCATATCGCCGTCGGCGACCCGCACTTCATAGACGGTTTCGCCATCGGCCTTGCGCTCGGTCACAGAGACTTGCTCGGGATTGTCCACAAGACTCTGCACAATATAGGTCAAAAGCTCTTTCATGCCGGTGGAATCTCCTTACTTAGGCCTTCAGCTTGTTCAGCAGGCCGCGGACGGTATCGGTGGGCTGAGCGCCGTTCGAAATCCAATACTGCGCACGCTCCATGTCGACCTTGATCTTGGCGCTGTCGTCAGCAGCCGGATCATAGGTACCAAGCTCCTCGATAAAACGGCCGTCGCGGGGGAAACGAGAGTCAGCAACGACGATGCGATAGAAGGGGTTCTTCTTGGCGCCCATTCTGCGAAGTCTGATCTTAACCATTGTATCTTCACCTCCAATTATATTTTGTATATGCGTATCGACTTAACTCAACAAGCTCAGGCTTGCACCCCATGGCTTCCCCTTGAGGGCATTGTGCCCTTTACGGGTAGAAGCTGTTGCGGCGCGTGTTACGGCCGCGCCGTGACTGATGAGGTGTCAGCGTTTGTTCTCCACTCTGCTTCATCGCAGAGCGCCACCTCATCCGCCCCAGTGTGCGCACTGGTGCACCTTCCCCTCCAGGGGAAGGCAATTTGTTGCCCTAACTCGATACCCATACTTTTGTATATATTACAAGGCGAAACGCTCTTGTAAACCAGTTAGAAACCGAAGCCCGGGAAGCCGCCGCCCATTTTACCCATGCGGCCCATACGCTTCTGCAGCTTCTTCATGTTCTTGCCGGAAAACTGCTTCATCATCTTCTGCATGGCCTCGAACTGCTTGAGCAGCCGGTTCACGTCCACGATGTTGACGCCGGAGCCCGCGGCAATGCGCTTTTTGCGGCTGGAGTTGATGATGGAGGGGTTCTCACGCTCGGCGGGGGTCATTGAGAGGATGATGGCCTCCTGGCGGGCCATGGCCTTTTCATCCACCTTGGCGCCCTTGAGCGCGTCAGCGTCGAGCCCGGGGATCAGGCCGGCCAGGTCGTTCAAATCGCCCATGCTGCGCAGCTGGGCCATCTGGTCGAGATAATCACTGAGCGTGAAGCGGTTGGCGCGCAGCTTTTCGGCCGCCTCCAGCGCCTTCTTCTCATCAAAGCTCTGCTGGGCCTTTTCGATGAGCGTCAGCATATCGCCCATGCCGAGGATACGCGAGGCCATGCGGTCGGGGTGGAAGGGCTCGATCATGTCGAGCTTTTCGCCCGTGCCCATGAACTTGATCGGCTTGCCGGTGGCCGCGCGGATCGAGAGCGCCGCGCCGCCGCGGGCGTCACCGTCGAGCTTGGTGAGCATGACGCCGGTCACGCCCAGCGCCTCGTCAAAGGCCGTGGCCGCGTTGACCGCGTCCTGACCGGTCATGGCGTCGACCGTCAGCAATATCTCGGCAGGCTCGACCGCGTCGCGGATCTCCTGCAGCTCGTGCATCAGCGCCTCGTCGATGTGGAGACGGCCGGCCGTGTCGAGGAAGACGAGGTCGTTGCCGTGGTCCTTCGCGTACTGCACGGCGGCCTTCGCGATGTCGACGGGGTTTGTCTGCCCCATCTGGAACACCGGGATGTTCAGCTGTGCGCCGACGGTCTCAAGCTGTTTGATAGCAGCCGGGCGGTAGATATCGCAGGCCACAAGCAGCGGTCGCTTGCCCTGCTTGCGCATATAGGCCGCAAGCTTGGCGCCGTTGGTCGTCTTGCCCGCGCCCTGCAGGCCGACGAGCATCACGATGCTCGGGCTCTTCGGGCCGATGTTGAGACGCGCAGTCTCGCCGCCCATGAGCTCGCGCAGCTCGTCGTTGACGATCTTGATGACCATCTGCGCGGGGTTGAGCGCCTCAAGCACGTCGGCGCCGATGGCCTTGTCGGTGACGCGCTTGGTAAAGTCCTTGACGACCTTATAGCTGACGTCGGCCTCGAGCAGGGCCATACGGACCTCGCGCATGGCCTCCTTGACGTCGGACGACGTCAGGCGGCCCTTGCCGCGCAGACGCTTGAAGGTATTATTGAGTTTATCGGATAAGCTTTCAAAGGCCATCTCGTAACTCCTTCAGATCGTGCAGAGCCTCGCCTGCGAGCCCCTGCGCCTCGCCCTCCGTCATGGTTGAGAGCGTCAGCAGCTTTTGCTCCAGCGCGTCCAGACCGTGGGCCGTGGCGGTAAAACGGGCGATCAGCCCCGTTTTCTTCTCGAACTCCTCCAGACTGCTCTCAGCCCGGCGGATATTGTCCCAAACACCCTGACGGGAGATGCCGCACTGCTCGGCGATCTCGGAGAGCGAAAGATCCTCGTTCACGTGCAGATCGTAGCAGCTGCGCTGCCGCTCGGTGAGGAGCTCGCCGTAGAAATCCAGCAGCAGACTCTGCCGGATGCGATCCTCGGCCATGCCTCTCCCTCCCTGCCGCTCGCGCAGCATTTCCTTCGTGTCAAGTGATTTGACTTTGCAGAGTATACACCGTTCACTCCGTCCTGTCAAGTCTTTTTTCTTGTCAGCTAACAAAATATGTGGGGGACGGTCTGCGGAATCATTCATGCTTTTCAGCCGCGTGATTAATTGTTCAAAACAGCCGTATCCACACGCCGCGGCAGCGTTTACCGTTCTCTCTTCAGCCAGTAGACCGTGCCGGTGTTGGTGTCGAGCGTCAGGGCATCCCTGCCAAGAAGGAAGCTGTACGAGGCGTCGGACAAAGACTCGTCCGCAAAGTCCAGCGTGACAATATTATCCTCTATAGTATAGGAAAAGGCATAGCTGCCCATCGGCAGGCGCAGTGTCCCGCTGCCCTTGCCATCGAAAATATAGGCTGTGCTCTCGTCCAGCGTCCATGTGCCCTTCAGTACGTCGTGCCTGAGCAGCCCGCGGGCGACCATGGCCGCCGACAGCACAAACACGGCCGCCAGCACGCCGAGCAGCACGCGGTATACCCGGCGGCGAAGCC
>ONNS01000060.1 GCA_900319275.1 uncultured Eubacteriales bacterium
AGTGAAAAGAAAAAGCGGCGGAAAAAGAAAAGCTCATATGGAGTATGGTTTTTCGTGGAGAGGAGCCATACTCCTGTTTAATTTCAGGTTGAAATCGGGGCGGTTTTTTCGTACACTAAGGGTAGACATATAGGCAGGAGGCATAGCTATGCGCAACCATGAAGTGACGGCATCTCACCCGCTGCTGGACGAGCGGGGGAATCTGCGGGAGCCCGGCTGGTCCCGGCACCTGGTGCAGCAATACGACCGGGCCCAGGTGAAGGCGCCCCGCTGGCGCATCAAGGAGTGGGACTACTACCTGGTCATGGGCCGGGGCTTCGCCGGGGCCTTCACCATCTCCGACGACGGGTATATCGGCCTCCAGTCCGTGTCCCTGCTGGGCCTGGGCGACCCCCCCTGGGAGCACACGGAGACCGTGCTCAACACCTTTCCCCTGGGCAAGCTGAAGCTGCCCAACGACTCCGCCCGGGGCGACACCGTCTACGAGGACAAGCGCCTGCAGATGCGCTTCTTGGCGGGCGGCGGCCAGCGGCGCATCACCTGCCACTTCGAGCGATTCTGGAAGGACAAGCCCTTCGACTGCGACATCGTCCTTCAGCAGCCGGACATGGAGTCCATGGTCATCGCCACCCCCTGGCCCAAGGACGGGCACTTCTACTACAACCAGAAGATCAACTGCATGCGGGCCTCCGGCTGGATGGAGTATGACGGCGTCCGCTATACCTTCGACCCAAAGACGGACTTCGGCACGCTGGACTGGGGCCGGGGCGTCTGGACCTACGACAACACCTGGTTCTGGGGCAGCGGCAACGCGGACCTGGACGGCGTGGCCTTTGGCTTCAACATCGGCTACGGCTTCGGCGACACCAGTGCCGCCACGGAGAACGTGATCTTCTACGACGGGAAGGTCCACAAGCTGGACGACGTGACCTTCCACATCCCCGAGGATAGCTACCTGAAGCCCTGGCGCTTCTCCTCCTCCGACGGCCGGTTCGAGATGGACTTCGTGCCCATCCTGGACCGGGCGGCCAAGATCGACTTCAAGGTCCTCATCTCCGACCAGCACCAGGTCTTCGGCCGCCTGTCCGGCAGGGCCGTCCTGGACGACGGCAGGGTCCTGGAGGTCCGGGACGTGCCGTGCTTCGCGGAGAAGGTCCACAACCGGTACTGACATTTCCCACCCCCCGGCGCAGCAGATTTTAACAGAGACAGAAGAGAGAAAAATGCCGTTTTATCTGGGAAGAAAAGCCATCCGCAAGGTGCCGGGAGCCGTCATCAAGGCCGCGCCTTTGCCGGAACCGGAGCTCATGGAGGGCTTCGGCAAGCGGAGCGAGGTGGGCGCTATCTGCGAAAAGAACGGGTACCGGTCCGCCCTGCTGATCACGGACCAGACCCTCTTCGGCCTGGGCCTCCATGAGAAGGTGGCCGCCTCCCTGGCGGAGCACGACGTAGGATGCACCCTTTTCCACGACATCGACGGGGAGCCCACGGTGCGCATGGTGGACGCAGGGCGCCGGGCGGCCATGGCCTGCGGGGCCGACTGCATCGTAGCCCTGGGCGGCGGGTCCGTCATGGACAGCGGCAAGATCATCGCCGCCGGGGCCAAGCACCCCAACGCCCCCGTGACCCATTACCTGCACAAATTCGCTTTCGCCAACAGCGGCACCCTGCCCATGATCAACATCCCCAGCACCGCCGGTACCGGGGCCGAGTGCACCGTGGGGGCCGTGGTCCAGAACAAGCAGGGCACCAAGAGCTCCACGGTCATCTTCGGCCTGGAGGTGGCGGCCGTCATTTTGGACAGCGAGCTTTTGATCGGCGCGCCCCGGAGCGTCACCACCTGGTGCGCCATGGACGCCCTGAGCCACGGCCTCGAAGGGCTGTTGGCCGACGTGGACTCCAGCGAGGAGGACGTCTTCAAGAGCCGGGAATGCGTGCGGCTGGTGATGGAGAACCTGCCCCTGCTGCTGGAGGACCCGAAGAACATTGAGGCCCGGCAGGCCACCCTCCTGGCCGCCCACTATGGCGGCAACGCCGTCAACACCCAGCTCGCTGGGTACGCCCACGCCTTCGGCCACTCCATCGGCGCTCTCTACCACATCCCCCACGGCAAGGCCGTGGCCTGGTGCCTCGTCCCCGTGGTGGAGGCCCAGGAGAACATCCGGTACGACCAGCTGGCCGCCCTGGCCCGCCACTGCCGCGTGGCCGACGAAAGCGACACTCGGGAGGCCGCCGCCGACAAGTTCATCCTGGCCCTGAAGGCCCTGCTGGACCGTTGCGGCCTCGAGAAGGGCTGCCCGCCCCTGGTGGAGCAGGACTACGACCGGCTCACGGCCATGATCGACGCCGACTCCATCAACTATTCCCCCTCCCGCACCTTCACCGACAGCGAGATCCGCATGCTCCTGGACCAGATACGAAGGGGGTACTGATCACACCACCAAATCCCCCTCCTGGGAGTTGATCACCTCGAATATCTGCTCCTCCTCGCCGGTGAGGGCGTTGATATAGACGATGTAAAAGGTCCCGTCGTTCGTGGCTTTGAACTCGTAGCACAGGACCTCGCTTTGCTTTGTCAGGGGGATAAGGGCAATATCCGTATGCTCTATGTGCAGGCTGTCCGACACGTACTCGGCGGCCTGCTTTTCCGTGATTTGGGGCCGGGGCAGGTCCCGGGCTCGGTGGTTCAGCCGGTAGTTCCGGGCGTCCAGGCCCATGACCTCCCCGGTGTCCCGGTCCAGGTATACCTTCACAAGGTCGCTGTAGAGGATCACCCCCTCCTGCCGGGGGGCGAAGTTCAGCACCGCCACCCCCTGGTAGTACTGGGCGTAGGCCGCCGCCGGGTCCTCCACCCCCAGCTCCCGCAGGAAGGACAGGGCGCTTTCCTTCAGCCGTTCGCTCTCCTCATCGCAGGGGGGATCGTTCTTGTCCCCCGTGGGCGACGCCATGAAGGAGAGGAGCTCTCCCCCTCGCTCCGTCAGGGACAGGGACACCTGGCCCCGGTCCGCCGTGTCCACGGTGAACTCGTACACCGGCAGGGCCCCTGCCACGTACACCGGCTCCCCCACCTCCCCCGGGAACAGCCGTTGAGCCGCGGCCCGGGCCTGCTGGGCCGTGATCCGCTCCCCCGGGTCCGCCTTGGGCGCCTGGTTCTCCCCGCTCTCGGAGAAGGGGCCGTCGTAGATCAGCGTGGGATATTCGCTGATGGCCGCCTCGCTCTGGGTCTGCTCGTAGCAGCCGCCGTCCACCGCGTCCGCTGCCACGTAGTCGCCGCTCTCGATGGCCTCCCCCGCCACCTGCCGGATCTGAGCGCAGGCGGTCCGCATGTCCTGGAGCTGCCGCCGATCCTCATTCGTCAGGGCCCGGCCCTGGAGCACCCGGCCCATGAGGGCGTGGGCGTAGTCCCCGCAGCGGGTGACGAACTGGCTCATGTCGCAGCTGTCCGCGTGGGAAAGGGGCAGCAGGGCCATTGCCGCCCCGGCGCTGCCCGTCGCCCGCCACACGTCCCCCAGGAGCAGCACCGTCTGCCGGGGGCTGGCCGCCGCACCGAGCTTCGACAGCGACACGTCCACGTCGTTCAGATCGTCGTCGATCCGATGGTACAGGTTTTCGATCCGGGTCCGTTCCGCCGCCTGCCGGGCCGCCAGGGCCTCCCGGCTCTCCCCCAACTTCACCAGGGCCGCGACGAGCCCCAGCCCCAGGACCGCCCAAATCAGTCTTCTCCATCCTTTTCTCATGCGCTTACCTCAATAGCAGAACACGTGCCGCCCGATCCGCAGCGCCACGGGCTTACTTAGCATCCACTTGTTGGTGGTGGTGGCCGGGTTGTAGTAGTACAGGCACCCGTAGGTGGGGTCGTAGCCGTTCATGGCGTCCCGGGCCGCCCGGAGCGCCGTTTCGTTGGGTCCCAGGTCGATCTGCCCGTCGCTCACCGCGTCGAACGCCCCGGGCTGAGAGACGGTTTGTCAAGTATGGTTTTACAAAAAAGTATCCTCGCTTTGGCTGAATTTCGACATAAGTGGCAATAGAAAAGACTAAGTACTTACCAATGAAAGTAAAGCAAAGCGCCACCCGATGGGTGGCGCTTTGCTTTGGTCTCCCCGGCGGGATTCGAACCCACGGCCTTCCGCTTAGGAGAACTCGCTTTCCAGGTGATCAAGAAACCCGGACAGTATCTAGAAAAACTTGATTTTTCTAGTAATTTAGGGAAATTTTGAAAATGTTTACTATGCTCACACTAAGCACTCTGCGATAGCATACTCAAGCAAAGTTCAGTCAAAATGCAGTCAAGTGCAGTCAAAAGTGCAGTCAAAAGACGCTCCTCACATTATATCCAAATAAAGCCATACAAGTGCGCGCAGACGCGGAGAACCGATCGGCTCCTGAAGCGCTCTTTTGACTTCTGCCTCACCGGTGAGACCGTACTTCACATTGTTTGGGAGCAGTGTATAGAGAAGATTTCTGTCCGGAACCTCCACATCCTGTGTCCCGTCTCCGAATCCAAGTGTAAACAGCATAGGGACTACTCCTTTGAAAAAGCCGGGGAACAGACGCGCCATTCCCCGGTTTTCACATTTGATGATTACTTGATAAAGCCGACCTGCTTGCTGATGATCCCCATGACGCTCAATCAGCTTCGCTATTTCTGTACGGCTGCGCAGTGCCACAGTATTACGAAGGCAGCAAAAATTATGTTTGTGACACAGCCGGCAGTATCGCTGGCGCTGCGTGAACTGGAAAAGGAGTTTTCCATCACGCTCTTCTCGCACAGCAACAACGGTCTTGAACTTACTGTTGAGGGGGAGCAGTTTTATGAGAGGGCCTCCGCCCTCCTTCGGCAGAGCGACGAAATGCAGCTTGAATTCCAGGACACAAGCCGCCGCAGACCTACGGTACGTCTTGGTACGCCGCCAAACCTAAGCACGGTCTTTTTCCCAGAGTTGATGGACGCCTTCCATGTTGAGCATCCGGAAATCTATCTGGAGCTTTCCGAATATGGCTCTGTACGAGCCTGTGATATGGTTCAGAATGGAAGGTGTTGAAAAGTATTTTTCCAAAAAACTCCGCAAAAGGAAGACGCTTTCAGAGGCGGATTTACCTCTGAAAGCGTCTGTTTTGACCGTCTAGACGATTCGTTTGTGCAAATTTCTAGTGTATTTCAATTTGCGACAAACCCTTTTGTGATAAGTCTGCGGCAGAAATCAGCTCTGCAGGCACTTCACAGTCCACAGCCTGTTGTAGCCGTCCTTGTTGCTGACGAAGCCCTCGACATACTTGGTGCAGGCCTCGACCGTAAGCGGATGGCAAATGTACAGCTGCGTGCAGTTTTCATAGATGATCTGGTTGAGCTCGGAGTAGACCTCCTTACGCGCCTCGGGATCGCTCAGACTGCGGCCCTTCTCGATCAGTTCGTCCGCCTTGGGATTGCCGAAGAAGGAGCGGTTGCCGGGCTTGCCCTTCTGCGTGGAGTGGTAGCACGGATAATAGGTGTAGTCGGCGTCACCGGTGGAAGTGATCCATGCGGAGAAACCCATGTCATGCTCATGTTCGTTCAGCGCCTGAATGTAAGTCGCCTGCTCATAGGTGCGGATCTCGACGTTGATGTTGAGTTCCTTGAGCATCTGCTGGACAACCTGACAGATCTCGAGACGCTGCTGGGACTGGTTGGTAACCATGATGAGGTCGCAGCCGTTGGGATAGGAGGACTCTGCCATGAGCTGCTTTGCCTTCTCCAGATCGTAGTCATAAGTCGGGGTCGGTGTGTAGCAGGCAACAATCGGCGCGATCATGCTGTCAGCAAGAGTAGCGCTGCCTTGAAGGATGGTATCGATGATCTTCTGGCGGTCAATAGCGTAGCAGATGGCTTGACGAACCTTCAGATCATAGGTGGGGCGATCCTCATCGATCAGATTGAAGAAGTAGTTGAAGCAGGTCATGGACGGCCGTGTATACTTGACCAGGTCGGGGTTGGCGTCAATCTTGCTAACGTCGTTGGCCTCAATGGAGTAGGCAATGTCGACCTCACCCATTTCCAAAGCAATAACGCGCTGGGCGGCCTCAGGGATGACCTTCATAACGAGGTTCTTGGTCGCGGGTTTGCCCATGAAGTACTCATCAAACGCCTCAAGCTTGACAGAGTCGGACGGGTTCCATTTGACCATCTTGTACGGACCGGAGCCGATAGGATGCTGAGAGAAGTATTCATCGCCGTTGGCCTCGATGTAGGCCTTTGGCACGATGGCGGAGAATGGCATCGAAAGGTTATTCAGGATCGGAGCGTAGGGCGCTGTGCAGTGGACGACAATTGTGTTGTCACCAGTGATCTCCACACTTTCGATAAAGCTGACGATGTAGTTGACATAGTTAGAGGCGATCGCACGATCAAGTGACCACTTGACATCCTCAACGGTCAAGTCGCTTCCATCGTGGAACTTGACGCCCTGGCGGATGGTAAACTCCCAATCCGTGTCGTTGAGCTGCTGATAGCTCTCAGCAAGAAGCGGCTGGGGGTCGCCGTCACCGATGACTTCCATCAGCGTGCTGAAAATGTTGCACGTGACCGTAACGGCGGCAGTTTCCTTGCCGACGTGCGGGTCCATTGAGGTCACGTCTGCGCTCTGCGCCCAAACAACGGTGTCCTTGTAGTTGCCGTTGGCATCTGCCTGCTGTGGATCCTGAGCGGCGGCATCGGCGCTGTTATCCTGGCTGCTGTCGGTTGACTTGCTGCAACTGGTCAGCACCAGACAAAGCAGCGTACAGGCGGCGAGAAGAAGTGCGAGAAGTCGATGTTTCATGATGTTCCTCCTTATATTTGCGCTCTTTTCTTGGCGTTTACGCCATTGCGTCCTTGAATTGCGCGGCCTTGATGCAGGCTACGCTGTGACCTGGCTCAACCTCGCACAGCGGGATGTCGCCCGCAGTGCACTCCGGTGTGGCATATGGGCAACGCTTTGCAAATCGACAGCCAGGCTTGGGGTTGATTGGGGATGAAAGCTCGTCCTTGAGCGGGATCTTGTTCATTTTGACCCTCGGATCCGGGATCGGAATGGCGGACAGCAGCGCCTTTGTGTAGGGATGTACCGGCGCACGGAAGAGCTGCTTTGCATCGCAGATCTCTACGACCTGCCCCAGATACATGACCATGATCTGGTTGGAAAGATGCTTGACAACGCTCAAATCGTGGGTAATAAACAGATAGGTAAGTCCCATTTCCTCCTGAATATCCTGCATCAGGTTTAAAATCTGCGCCTGAATAGAGACATCCAGCGCGGAGACCGGCTCATCACAGACAATGAACTTCGGCTCGAGTGCAAGCGCACGACCGATGCCGATTCTCTGCCGGCGGCCGCCGTCAAGCTCATGCGGATAGGCATTCACAAGACGCTGGGCAAGACCGACGCGGTCCATGACCTGACGTACGTGGCGGTTAAGTGCCTCTTTGTCGCCGGGCTTATACCTGCCCTGAATCAGAAGCGGCTCCGCGATGGTCTGGCTGACGGTCATTCGGGGGTTGATGGATGCAAACGGGTCCTGGAAGATGATCTGCATGTCCTCACGCAGCTTCTTCATCTCTTGCTTGCTGCATGCGGTGACGTCCTTGCCATCAAAAATAACCTTGCCGTCGGTCGGCTCATGCAGGCGAAGGATGGTACGTCCCAGCGTGGATTTGCCGCAGCCAGATTCGCCAACAACGCCAAGCGTTTCACCCTTTGCGAGGGTAAAGTTAACGTCATCTACGGCATGGAGCTGACCGGAAGCAGTCTGAAAATACTTTTTCAGGTGTTCAACACTCAGAATGGTTTGCTTCGATGCGCTCATTTCTGCTCACCTCCTGCGTTGGTATTTTCGGCACGGAAGCAGCGGACCAGATGCCCGTTTCCAACGTCTATCATTTCCGGGTGCTCCTCGCGGCAGCGGTCGGTCGCGTGCTGACAGCGCGTGCAGAATTTGCAACCCGTCGGCAGATTGGTGGGATCCGGCATCAGACCTTCGATCGGCACAAGGCGGTTCACGTCCTCATTCAGCTTGGGAATGGAGTTGAACAAGCCCTGTGTATAGGGGTGCATGCGGTTTTCAAAGATTGTAAATACGTCTGCGTATTCCACGACCTCGCCGCCGTAGATGATTGCAACCTGTTCACAGGTCTGCGCTACGATGCCAAGATCGTGCGTGATGAGGATCATCGACATGTCAAGCTTTTTACGAAGCGCCTGGATTGTGTCAAGCACCTGCACCTGAATGGTGACGTCCAGCGCCGTGGTCGGTTCGTCTGCCAGCAGAATTTTCGGGTTGAGAACCAGCGCGATGGCGATGATGACGCGCTGCTTCATGCCGCCGGAGAACTGGTGCGGATAATCGCTCGCACGCTCGCGGCTGATGCCGACAGTCTCCAGCATTTCCAGCGCCTTTTCCCATGCCTGCTTCTTGCCGATTTTCTCATGCGCCATGACAGCCTCGGCAATCTGGTCGCCAACTGTCGTGACGGGGTTGAGGCTGGTCATGGGATCCTGAAAGATCATGGAGATCTCTTTGCCGCGGATGGATTGACGATGCTTTTCCTTCATCGTCAGAAGGTCTTCCCCGCGATAGAGAATCTTACCACTGACAATCTTTCCCGGTGGACACTGGATCAATCCCATGATGCTGCGCGCCAGCGTTGTTTTGCCCGCGCCGGTCTCGCCGACGAGACCCAGTGTTTCGCCCTCGCGAAGCGTCAAGGACAGACCATTGAGCGCGTGGACGCATCCGCTGTCGGTGTCATACTGAATGACAAGGTCTTCTATTTTCAGAATGTCGCTCATAGCAGGCCTCCTAGTTCTTCATACGCGGATCAAGCGCATCACGCAGACCGTCGCCGATGATGTTCAGGATCAGAATGGTAATCATGATTGCGGCACCGGGCATAACGGTAATGTGCCATGCGTCACGGATGTAAGAACGGGCGTTGGAAAGCATTGCACCCCATTCTGGCATCGGAGCCTGGATGCCCATGCCGATGAAGGAGAGACCGGCAATGGAAAGAATCGCGCTTGCCATGCCCATCGTGACCTGAACGATCATGGGGGACAGGGCGTTGGGAACGATGTAGCGGAAAATAATGCGTGCATCGCTCGCGCCAGCCGAACGTGCGGCCTCAATGAACTCCTGATCCTTGATCGTCAATACCTGTGCGCGAATGACGCGCGCGAAGGTCGGCGTCTGGGAGATGGCAATGGCAAGAACAACATTGACGAGACTGGGACCCGTTGCCGCAACGATCGCAACAGCCAGCAGCGTTGTCGGAATTGCGAGGAATACGTCCATGATGCGCATGAGGATCGTGTCCATCATGTTGTAGTAGCCTGCGACTGCGCCGATGATGCCGCCGAGCACCGACGCGCCGAGCACGGCAAATGCACCCATAAACAACGAGTACCGCGTGCCCCAGATGATGCGAAGCAGGATGTCGCGGCCAAACTCATCCATACCGAGGACGTGCTCCTTCGAGGGCGGCTGCAAGCGCTGCAGTAGATCCTGAGAAATGACGTACTTGTCGTAAAATGAGTTATTCGTGACAAGGTCGATGATGATCGTGGTGATCGCCATCAGCGCCAGAAAAATGAAAATAGCGAGTGCGCCAAGCGCGAGCTTGTTCTTCTTGAAGCGATACCATGCTTCTGCACCGAGCGTACGGCTCTGATAAGGCATGTTCTGTGCTTTTTTCATAGTCATGCCTCCTGCTTCTTTGCACGCAGGGCGGACTTTTTACCGTGCTTTTTGTACTGCGACTTGATGCGCGGGTCAACAAATGCGTAGAGAATGTCAACGAGCAGATTGACAACCGAGAAACTGACCGACATCAAAATGACGGAGCCGAGTACGGCTGGCGTGTCCTTCGTCTTGATTGCATCAAGCATATAACGTCCGACGCCGGGCCAGGAAAATACGGTTTCCGTCAGCATGGAGCCGCCGAGCAAATGACCGAACTGCAGCCCCGCGCTGGTGATGATGGGAATGAGCGCATTTTTCAGCATATGCCCCGTCGTGACCTGCGATTCGGAGATGCCTTTTGCACGGGCAGTAGAGACATAGTCCTGACGCATGGTCTCCAACACGCTCGAGCGCGTCATACGCATGATGGTCGCCATGATACCGGTGCCCAGTGTCACCGCAGGGAGGATCAGGCTTTTAAGCATCGGACCGGTGCCCTCGCTCATACCCTGTGACGGCAGCCAGCGCAGCTTCAGCGCGAACAGGATAACCAGCAGCAGGCCAAGCCAGAAGTTCGGCATCGACACCGAAATCAGTCCGCCGACTGACGCGACGTTATCCAACAGGGTATATTGCTTTTTCGCTGACAATATACCCAGTGGTATGCCGAAAAGCAACGCGATGAGCATACTGCTCAAAGCCAGAAGGATCGTGTTGGGGAAGCGCGAGAGGATCTGGTCAGAGACGCTTAGCTTTGTCTTGTAGGACTTGCCGAAGTCTCCATGCAGCAGATCCCAGATATAATTGACATACCGCTCAAGGAACGGCTTATCCAGACCAAGCTCTGAGCGCATGGCCTCGGCTGCCTCTTCCGTTGCATTGTCGCCAAGTACGACCAAAACCGGGTCGCCGGGGGCGAGTGACAAGATGGCGAAGACCAGGAAGGTCACGCCGATCAGCACCGGGATCAGCAGCAGCAATCGCTTGAGAATCAATCGAAACATAGTTTACCCCCTACTCTTTGCCTGCCAGGCAGCAGACTTATTCAAATGTACCCTTGACAAGCACCTGCTTGTCCTGCATCATGATGCGGCCCTTTGCCAGCATGGTGTCGATCTCATAGCCCTCGTCCAGAAGGACCAGATCAGCATCACTGCCCTCGGCGATGCAGCCCTTGCGCGGATAAAGCTCCAGCGCGCGGGCGACGTTTGAGGTAATGAAGGGCAGTGCCTTTTCCAGAGCAACGCCCTGCTGGGTCACCATTTCGTAGACCACGCGGTAGAGGTTGGCCATGTCGCCGACGCCCATACCGACAATGTGTTCATGCTTTTCGTCCCATTTCGGCATACTTCCGTTGGAGTCGGAGCTGATGGTCAATAATTCGGGAACAGCTGTTTCCATCAGACCGGGGAAAAACTCCGAAACGCCAGCCTTCGCGGTGATGTCTGCGTAACCGCCCATGTGCGTAAACTGCGAAGCCTCCTCCAGCCGGCGGCCGAGATGTGTCGGGCGGAAATGGGAGATGGGAATATCTGTCGTGCGGACGATGTCCATGATCGGCTCAATCCCTTCAGGCGAGGCGCCGACATGCACGTGCAGTTCACCGACCTTGCCGGAGACGAGCGACGCCATACGAATGTCGGAAACCAGACGGATCAGCTCATCGCGGGTGGGATGGCTGCATCTGTGATCAGCAATGGCGAGCTTACAGCCAATGATCTCGGAGATGTAGAGAATATCGTTTGCCACAGAGCCTGTGATGGTTCTGGGCGGATATGCGTAAGAATTCGTCAGGCAGTACGCCGTGATACCCTCGTTGTTGAGCGCCTTGGTTTTTGCCAGCAGCAACTCAGGGCTCTTGGTGTAGCCGTCGGTGCCAAGCAGACCGACGAGCGTCGTCACGCCGGAGGTAACGGCCTTGGAAAGCTGGAATTCCGGCGTCCGGGTGTCGAAGCCGCCCTCGCCGCCGCCGCCGACGATGTGAACGTGCTGGTCGATGAAGCCGGGAACAAGCATCTTGCCCGCCGCGTCGATCACGGTCAGATCGTCGCGCCACGGCTCGATGCAGTCCGCGATCTCAAGAATCTTGTCATAGGCCAGCAGAACGTCCTTTTTGCCAAGCGCCTTCGGCGCAAATACCTGTGCATTTTTGATCAGAATCATTGAAAACTTCCTCCTGTGTTCATTTTAACATTTGACGCTGGATGTCAGTGCGAACAAACTGTTGATCCTTCTGCGGAATGCCGAGCTTTTCCTCGAGTCGCTCAAGCCGTTCCTGTGCGGTCAAAAAGCGCTCGCGGTCGCTGAGCAGAAGCCCGGAAGTGAGCATCTCGATCATCGCAATCATCGAGGAGACAGAGTTAAAAAACACATCGTGTTCTGTGTTGCAGGTCAGAGACATTTCACACGCCTGCGCCACCGGGGAGGTCAAGCTGTCTGTGATGGAGATGCTTGTGATCTCGGCCTCCCGAAGATGCTGTGCCAGTTGAATAGTCAGCTCCGCGTATACGGGGATACTGATGAGGACAAAGACATCCTCCTTTGTGGCGTGCAGGAGCTGATCACAGGTCTGCTTTTTATCCGAGGTATCAACCAGATGAGCCTCACGACCGATACGCTTAAGATGATAGAGAAAAAAATCTGCTACGATCCGCGTGAGATGATGTCCCGCGACAAAAATGCGCCGCGCATGGTTCAGCCGGTAAATGATCTGCATGAAGCTTTCCATGTCCAGATACTGGAATGTCATATCGAGCCCGCGCTTTTCGCCGTCGATGATCTTACGGCAAGTGTCGATTGCATCGGTCGAGCGCGCGAGCGACATTCGAACCTTTTCGTTCGGACTCAGACGCATGCGCACATACTCCTGAAGCTGGCGACGGAAAGCCAGAAAACCCTGACAGCCCATATTGCTGCAAAATTTCAGAACGGTCGCATCTGTTGTGTGCGTTGTCTGTGCAAACTCGCGCAGCTTCTGAAAGCTTGCCGCATCAGGATGCTCCAGGCAGTAGTCTGCGATCCGTTTTTGAACGGAGCTGATTTCCGAATATCTGGCGCGGATCGTTTCCATAATATCCATGCAGTCTCCCCTTTACAGTTCCGTCATTCGTGGCGTCTCGGACAAAAATTCCGACGGCAGGCCGAACGCTTCAAAGTAGCGGCACATTTGCATTGGTGCAAATTTTTCTGTGGAATAATGCGTACCGCCGAGAAGATTGACGGCGTTTGCTTTGGCGGCCTTGTGAATGGCGCCCACCCAAAGCACCTCCGGATTCGTCACACCGGTTATAAAGGTGTTGACACCCCAGTCGCGGAGCTGCTCGTAAATCTGCGTGTTTTTTGCACCGCCTGCCATAATGGCAAAGCGCCCGCGCGAAAGCGCAACCTCCCCATAGCGATAGAGCTTGACAGCGTGCCCGACGACGCGTTCCATCGCCTGCGCAAGCTCTGTCGCCGTTGAAAACGGCGAGGTACAGACAACGCCCATGCGCACCAGATTTTGCTCAAAGAAGGAATCATACGGCTCAGCGCCAAGCGCCCTCGCAAGGTTCACGCCGGGAGAAAACGGACTGTTACGGTCAAGCGGAATGTGATAGGTAAACAACGAGATGTGCCGCTCCTTCAGAAAATCAAGCCATTTTTGCGGGATCTGCGGTGGTGGATCCGCCGTGTTCATCCGCTGCGGCTTCGGATGATGCGTAAAGAGCATACATGTGTTGGCATCCAGACGTTCCAACTGCTCAAAAACCTCCGGACTTGCAAAGGTCGCGGTATATACGCGTGTAATTTCCTCGGTGTTATCCTCCTGAAGTCCGATCACCGGAAAGACCTCTGTGCAGGTCTGTGGCTGGAAGGTCCACTCCAGCCAACGGTAGAGTGTAGATGATTTCATCGCACGTCCCTCACTCTGCATCCAGCGGAATCTTTTCAAAGGCGCGCATATAATCAACGAGGAAGTCCGCCGTTGTATTCAGCATCTCTGTGCCCCATTCCACCGTAGCTGTGGATGGATGGTCGGAACCATACCAGCCGTTATCGGTGATCTTGCGGTTGGTGCGTGGCAGCGGCAGGGAAATGCCGCGGAATTCGACTCTGCGCAAACCGCAGGCGTGCAGCTCGTCGGTCGGATCCTTCGGCGCGTTGTCGCAGATCAGATCCTTGCGCACAAGCTTCGGGTCGATCGCCAACATCGCAGCCGTTTCCTCGCCAGCACCGTGTCCGCCCTTCCACGCAGGGTTGAGATCGCCAGCGACGGTCCACCAGTTGAACACCGTGCCGACAGCGTTTTTGCGGTCAAGATATCCGCATACCTTTTCCAAAGCATGCGTGTTGCCACCGTGACCGTTCAGAATGACAAAATAGCGGCAGCCCCACCGATACAGGCAGTCACAAATGCGCCGCATAACAGCCTCCAGCAGATCGGAACCAATGCTGACTGCACCGGGCCAGTCCAGATGCCAGTCACAATCGCCATAAGGGAGGGTCGGCAGGATCAGAACGTCGGACTTCTGCTCTACCAACTCAAGGAGCTTCATCGGGATCAGCGTGTCGGTTCCGAGCGCATTGTGCAAACCGTGACACTCAATGCTGCCCACGCTGAGCAGCGCGATTTTATGATCTTTGAAATAGGCCTCTACTTCCGGGGAATTCATTCGTTCCAGACGCATAATCTTTCCTCCAGTTGTTTATTTGAAACTTAAAGCGTTTGCTATAGTTCTATACATAAAATATAGCAACTATTGTATGCCATGTCAATATTTTTTTCGTTTTTCACAGTCTTTGAGTGAATATACAAAAATAGATTGCCGAATTTGTAAAAAACGACAATTTGCAAAGACAGGTGGATAAGAGTCCCAAAACGCCCCATTGACTCAAGCAAGGAAAACAGCACAACGGCGGTGCTCCGGCTGATTGGCTTCAACGGAAGCGAGATTGGCGTAACGAACATCAAATAGCTCAAGATGCATGATAATTCCACCTTCACCTACTTGGAACATGAAATGAGCATTTCTCAAACCGCGTCCGCATCATATATCCAACGAAGCGGTCCGGCATAACGTCTGAATAGGAAAGCGCAAATTAGTAAGAAAGGAGAAGCTGTTTTCCTGGCTGGAAGCTCAAGAATGCAGCGCACCGGAGCAATGCCTGATTCCGTCAAGAGAAGAATTGTCTCGGAGAAAGAACTTCCGAACCTGATTGGTGAAACCTTACTGGTAGACCTGCTGGGATTGTCTCGAACCTATATTTACTATCTTCTTCGGCAGGAAAGATTCAAGACGATTACAAAGGGTTCCCGGATCTATGTTCGGAAAAAGGAACTATTATCATGGCTTGAATCATTAGAAGGAGGTCAGCATGGCAAAGCTTAAAAAGAGAGAAGACGGACGCTACCAGAAGAGCATTATTGTCGGGAAAAAGCCTACTATGTCCTTTATTTCTTTATGTTGTTCCTTTGTTATAACACCCTGTTCAAATTGTGCTTGCGCCCCTCTAAGTATGCCTACCTTATTATTCTCTATTTCTTTAGCATGTCCATCATTTTTAATTATAACAGCATAATGCGCAAATTCTTTTTCCGAGCCGGTATCCTGCACATGGTTAAGCAGGCGAATTATCTCCTGAGGTCCGGTGAAAGTCTCTTTCCAGGACACAGAAGTGTATTCTGCATTCTCTGCCAGGATCTTTTTCAAGTGCTCCCCCCTGGCTTTCTTTTCAATAACAAATCGAAGGGCGGCGAGGTCATGATCAAAGTCTTTCACGATACCTTTATCATGTTCATATACCGTATGAGTATTTCAGCTGGCATTCCTATGATTGAGAATATGCGTTTTCAATGGGGTTGGATTTCTTCATATGTTGACTGGATTTGAAGAAAAAGAAAAGCCTGAAAACGCTTTGTTTTCAGGCTTTTTGGCGTCCCCGGCGCGATTCGAACGCGCGGCGTCCCGCTTAGGAGAACTGCAACTACGCATGGCTCTTAAAGCTAGACGGCGTCTGGATAAAACTCAAAAAGCCAGTAATTTAGGGAAAAATCGGCATTGTTTACTATGCTCATTCAAATCACTCTAAGATAGCATGCTCATGCAAAGTACAGTCAAAATGCAGTCAAAAGTGCAGTCAATTTATCATAATTGGAACCTCGGTCATCAGGGATGCGGGATCCCCAGCATATCGAAAAGCCGGACAAAAGAATCCTGTCCGTCCAGGCAGGTGTCCGTCAGC
>ONNS01000068.1:0-27200 GCA_900319275.1 uncultured Eubacteriales bacterium
TTGTTTTAAAATAATAACATTGTACTGCCGGGAGGGGCAAGCCCCTCCCCTACGTGAATGACCGGCTTTTCGCGATTTCTTGTATTTTGCAACGCGCCCTGTTTTTATCCGATGATTGTATTCAGCTCTTTAGCCGCGCTCTCGATATCGCTGCTGTCGATCGTGGCGTCGCAGAAGGCCGCGGCGGTCTCGCACTGCTGCCGGGCGATCTCCAGGCGCACGGGCAGCTCAAAGCTGCCGCGGGCCGTGGCGGCGTAGCGGCGCGCAAGCTCTCTCTCGTCCTGCGGCGCGATCAGGAGGCAGACGCTCTCAGGCATGCTGCGCTTTACCTGTGCGGCGCGGTCTGGCTCGAGCTGCAGAATGACGCTCCTCCCCTGCCGCAGCTCCCGCTCGATCAGCGTGCGCGAGGTACCGTAGTCGTTGCCCATGAGCACCGTGGTCTCGAGCAGCTCGCCGCTGTCCTTCATGCGCTGCCAGGCGTCGAGGTCATAGAAGTAAAAGCCCTTCCCGTTTTCCTCGCCCTTCTTCATCTTGCGCGCCGTGACCGGCGTGACCGTGACGAGCTCCGGCCGGGCGGCGAGCACGCGCTCGACGATCTCGCCCGTGCCGACACCCGAAGGGCCGGTGATCACGTACAGCTTTCCGTTTTTCTGTTCCATATCTTTCACCCTTTAACCCTTTGTCTCAGCAGTCTCCGGCAGGCCCTGCGCCTCAACGTTATCGTGGTACAGATCGCCGACGATCTCGTCCCAGTGCCGCAGATAGAGCTCGGCGAGCACCGGATCGTACATGACGCCGCGGTTTTTCTCGATCTCCGCCCTGCAGGTCTCCTCGTCGAGATGGCGGCGGTAGACGCGGTTGGAGAGCATGGCGTCGGTCGTGTCGCACAGGGCGATCATGCGCGCGAGCATCGGGATCTCCTCGCCCTTCAGGCCGTCGGGATAGCCGCAGCCGTCCCAGCGCTCGTGGTGGTTGCGGATGCCGCTGAGGATCTCACCGATGTTGCGCCGGATCGTCTCGTCGCGCCCGAGATCCACGTGCAGGCGCTCTTCGCTGCTCGTCAGCATCTTCTCCACGATCTCGGCGCCGATGACCGGATGGCGCTTCATCGTGGCAAATTCCTCATCGGTCAGACGGCGCGGAGCCAGCAGCACCGCGTCGGGGATGCCGATCTTGCCGATATCGTGGATCGAGGCCGTGATCTCGGCCTTGCGCTCCTGCTCGGGGCTGAGATCCATGACCCGTGCGAGATTGGCGCACATCTTCGCCACGCGGCGGGAGTGCTGGCTGCTGTAGCTGTCCTTGGCCTCGAGCGAAAAGACGATGCCGGCAAACGAGGTGTCGAGGAAGTTGAGAAGGAAGTCAAAATAATACTGCTCGTCAAAGCCCAGCATATAGCTGAACATGTTTTTCAGATCCACCAGCGGACTGAAGGCCGTCTCGCGCAGCGTGTGAAACAGCTTTTCATACAGCGAGTAGAGCTTCTCGTTGAGTCCGCCCAGATGCTGCCGGAGCTTCAGGGCGAGATACAGGACAAAATCCAGCAGCAGAAAGCCGCCGAGCAGCCGGATCGTCCCGATCGAGGCGGAGATGCCTGCGGCAAAAATGCAGATCGCCAGCACCTCGTCCACGGCGGCAAAGGCCAGACGAAAAGCCAGCTCCGAGCGGTCTCCGCGGCGCTGCGTCCAGGCTGCATAGCCGTTCTGTATCGCGTGCAGCTGCAGCAGGATCCCAAACAGCAGCGGTACGAAGCGGGAAAAGGCCGGTGCATAAACAAACAGGGGGATCGACAGCGCGATCGCGGCGCCGCCCACCAGCAGCGCGACGCTTCGGCGATCCGCGCCGCGGCGGAAATAGCCGATCACCATCGTCAATCCCAGAAAGAGCACAGCCGCTGCCGCCAGTTGGATGAACAGCGTGAGAAAACTCTCCGGCACGATCAGCATCAGCAGCGAGGCGGTGATGGCAAGGATAGCAAGCAGCAAGGAATCGCACCTCCATGAAGACAGCAGGTAATGTCTGTATCATAGCCCCCCGCGCCGCTTCTGTCAAGAAAACAGCCGCGAATAAACCTGAAAACCGGCAGGCCGTTCGGCCTGCCGGTCAGTTTGTTATGGTTGGCTTGCTTATCCTTTGTAGTCCTTGCCGTACACCGTGTGGATGATATCCCAGATGTAGTTGTAGGCATCGGTGCCGGACTTGAAGGCGTTCTTGTTCTGCAGGGCGATGTAGCCGATGCTGCGGTGCACCGTGCCGCCGTAGACGGTGTAGGTGTTGCCGTTCTTGTCGGCCAGCACTGCGTAGGGACGCATGGACATATCGGGCTTGCACTGGTCATTGGTGAAGCCGACCAGCACGTTCGTGTAGGAGATCAGACCGCTGCCGCGTGCAAAGATCGGGTCAGCCGCGCCGCGCTTGTAGGCGTAGGCGCTCTTGCTGTTGCCGAGCACGGGGTAGGCGCCGCCGAGCGCGCTGTCCCAGGCCACGCAGGTGCCGTATTCCTGCAGCGTGAAGCCGCCGACACCGGTGTTGATGAGCTTGCTGCGGAGATCCTCAGAGATCGAGGTGATCATGCGGATGCCCTTCTTGCCGGTCACGCGGATGGAGCTGCCGGAGTAGCGCAGCAGGTTATCCAGCTCGGAGAGGTGGGTCATGGTGTACTCGCCGTTTTTGTTCGTCAGACACCAGACCTGCATGCCCACGGGGTAGCGCTTGTGTACATCGCTGTCCCACTTGTAGGTGGCCGTGGTGAAGAGTGCGGTCTCGCCGTTGGCAAGCTTGACAGAGCTGTTGGGGCTCACGCCGACGCCGTTGCGGCACATCTCCGCGCCGTTGACCTTGGCGGCCAGGCGGCTCATGTCATAGCCCTTATCGCCGAGCGTCAGCGTCTCGGACTCGCCGAGGTTCGCGGCCACGGTCAGCGTGGCGACGTCGGTGATGATACTACCGGCGACCGCACGGAACTGATAGCCGTCCATATCCTGGGCCACGGTGAACTCGAGTTTTCCATCGGTCACACTGAAGACGCTGTTTTCCTTCCAGGACTTCCAGGTCTTGCCGTCGGTGCTGAACTGCCAGTCCATGCCGGGCTTGACGCCGAGGATGTCAGCCGTGAAGGTAACCTTCGCGTCGACAGCGGCGGTGCGGTCCTGGGGCTGGACGGCCACAACGGACTTCGTCGTGGGCGTCACCTTGGAGGCATAGCTGCTGTATTCCTCCTTGGTCACACTGTGGCAGGCAATGCCGTTGCTGTTGCAGAAGCTCTCGGCTGTGGAGCCCTTGACGACGACAACATCCGTGACATTCGCAAACGCAGTCTTGGAGATCGTCGTGACAGAGTCGGGGATAAAGAGGATATCGCAGCCGCCGATGGCGTTATTCTCGAGCGTTGTGACGCCCTGGGGGAGCACAATGCTGCCGTAGAGGCCACCCGGGATCGCGTCGGCATTGACGGCCTTCAGGCCGCTCGGCAGTGCAACCGGGGAACCGCCCGCGGGAATCGCGATCAGCTTGGAGCCGTCCTTCGAGTAGAGGGCGCCGTCCTTGGAGCTGTAGCTTGCGTTGTCGGAGGCAACATTGATCTTCTTGAGGCTGCTGTAGCCCTTGAAGATCGAGGGGTTGACCGTCGTGACCGAAGCGGGGATCGTGATCTCACTGACTTCCTTGCCGTTCCAGAAGTCAGCCGCCGTCTCGCCGGGCTTACCGATCGTGGTAATGGCGTTGCCGTTGACCGTGGAGGGGAAGCTCAGCACGGCGGCATTGCTGAGGTAGCCGACGATGGCAGAGCCCTCAACCACAAAGTCCTTCTGCTCGAGCTTATAGGGGCGCGGCGTGGCCGCGGTGAAGGTGATCGTGCCTTCATAGTTGTTGTCGCCGGTTGTCAGATAAATATGCAGTAGATTGGCATCGACGCTGCCGGGCTTGACGGTCACGCCGCAGGCCTTGAGCACCTCGACCAGCAGGTTCTGCGTGCCCTGGCCGCTGCCCTTCTTGCCCACGATGATGTCTTCACGGCCGACGATCGTGGGATCGTTGCTGTAATTCTCAGCCATGTACTTGAGGGCGTTGTTGACCTTGTCATAGTCACTGCCGCCGGCGTTGATCGCCGTCTTCAGCTCATTGAGCGCGGCGTTATACTGCTTGGCGTAATCGTCCTCGACGGTCACCGTGACACCAAAGCTCTTCTCGCCGGACTTGACCGTGACGGTCTCGCTGTGGGATTCTACCGCGTCGATGCTGTCCGCGACGAACTGCAGGCCGCGATCCTTGGGCGTCATCTTGCCGTCGGACGAGACATTGACCCAGCTGTCAGCCGCATATTCAAAGGAAACGGAGTTGAGACCGGTCAGATCGATCTGATACTCGGTCGGATCAGCCGGTGTAACGCCCTTGCCGCTGGCCGCCGTGTGCAGCGTTCCGGCGTTGACAGCGGCGCCGGGCTCTACCTCGACCTTGGTGTTGGCGACGTTGCCGCTGACCATCGTGCCGATATACTTCGAGCTGCCCTCGGTCATGCGGACGACCAGGCCGTTGACGTCGGTCGTGCATTCGGTAATGCCCGCAACTTTGCCACTGAGCATCGTCTTGATGGTGTCGAGACTGCCCTTCTTCTGGTACAGCAGCTCGTCTACGTCGGTGATGGTGCCGTCGACGGTGTAGTTCCTTTCCGCCATGGCCTTGAGCAGGTTTTCGAGCTTCTCGTGCTCCGTGCTGCCTGTGGCTGCGGCGGCCAGACGGCTGCTCTCGTTGTCGATCTCCAGCTGCCGGTTGGCCTGCTGGGCAAGCTCGGAGACGGATTCCACCTTGCAGGCCTCCGCGTTGTCATAGACCAGCGTGCCGACATAGTCGCCGAGGTTGACCTTCAGCTCGGTCGCGCCGATCTCGCCGGCCACCACGCCGGAGAGACCGCTGGCCTCGGTGATCAGCCTGCTCATGGCCGCCCCGCTGGCGGATTTGGTGATCAGGACCTTGTCGAGATTGCTATCAGAACCGAGCGTATACGTGCCTGCAATGTGCTTGAGCAGGTTCAGCAGTCCTTCTTTGTTGCCGCCAGAGGCCGCATTTTTCAGCGCGTCGAGCGCGCTGTTGAGGACAGCCGCGTCATTGTCCTTGACGGTGAAGTTGACCTTGAAGCTTGCGGTGTCGGTGCCGTCGGTATAGCTGACGGTCACTACGTCGTTATGGCTGACAACCGCGCGCAGTGAGCCCGACTCGTGCTCGATCGTGCTGTGGGAAGCGGTGACCAGGCCGGTGCCGCTCACGGTGATCCAGGGCGAGGTCGACATCACGGTAAAGCTGGGGCTGTAGGGCTCCAGGCCGTCGGTGACGATCTGATAGCTGCCCGCGGCTCCCGTTGTCGTCAGGTTGACGCTGGTGAGCTCGCCGCCCGTAACATCGCTCTTGGTCGGCAGTTCAGCGAACGCTGTCGGGACACAGAGACTCAGCACCATGGCGATCAGCAGCGCCAAGGACAGCAGCTTTGTCATTTTCTGTTTCATATTTCTTCTTCTCCTTTCAAAGCGGCACGCCTGTCACAGCACCGGGGCCGTCCACTCGGCCTCGCTGTTGCCGCCACCGCCGCCGGAATATACGGTGGGTCTCTCGGTCACGTCCTCCTGCGCGATATACGCGTAGTCGTTATCTCTCTTGATGACCAGCACGTCCTGCGTGGCATAGATGACCTTCAGCTCGGTATTGAGACGCAGCGTTTCGATCGGCTTGCCGAGCAGACGGTAGTTGTCGTAGAGCTCGCCGTTGATATCGGAATAGCCTGTCCACTCCTGATACGGCTCATCGCCCTCCAGGATCACTTCCCAGCGCGGGACGGTGCCGGTGCGGCCGTTCTCGGAGAGGATGCACTTCTCGTCTCCCTCGACCTTGTCCTTATCCTTGCCGGGGTCGATCTCGACGACCGTGACCGTCTCGCCGGCCTTGAGGAAGCGCAGATAGCCTTCGGTTCCGTCGGCCAGGATCTTGCCGGTCTTCGGATAGCCGACCGCCGCCAGGAGCACATAGTGGCCGCGCGTACCGCCCATGGCGCCGAGCGTGATGTCGCCGCCGTCCACGCCGGTGGTGCTGCCGCCGTTATAGTAATAGTTGCCCTGATAGCCGGCGCTCAGATCGCCGTCCCTCATGAAACCGGTCTGATCGCCGTAGCGCACCAGACTGCGGCCGCCGAAGCTGTCGACAACCGTGACCTGCGTGTTGCGGCTGAGTATGGCGATGGGCGTCCCCTCGAGATAAGGGTTGTCATAGAGCCGCGTCTCCGAGTTGGCATAGGCGTTCTTTTCGACGCTGTCCTGCTCGGTGCTGAGACGGACCAGCTCCTTCTCCACCATCACGTCACCGTCGTCGAGCGCCACGACATAATAGTCGTCCTGCTCGCCGGTGAGCGTGACCTCGTCACCGCGGTTGAACAATTTCACAACAATGCCGATACCGTCCACTCTGGCCGTGCCGCTCTGCGGGGCCGCCGTGGGCTCCGGGGTGGGCTCGGGCGTGGGCTCTGGCGTCGGTTCCGGCGTCGGAGCCGCCGTGGGAGCCGCCGTGGGGGCGGGGGCCTCGGTCTGTACCGCCGGCGCAAGCGTCGGCGCAACGACAGGCGTCGGAGCAGCAGCTGACGATTCAACCAGCTTCTGCTGCGCCTGATCGCGGTTGGCGCAGGCCGTCAGGGCCCCAAGCATCACAACCGCCAACAGAAAAGCCAGCATGGGCTTCCATTTCCTGTTCATAGAAGAACCTCCTTTGTGGGACCACACCGCCGCGCGGTCGGGCCCATAACTGTTGCTATTCTACAATTGTTACGGCAAGATGTCAAGTTGTTACATAAAATATTTTTCCAAAAACTTTATTTCCCCGCTCCCTCCGGGCTGCACTTTTCAACAATTCATGTGAAAATCCGTCCATATTATTCGTAATAACTCCCTATTCCGTCAGAATTTACGTTACATTTTCCTGTGTCGTCCCCTCGTACTTTTGGTTACAAAGTTGTTTCATTTTAAATGGAGGCGAATTACAGTTGACATTTGTAGCCTTGCGCGGTACGATAGTACTGCAGGATGGCGAGCGGCCGAAACGTTTTTCGCCGCGCTGCTTTGCTTCGCAGTACCATAGAAAATAAGAGATAATAAGCGCAAACGCGCTTATTATATTTGATTTTATGAAGAAAGGTTGGGTCATGAATATGAATCTGAAACCAAAAAGCCGCGCCGCGCTCTCGCTGCTGCTTGCGCTGCTGCTGAGCATCTGCGTCGGCGCCTCCGCCGCGGCGGACGCCGGTTCTCCGTCGTCTCTTCCCGGCGAGCCGACCCCGCTCGAGGACACGGTTCACGTTGCACTGCTGCAGGGCTTTGGCGTCTCCGATCCGGAGACGGCCGTGCATGTGAAGAACGTGGACGAATTTCTCGCCGCGCTCGGCTCAGACCGGGACATCCTGCTCGCGGAGGGCTGCTACGATCTCAGCACCGCGAGCGACTACGGCCGCGACTACGCCGACGGCCCCTACACCTGGCGCGAGGTTTACGCGGCGGACGGCGAGGCGGACGGCGGCAGCTTCGAGCTGGTGATCCGCGACGTGCGCAACCTGAACATTGCCGGCGACACCGACGATATCCGCCGCGTCGTGCTGCAGGCTGTGCCGCGCTATGCCAACGTCCTTTGTTTTGAAAACTGCCAGGTGACGCTCGGCGCCCTGACCGCCGGCCACACCGAGGCCCCCGGCATCTGCGCCGGCGGCGTATTGCAGCTGACCGGCTGCAGCGATTGCACTGTATGGTCCAGCCGCCTCTACGGCTGCGGCGTACTCGGCGTCGAGGCACAGAGCTGCCGGAAGCTGCGGCTTTTGTGCGACGAGATCTACGACTGCTCCAACGGCGCCGTCTGGGCGCGCACCTGCCGCGACGTCCGTGTGGAGAACTGCTCGGTACACAGCTGCGGTATGAGCTACGGCAGCGCCTACGCCCTGTTTTCCGCGAGCAGCACGAGCGGCTTCCAGCTTGTCAATTCCCGCGTGGAGAAAAACAGCTGTTCGACGCTGCTTGCAAGCAGCTATTCCGAGGCGGTGCATCTGCTTGGCTGCAGCTTTGTCTCGAACGATGTGGAGACTGCGGCCCTCTCGATCCGCGGCGCGGCCCCCGTGGTGGACGCCTGCGCGTTTGAAAACCGCGGCGCGGGCGGCGTGTTCGAAATCAACTACAGTCTCGGCTATGCCGACTACGCGCTCTCGCCTGACGGCGCTGTACTCAGCGGCTCCGCGCTGCTCGCCATGGAGCGCGCGCCGCGCGAGGCCGCGGAATTCGCCCTGCCGGAGACTGACGCCGCCGACAGTGCGGCGCTCGACGAGTACCACGTTTCAACGGTGGACGAGTTTCTGGCGGCCATCGGCTCGGACCGGACGATCTATCTTGATGGCGAGCTCTTCGATCTGAGCACGGCGACACGCTACGGCGCTGGCTTTGGGGCGCATTACCGCTGGGACGAGCGCTACGACGGGCCGAGCCTTGTCATCGAAAACGTATCGAACCTGCGCATCGTCGGGCAGGGGCAGGGTGAAACCACCCTGCAGGCCGTGCCGCGCTACGCCGACGTGCTGGGCTTTGAAGGCTGCCGGAATGTGACCGTCGCCGATCTGACGGCGGGCCATCGGAAGGAGGCCCCCGGCTCCTGCTCGGGCGACGTGCTGGCCTTTGAGCGCTGCAGCGGCTTCCAGGTGGCAGACTGCGGTCTCTTCGGCTGCGGCGTGTTCGGCCTGCGCAGCGCCGACAGCGTCAGCGGAGAGCTGCTGCGCTGCGAAATCTATGACTGCAGCTACGCCGCCGCGAGCATCAGCAGCAGTGACGGCATCGTCTTTACCGACTGCGCGGTGCACGACTGTGAGGAGAACGCCGTGATTATCTACGATTCCGCCAACTGCGAGTATAACGGCAACGCGCTGCAAAACGGCACCAACGCCGTCGCCTGATCCGGCAATTGCCAATTTGAACACACCCCAGGGGCGGCTCTTGCGCAGGCAGGAGCCGCCCCGTTCCGTTGACAAGCCCAAATAAATATGGTATTAAATATAAATAGTGTCAAACGGGGGGTGAAATTGGATGTCCGCTATGCAAAAGGGATTGCAGGAAAAGCTGCTGGAGGCCATACACTCCGTGCTGCCGATCGTGCTGATCGTGCTTGTGCTGTGCTTTGTTGCCGTTCCGGTCTCCTCGGGCATTCTGCTGACCTTCCTGACGGGCGGCACCATGCTGATCTTCGGCATGATGTTCTTTACGCTCGGCGCCGAGCTCTCGATCTCCACGATGGGTGAGCTGGTCGGCAGCCAGATGACAAAAACGAAAAAGCTTTCGGTCATCATCCCGCTCTCGCTGCTGCTGGGCTTTATCATCACCGTATCCGAGCCGGATCTGCAGGTGCTGGCGCACCTGGTCCCCTCGATCCCGAACACGGTGCTGATCGTGGCAGTGGCCGCCGGTGTGGCCATTTTCCTTGTGCTGGCGCTGCTGCGCATGCTTTTCCGCATTCCGCTGCCGCCGATGCTGGTGGGCTTTTATGTGCTGACCTTTCTGCTGACGCTGCTGGTCCCGGAGGAATTCCTGTGCGTGGCCTTCGACTCCGGCGGCGTCACTACCGGGCCGATGACCGTGCCCTTCATCATGGCGCTCGGCGTCGGCATTTCCGCGATCCGCAGCGACGAGCACGCGGCCAACGACAGCTTCGGTCTGATCGCGATGTGCTCGGTCGGGCCGGTGATCGCCGTGCTGATCCTCGGCGCTGCCTACGGCAGCACGAGTTCCTCCTATGCGATGACCATGCCCGAGAATGTACCGGATTCCGTGGCGCTGCGTTATCTGTTTCAGTCCGGCATCCCCTCTTATTTAAAAGAGGTCGGCATCGCGCTGCTGCCGATCCTGCTCTTTTTCGGCGTTTTCGAAATCACCGTGCTTCGTCTGCCCCGGGCGCGGCTCCTGCGGATTCTGGTTGGGCTTGTATATACCTATGTCGGTCTTGTGTTGTTCCTGACCGGCGCCAACGTCGGCTTTATGCCGGCCGGCGCGTATCTCGGCGCACAGCTGGCCACGATGGACAGGCCGTGGCTCCTGGTGCCTATCGGGATGCTGATGGGCTATTTCATTGTCAAGGCCGAGCCCGCCGTGTATGTGCTCAACAAACAGGTCTCGGACATGACCGACGGCAACATCTCCGAGCACGCCATGAGCCTTGCGCTCTCGATCGGCGTGGCCGTCTCCGTCGGGATAGGCATGGTCCGTGTGCTGACCGGGATCTCGATCCTCTATTTCCTTATTCCCGGCTATGCCGCGGCCCTGCTCATCTCCTTTTTCGTCCCCAGACTCTATACGGCCATCGCCTTCGACTCCGGCGGCGTCGCCTCCGGCCCGATGACGGCGGCTTTCCTCGTCCCGCTGGCCCAGGGCGCCTGCCAGGCGCTGGGCGGCAACATGGTCACCGACGCCTTCGGCATTGTGGCCATGGTCGCCATGACGCCGCTGATCACGATCCAGTTCATGGGTCTTCTGGCGCTTTACCGCAAATGGCTGGACGACCGGAAGCTCTCGCAGCTCCGGCAGGCCTGGGATGCGCTGGAGGAAGATACGATTATTCCGCTTTAATCCCATTATCCCACTTTAACGAGGTGCCGCTATGAGTGCGTTTTCTTTGATGATCACCGTGACCAACAAGGTCAATGCCGAGCGTTTTCAGCGCCTGTACGATGAAATGGGTGCGACTGTCAGCTATACGAGCTACGGGCGCGGCACCGCCTCGTCGGCCATACTCAACGCCTTCGGTCTTGAGCGTGCGGAAAAAGCCGTTATCCACACCGTGATCGTCGACGAGTTGTTCCCGAAGATCCGGCGTGAGCTGGAGCGCCGCTTCGTGATCGACGTTCCGGGCACGGGCATCGTCTTTCTGGTGCCGCTCAGCGCTGTGGGCGGAAAGCGGCAGCTCCAGCTGCTGCTGGGCGATCAGGAGTTTTTAAAAGAGGAGGAAAGCGCGTTGAAAAATACCGAACAGGAATTGATCGTTGTCATCTCGAATCAGGGCTACTCGGAGCAGATCATGGACGCGGCCCGGTCGGCCAAAGCCGGCGGCGGTACCGTGATCCACGCCAAGGGCACCGGCGGCAAAACCGAGAAGTTCTTCGGCTTTGTGCTGGCTGAAGAAAAGGAGATGCACTATATTGTCGTCAATGTCCGCAACCGCGACGCCGTCATGAAGGCGATCATGGAGCACGCCGGTATGCGCACGAAGGCGCAGGCCGTCTGCTTTGCCCTGCCGGTTACCGCCGTGGCGGGCATGCGCCTGATCCAGCCGACCGCGGACGAGGGCGAAGCGGCGAAAGGCTGAACTTTACGCGTCATACTGCCGTAGAATCAAATGAATAAAAATGGGTAAAGCCGCGTTCTTTTGGCTTTACCCATTTTTCTGTAATTATTCTATCTGTCCGGCTGCGGCGATGCCGCCGCGCATCGTGACGCAGCGGGCGGCACAGCGCGTGCCGAAGGCGGCCGCCTCGCGCAGAGACGCGCCGGTAATAAGCGCATGGATCAGCCCGGCGTTGAACGAATCCCCCGCCCCGATGCCGTCCACACACGCAACCGGCAGGGCCGGTTGGAAAAAGCCCTCGCCGCTCTCCGGCAGAACGAACGCGCCCCGCTCGCCGAGTTTGACGATCACGTTTTTCACGCCATAGCTCTGAAATACCCGCGCGGCCTCGACAGGGTCGGCGCAGCCGGTGTAGTGCGCGGCCTCAGTCTCGTTGGGGGTGATGAAATCCAGCAGCGCCAGCGTCTCCCGGTAGTCGGCAAGCTGCGGGTCGGCGCCCTTGGGCAGCTTGGTGTCGGCCAGCAGATACGCGCCGGCGGCTTTGGCGCTCCGCGAAAAGCGCAGCGCGGCGGCGGAATCGAGGAAGGGCGGACGGAACAGGCTCGCCATTGTGACGAAGGCGGGTCGCGCGTCTGCGGGCAGGACGGGTTCCCAGCCTTCGAGATTGTGCGCCTTGGAGACCTTGCTTTTGCGCTCGCCGCGGCGGTCCACCGTCAGCAGCGAGACCGGCGTCCGGCCGCCGTAGTCGGAGCTCAGCATGACGCCGCGCTCCGCGAGCACGCGCCGCAGTGCGTCCCCGGCGAAATCCGTGCCCACGGCCGAACAGAAAAGGACTTCCTCCCCGAGCGAGGCGAGCCAGACAGCCTCGTTGAAGGCCTCGCCGCCGGGCGAGAGCGTGATATCCTCGGCCACGGCCTCGCTCCCGGCCTCGGTCACAATACAGTCGATCAGGCTGGTGCCTGTGCAGATCACCATGGTTTTTTCCTTTCTTTCCTTCCGGTCTTGCCTCGCTCCAGCCGCGAAGCGGCGTCTCGGGGGAGAGGCAAGAAAAGGAGCCCCTGCTCGTCCCACTGCGCGGTAGGGAGGCAGGCTGCCTTGCCGCGAACCTGCGCGATAATCTGCGGAGCGATCAGTCAGGGGATCGCTCCTTACGATGGAGCGACCGGGAGGCATCTCCAGATGCCTCCGTGGGCCTGCCCTACGCCGCCTTGGCTCGCCCCCGCCGCAAGGCGAGGGGAGAGCTGGCGCGACAGCGCCTGAGAGGGGCAAGGATAGCGCCGGGCCATCGGTTTATCGAAACAGCGGCCCCTCTCCGTCACTGCGTGACACCTCTCCCCGGCGCGGGGAGAGGCAAGAAAAGGAGCCCCTGCTCGTCCCACTGCGCGGTAGGGAGGCAGGCTGCCTTGCCGCGAACCTGCGCGATAATCTGCGGAGCGATCAGAATGCGCGAATGCGAAACAGCGTTTCGCATGAAAAACACAGATCTTTCTGTGTTTTTCGGGGATACCGTTGCAACGTCGTCTCCAACTGACGCACTTTGTGCGTCAGTTGCGGGCTATCGCCCGCTTTCGTCCGCTTTTTGCGGACGTGGAGACATAGTTATAATTTTTTTCAGCCGGTAGCTCAGGCAGCTCTTGCTGACCGGCGGGTAGCTCAACTGTGCGAGGTCGGAGAGGCTGGCCTCGGGGTTGGCGATGCGCAGCAGCGCCGCGTCACGAAGCGGCTCGGGCAGCGCGTCGATGCCGTACTCTTTGACGATCTGCTTGATCGCGTCCAGCTGCTCCTGGGCCGCCGAGACAACGCGGTCGGCATTGGCCGTATCGCAGTTGACGCGGCGTGTGACCGTATTGCGCACATCCCGCTCGACCTTGGCGTTGAGCACGTCCATGGCGGCCGAGCTTGCGCCGATCGTCGTCAGCAGGTCGGAGATCACGTCGGCCTTTTTGAAATACAGCAGCGCGCTGCCGCCGCGCGCGGCCTCCTTGGGCTCAAAGCCCATATCCTGCAGCAGCGAGCGGCTCTCGCGGCAGACGCTCGCATGCGGCGTCGCGAGCTCCAGATGAAAGCCCTTGTCGGGGGCGGTGATGCTGCCGCCGGCCAGAAAGGCCCCGCGGAAAAAGGCGGCGCGGCAGTCGTCCTCTTCGAGCACGCTGAAATTGACGTGGTGGCTGAGCGCCGTGTCCCGGTCGGAGCCGAAGGCCGTAAACAGCCTGTCGAGCTTGCGACCGTCGTGGATGACAAAGCTCCTCTTGCCTTCGCCGGGTGCGTCGGCACGGTCGAAGCTCAGCGAGAAAGCCTTTTCAAACAGCTTCGGCAGCCGTTCGGCAAAGGCGTTGTTGGCTGTGACGATGCGCACCTCGCGCGGCGAAAATGTGTGTGCGTACAGCAGCACACCGTAGCACTCGGCCCCGGCCGTGTCGGTATTTAATAACCTGACGCGGCAGAGCTCGGCCTTGGTATCTGCGGAAAAACTCATGGTGCACGTCCCTTCAGTGCCGGTCGATGTCCCGGTTGATATTCACCGAGCCGATGCCGTGGGCCACAAAATAGTCGTTGAGCGCCGCGGCGATCGCCACGCTGCGATGCCGCCCGCCCGTGCAGCCGATGCCGATCGTCAGGCTGACCTTGCCCTCTTCTATATAATAGGGCAGCAGAAAGTCGAACATCTTTTCGATCTGCTCCAGGAAGCTGCGGGACTGGGCAAAGGAGAACACAAATTCCGCCACGCTCCGGTCAAGCCCGCTCTGCTCGCGCAGCTCGTCCACATAGAAGGGATTCGGCAGAAAACGCACGTCAAACACCAGATCGGCCTCCATCGGCAGGCCGTATTTATAACCGAAGGACATGACGGTCACGCTGATGCCGCGTTTTTGCCCCTCGGGCGCAAAAAGCGCAAAGATCTGCGACTGCAGCTGTCCGAGCGTCAGGTGCGAACTGTCGATGATAAAATCGGCCCGGTCGCGGATCGGCGCGAGCAGACTCTCTTCTTTTTTGACAGCCTGCTCGATGCTGACGCCGCTCGCGGACAGCGGATGCGGCCGCCGGGATTCCTTATAGCGGCGGATCAGCGTCGGCACGTCGGCGTCCATGTACAGGATGCGGCAGGTGAAGTCCATGGCGCTGATCGCCTCGAGCGTCGGCAGCAGCTCGTCAAAGCTCTCCTTCTCGCGCACGTCGGTCACGAGCGCGACCTTCTCATACCGGCCGCGGGTCGCCACGCAGAGCTCGGCAAAGCGGGGCATCAGCGCGACGGGCATATTGTCGACGCAGTAATAGTTCAGATCCTCCAGCGCGTCCGCCGCGCGGGTCTTCCCCGCGCCGGACATGCCGGTGATGATCAAAAATTCCATGTTGGCCCTCCTGTTTTTCTTTAAGAGGTACTATCTGTGTTTTTGCTCGCAGGGGGCGCTTCACGAAGCGCCCCTGCAGTATGATATCTGACGCCTGCTCAGGTATCTGGCATTTCCTCGTTGATCGTCACGCAGTTGCCGGTGTCGGCGGGCGAGGTGTCGCGCAGGCAGTAGTCCGGCGGCAGCACCACAATCTCGGGCTCGAGCACGACGCCGCTGTGTTCATAGACGCGCGCGCGCACCTCCTTGAGCAGCTCGACGACGTCCTTCGCGCTCGCGTGATCGACGTTCACCACAAAGCCCGCGTGTTTTTCACTGACCTGGGCGCCGCCGACGCGCAGGCCCTTCAATCCGGCCTCGTCGATCAGCGCGGCGGCAAAGTGCCCCTCGGGGCGCTTAAAGGCGCTCCCGGCCGACGGGAGATCGAGCGGCTGCTTTTCCCGGCGCTTGTCGTTGAGCGCGCGCATGTTGGCCGCGATCTCGTCCTTGTCGCCCGGCTGCAGCTGAAACACGGCGCTGAGGATGGCAAAGCCGCCGTAGCGGCTGAACAGGCTGCCGCGATAGCCGAAGGCGCAGTTTTCGCGCGGCATCTCGTAGAGCGCCTGCTCGGGCAGATAGAGGTACACCACGCTCTCAACCGCGTCCTTCATCTCGCCGCCGTAGGCGCCGGCGTTCATGCGCAGGCCGCCGCCCACAGACCCGGGAATGCCTGAGGCAAATTCCAAGCCTTTAAGGCCGTTCTGCTGTGCAAAGGCCGCGAGGCGTGTCAGCGGGACGCCGGCCTCGGCATAGATGCGGTTGCCGGGCATCATATACAGCCGCTGCAGCTTTTCGGTGCTCAGCAGCAGCACCTGATCAAGCCCCTCGTCGGGGAAGAGGATGTTCGTGCCGTTGCCCAGCATCAGGGGCATCAGGCCGTGCTGCTTTAAGATGGCGCAGAGCTTTGAAAGGCTCGTCATCTCGCCGGGGACGGCGATCGCGCGCGCCTCGCCGCCGATTTTAAACGAGCAGTGTGCGCACAGCGCCTCGTGCTCCAGCAGCGTCATGCCGGGCAGGGCCGCCTTGATCTCAGCGATGGCTTGTTCGAGTTCCTGCATATCGGTCTCCCTCAAAACAGATTGTTGTCAATGGCCTTGTCGTGGGCCTCGGCCAGCTCGAGCGCGGCGTTATAGCCCATCTTCTTCTGGCGGTTGTTCATGGCGGCCAGCTCTAAAATCACGGCCAGGTTGCGCCCGGGCCGCACCGGGATCGTCAGGCTCGGCAGCTCCACGTTCAGGATGGTCTCGGTCTCGTCCTCGATGCCGAGCCGGTCATAGAACTTACCCTGCTCCCAGGGCTCGAGCTTGACGACCATGTCGATATTGGTCTCGGACTTGATGGCGCCGAAGCCGTAGATGCGCCGCACGTTGATCACGCCGATGCCGCGCAGCTCCATATAATAGCGGATCAGCTCCGGGGCCGAGCCCTCGAGGCGGTCGGTCTCGACCTGCTTGATCTCGACGGCGTCGTCCGCGATCAGACGGTGGCCGCGCTTGATGAGCTCGAGAGCCGTCTCGCTCTTGCCGATGCCGCTGTCGCCCATCAGCAGCACGCCCTCGCCGTAGATCTCGACGAGCACGCCATGGATCGTGATGCGCGGCGCGAGGTGCCAGTGCAGGCGCTGAATGATGCGCGCAACGACGTCGGAGGTGTCGATCGGCGAGACGAACAGGCAGCGGTCGTATTTTTCGGCCAGCGCGATGCACTCGGGATAGGGCTCGACGCCGTGGCACACGATCAGGCAGGGGAACTCATGCTCGAAAAGCCGCTCGAAGGCGACGTAGCGCTCCTCGGGCGTCAGCTTGCCGAGGTAGGCGCTCTCCACGCGGCCGATCAGCTGCGGACGGCGGTTGTCGAAATAGTCATAGTAGCCTGTCAGCTGCAAGGCGGGGCGGTTGATGTTCACGGTGGTCAGCAGGATGGACTCGTAATCCCGGCTGAGATGGAGGGGCGTGATCTTTTTGAGCTCTTCGACAATGGTCTTGAGCTTGACGGAATAGTTGCTGCTCTGCATGGCGGCCTCCTGTATACATAGATTTGCAGTCTATTATTTTATATTGTACCATGTCCCCGAAAAATGGCAAGGGGAAAATGCGCCGGGCGAGGGTGCGCCGGAGCTGCAGGTTTTTTTCTGATTTTTGGGAAAAGCGTGAAATTTTCTCTTGCAATTACGGAAACTGTCTGCTATTATATATGGGCTGTTGACTCAGCGATATAAGGAAGCGCTGATTAAATCGAAGTGCGCAGATTGGCGAGCAGGTTTTTCGTCTGATGAAGGCGAGAAATCGCAGGAATACTTTGTGTATTTCAAGATTTTGAGACAAAATCAGGCGGAAAAGATGCCGTCAAGATGCGTGCGGCAATTTATTCAGCGTTTCTATAAGTGTAACACAAGCAAGGAGGTGCTTCAACCATGGCAAAGTGCGAATTCTGCGACAAGGATCTGGCCTTCGGCATTAAGGTCAGCCACTCCCACAGACGCTCCAACCGTACCTGGAAGCCGAATGTGAAGCGCGTAAAGGCCATCGTGGACGGCTCTCCCCGGCATGTCTACGCCTGCACCCGCTGCCTGCGCAGCGGTAAGGTCACGCGCGCTGTGTAATTGAATTACCCGAAACAAAGCCTGTCGAACGTAGTCCGACGGGCTTTTTCGGATTTTATCAAAGGAGACGCTATGGAACTGTTGGAACAGCGCATTGCGCGCGACGGTAAAATCCTCCCCGGCGGCATTCTGAAGGTGGACGGCTTTTTAAACCACCAGATCGACCCGCAGCTGCTCTATGAGATGGCGCTGGAGTTCAAACGCCTCTACGAGGGCGAGCGCATCACCAAGGTGCTGACGATCGAGGCCTCCGGCATCGCCATCGCCAGCATGACGGGCTTTGTCCTGGGCTGCCCGCTGCTGTTTGCCAAGAAGAGCAAGAGCAAAAACATCGCCGACGACGTCTATGCCGTCGAGGTCGAGTCCTTCACCCACGGCAATACGAACACCGTGGTCTGCTCGAAGGAGTATCTGCACGCCGAGGATCGCGTGCTGATCGTGGACGATTTTCTCGCCACCGGTGCGGCCCTGGTCGGGCTCCGCTCCCTGGTCGAGCAGGCGGGCGCCACAGCCGTCGGCGCCGGCATCGCGATCGAAAAGGTCTTTCAGGGCGGCGGCGACAAGCTCCGTGCCGAAGGCCTGCGCGTTGAGTCCCTGGCGAAGATCGCCGCCATGGACGATTTGCACATTGCATTTGCGCGCTGAACGCTTCCCGACTGTCGCTTTTGCCGACAGTCGGGTTTTCATTTTTGTCAATAGGTATTTTGTACAAATATTTAAAGTACAAAATGTCGAAATTACACAAAAATAGGCTTGACAAATCAAAAAACAGCTGATAGACTATAGCCATAATCGAACAGCGACTTCGATATAAGCAAATAATATGGTTTTGAAGTTTCTACCCGGACACCGTAAATGACCGGACTATCGAAAACAGTCGTACAGGCGCAATTTACTGCTCGTCGGCCGCGCCGGCCGCTGTGGGCAATAAACGTTTCCGGCGTCTGCCTGTCGTCACTGTTTTCCTTATTTCCGTCGGTCTTGCGGGCAGTCCGCAAACCGGCGTTTTTTGCACCCATACGGTCTATCCCGCTCAAGCGGCTTAGATAAATCATTCTATTATTAAGGAGAGTCCTGAATGAAAAAGATCATCGCAATGGTTCTGGCCCTCGTCATGGTTTTCGCCCTGACGGCTGTTGCCTCCGCCGATGACGCCAAGACCGAGGTCAAGGTCGGCTTCATCACCCTGCACGACGAGCAGTCCACCTACGACAAGAACTTCATCGACGCTGCCAAGGAAGCCTGCGAGAAGCTGGGCGTTGAGTACAAGATCCAGACCGGCGTTCCCGAAGGCCAGGAGTGCTATGACACCGCCATGGATATGGTCGACGATGGCTTCAACATTGTGTTTGCCGACAGCTTCGGTCACGAGCGCTTCCTGCTGCAGGCCGCGCAGGAGTGCCCCGAGGTCGAGTTCTGCCACGCCACCGGCACGATGGCCCACACCGCCGGACAGGCCAACTTCCACAACGCTTTCGCCTCCATCTATGAAGGCCGCTACCTGGCCGGCATCGCCGCCGGTATGAAGCTCAACGAGATGATCGAGTCCGGCAAGATCACCGCCGAGCAGGCCGTTATGGGCTATGTCGGCGCCTACACCTATGCCGAGGTTATCTCCGGCTACACCTCCTTCTACCTGGGCGCCAAGTCCGTCTGCCCCTCCGTCACGATGAAGGTCACCTTCACCGGTTCCTGGTATGACATGCAGAAAGAGCTCGACGCTGCGCAGGATCTGATCGACAAGGGCTGTGTCCTCGTCAGCCAGCACGCCGACTCCCTGGGCGCCCCCTCCACCTGCGAGGCCGCCGGTGTCCCCAACATCTCCTACAACGGCTCCACGATCGACGCCGCCCCCAACACCTACATCGTCTCCTCCAAGATCAACTGGGTCCCCTACTTTGAGTACATGATCACCTGCGTCCAGAACGGCGAGCCCATCGCCACCGACTGGACCGGCGACCTGTCCACCGGCTCTGTCGAGCTGGCTGAGCTGAACGAGGCTGTTGCCGCTCCCGGCACCGCCGAGGCGATCGAGGCCGCAAAGGCCGAGCTCGAGGCTGGCACCCTGCACGTCTTCGCCACCGAGAACTACACCGTGAACGGCGAGCATGAGACCGAGCACATGGCCGATGTTGACACCGACGCTGCTTACACCCCCGACACCAACGTCATCGCCGACGGCTACTTCCACGAGTCCGAGTTCCGCAGCGCTCCTTACTTCGATCTCCAGATCGACGGCATCGAGCTGCTTGACACCACGTTCTAATTTAGACTTCATTCTTCCCGGCCTCCGGGCCGGGAAGAATGTCCTCAGTATGTGCTGCAAAGAGCAGCGTGGAGGCAATAGTCACTGCGTTGCTCTTTACAGCACATTTCTTGTATAGTGATTAGTGAATAGTGGTTAGTGTTTAGTTAATTGTATACTAACCACTAACCACTAACCACTAGCCACCAACCACTAACGCAATTACAGGAGGAAACGGCTTTGGACAACAAAACGCCCGCCGTAAAAATGCGGAATATCACCAAGACCTTCGGCAGCGTTGTCGCCAACGACAAGGTCTGGCTGGACATCTACCGGGGCGAGATCCTGGCGCTGCTGGGCGAAAACGGCAGCGGCAAGACCACGCTCATGAACATGCTCTCAGGAATCTACTTCCCGGACAAGGGCGATATCAGCATCGACGGCAAGGAAGTCGTCATCCGCTCGCCGAAGGACGCCTTCGACCTCGGTATCGGCATGATCCACCAGCACTTCAAGCTGGTCGACGTGCTCTCGGCGGCCGAGAACATCGTGCTCGGCCTGCCCGGCAAGCTCGATCTGAAGGCCGCCACCGCGAAGATCCGCCAGATCTGCGACGCCTACGGCTTTGAGGTCGACCCGAAGCAGAAGATCTACGATATGTCGGTCTCGCAGAAGCAGACCGTCGAGATCGTCAAGGTGCTCTACCGCGGCGCCGATATCCTGATCCTCGACGAGCCCACCGCCGTGCTGACCCCGCAGGAGACCGACAAGCTCTTCGCCGTGCTGCGCAACATGCGCGACGACGGCAAGGCCGTCGTGATCATCACCCACAAGATGCACGAGGTCGAGGCCCTGTCCGACCGCGTGGCTGTGCTGCGCCAGGGGCAGTTCATCGGCGATATGCCGACGAAGACGACCAATGCCCAGGAGATGACCAACATGATGGTCGGCCATCCCGTGGTGCTGAATATCGACCGGCCCGATCCCGTCGATCCCAGGCCCCGCATCGAGGTCAAAAACCTGACTGTCCGCAATATCGACGGCATTGTCAAGCTCGATGACGTCAGCTTCACAGCCAATTCCGGCGAGATCCTCGGCATTGCCGGCATCTCCGGCTGCGGCCAGAAGGAGCTGCTCGAGGCGATCGCCGGACTGCAGCGCGTTGAGAGCGGCTCAATCTCGTATATCGAAGACGACGGCAGCCGCGAGGAGCTGATCGGCAAGGACCCGCTGGAGATCCAGCAGATGGGCGTCAGCCTGTCGTTCGTGCCGGAAGACCGTCTCGGCATGGGTCTGGTCGGCAACATGGACCTGGCAGACAACATGATGCTCCGCTCGTTCCGCCGCGGCCGCGGCATCTTTACCGACCGCAAATCGCCCCATAAGCTGGCCGAGACCGTGGTGCACGACCTCGAGGTCGTCACCCCGAGCGTAGAGACCCCGGTCCGCCGCCTCTCGGGCGGCAACGTGCAGAAGGTGCTGGTCGGCCGCGAGATCGCCGAGGCGCCGAAGGTGCTGCTGACGGCCTACGCCGTGCGCGGCCTGGACATCAACTCCTCCTACACGATCTACGACCTGCTGAACAAGCAGAAGCAGGCCGGTGTGGCCGTCGTGTACGTGGGCGAGGATCTTGACGTGCTGCTGGAGCTGGCCGACCGCATTCTCGTGCTCTGCGGCGGCAAGGTGAGCGGCATTGTCCCCGGCCGCGGCGCCAAAAAGCGCGACGTCGGATTGATGATGACCCGTCTGGGAGGAAAAACCGATGAATAAGCAAACACGCGAACCGCTGATCCATATCACCAAGCGCGGCTCTCTGCCCTGGTATCGCACGCTCGGCATCCGCGCGGCCGCCATATTGCTGGCTGTGATTTTCTCCGGTCTCATCACGATGCTGCTGACCGGTGAAAACCCGCTGAAAATCTATGTCACGATCTTTAACGGCTCCTTCGGCAGCGCGCGCCGTGTCTGGGTGCTGCTGCAGAACACCGCCATTCTGCTGATGGTCGCCCTGGCCGTCACCCCGGCCTTCCGCATGCGCTGCTGGAATCTCGGCGGCGACGGACAGATCCTGGCCGGCGGTCTTGCCACCGCGGCCTGCATGATCCTGCTGGGCGACAAGCTCCCCGGCTGGCTGCTGATCGTCGTCATGCTGGCCGCGAGCGTCGTCGCGGGCGCCGTCTGGGCCGTGATCCCGGCCTGGTTCAAGGCCCGCTTCAACACCAACGAGACGCTCTTCACGCTGATGATGAACTATATCGCCACGCAGATCGTCGCCTTCTTCATCGTCGTCTGGGAGGTCCCCAAGGGCGCCGGACAGATCGGCATCATCAACCAGATCTCGAAGGCCGGCTGGCTGCCCCAGGTCGGGCCTTCGAAGTATCTGCTGAACGTCATCATCGCTGTGGTTTTCACGGTGCTGATGTACCTCTATCTCAACTACTCCAAGCACGGCTATGAGATCGCCGTCGTCGGCGAGTCTGAGCGCACGGCGCGCTATGTCGGCATCAAGGTCGATCGCATCATCGTCCGCACGATGCTGCTCTCCGGCGCGCTCTGCGGCCTGGCCGGGCTGCTGCTTGTGGCCGGCACCGACCACACGCTCACCACCACGATCACCGGCGGCCGCGGCTTCACGGCGGTCATGGTCTCGTGGATGGCGCACTTCAACCCGATCGTCATGGTCTTTACAAGCTTCCTGCTGGTGTTCCTCAGCAAGGGCGGCAGCGAAGTCGCCTCTGGCTTCGGTCTCAGCGCCTCCTTCGGTGATATACTGACCGGCATCATCCTGTTTTTCATCATCGGCAGCGAGTTCTTCATCACCTATAAGGTCAACTTCCGCAAGCATGCCGGAAAGGAGAACGGAAAATGATTGATCTGATCGCTTTTATCCCGCGCGCTGTGATCCAGGGCATCCCGCTGCTCTTTGGCAGCACCGGCGAGACGCTGACCGAGAAATCCGGCAACCTCAACCTCGGTATTCCCGGCATCATGTACGTCGGCGCCATCTCCGGCGTCATCGGCTCGTTCTTCTATGAGCAGGCCGGCGCCCCGAGCCCTGTGCTGACGGTGCTGATCCCGCTGCTGTGCTCGATGACCGGCTCGCTGCTGATGGGCCTGCTGTACTGCTTCCTGACGGTCACACTGCGCGCCAACCAGAACGTCACGGGTCTCGCGCTGACGACCTTCGGCGTCGGCATCGGCAACTTCTTCGGCGGCTCGCTGATCAAGCTGGCCAATTCCGCCGTGCCCGTGATCGTCCTGTCGAAGACGAGCGCGTATTTCAGCGCCACGCCAGCCGGCGGCGCCACCGACTGGTTCAGCCGTCTGTTTTTAAGCTATGGCTTCCTGGCCTACGCCGCTGTGATCATCGCGCTGGCCGCGTCCTACATCCTCAACCACACGCGCATCGGTCTGCACCTGCGCGCTGTCGGTGAGAGTCCCACCACGGCCGACGCCGCGGGCATCAGCGTCACCAGGTACAAATACGTCTCGACCTGCATCGGCAGTGTGATTGCGGGCCTGGGCGGCCTGTATTACATCATGGACTACGCCAAGGGCATCTGGTCGAGCGACGCCTTCGGCGACCGCGGCTGGCTCGCCATCGCGCTCGTCATCTTCTCAGTCTGGCGCCCCACGCTCGGCATCTTCGCCTCGTTCCTGTTCGGTGGTCTGTACATCCTGAACGTCTATATCCCCACCGGCACGAATCTCGCGATCAAGGAGCTCTACAAGATGCTGCCCTACGTCGTGACCGTCCTCGTTCTGGTCGTCACCTCGGTCCGCAACAAGCGTGAAAATCAGCCGCCCGCCTCGCTGGGTCTGCCGTATTTCCGCGAAGAGAGATAAACCGTATATCCGTTAAAACGCCGCTGTTCGGTATTCCGGACAGCGGCGTTTTTCTTGCCTCCCGCGCAGCGTGAGGCTCGTCGTAGGGAGGCATGCCGCCTTGCCGCGAATGCCTTTCCCGGGCCTGCTTACGCGACGGCCCGCCAAAGGCGCGGCTGCTTAAAACGGAACCTTCCCTTCCTCTGCCACCGGCAGCGGGAAGGTCCCGTTTCCCCAGATGCCTCCGCGGACCTGCACAATATACCGCAAAGTGATCCGTCCTCGCTCCCTGCGAGTTAGGCCGCTCTAAATAGCAATGCGGGGAAGCTGCGCTGCGCAGCTTCCCCGCGGGAAATGAAGTCTTTGGAAATCAATCAGAACTTGCCGAGGGAGCCGGAGTTCTCGGTGTTGGGCATGTACTCCTCGCGCTTGTCGGGCAGGATCGCGTTGAGGACGATGCCGACGATCGAGGCCACCGCGATGCCGGAGAGGGCGATGTTCATGCTGCCGACCGTAAAGGAGACGGAGCCGTTTGCCGAGAAGTTCACGCCGAGCGCCAGGCCGAGGATGACGGCCGCGACGATGACGTTGCGGGACTTCTGGAAGTCGGTGTGGTTCTCGACCATGTTGCGGACGCCGACAGCGGAGATCATGCCGTAGAGGATAATCGACACACCGCCGATCGTGGCGGCGGGCATGGCGGAGATCAGGGCCGCGAACTTCGGGCAGAAGGAGAGGATGATGGCGAAGTAGGCCGCGATACGCACGACCAGGGGATCATAGACCTTGGTGAGGACGAGGACGCCGGTGTTCTCACCGTAGGTGGTGTTGGCGGGGGCGCCGAAGAGCGCCGCGATCGTGGTGCCGATGCCGTCGCCGATCAGGGTGCGGTGCAGGCCGGGATCCTCAATCAGGTTTCTTTCAATGGCACCGCTGATGGCGGAGATGTCGCCGACGTGCTCCATCATCGTCGCGAAGGCGATGGGGACGATCATGATGATGGACGAGACGACCAGGCCGCCGTTGACATTGCCGGAGGAGAGGAGGCCGAACACGGTGTCCTTCATCTGGACCGGGAGGCCGATCCAGGCGGCAGCCTTGACGCCGCTGAAGTCCACATTGCCGGTGATGCCGGCGACCAGGTAGGAGACCAGGACGCCCATCAGGATCGGGACGATCTTGATCATGCCCTTGCCCCAGATGTTGCAGATGATGACCACAACGATCGCAACCAGCGCGATCCACCAGTTGGTGGAGCAGTTATTGATGGCGGAGGGGGCCAGGATCAGGCCGATGGCGATGATGATCGGGCCGGTGACCACGGGCGGGAAGAAGCGCATGACGTTCTTCGAGCCGAAGGCCTTGCAGACCGCGGAGAGGATGAGGTACAGCAGACCCGCGCAAGCGACGCCGATGCAGGCGTAGGGCAACGCTTCGCTCTGCGAGAGACCCGCTTCGGCGCCGGAGGCGACGACCGCGGCATAGCCGCCGAGGAAGGCGAAGGAGGAGCCGAGGAACACGGGCACCTTTTTGCCGGTGACCAGGTGCATGAACAGCGTGGCGAGGCCGGCGAAGAGCAGCGTGGCCGAGACGCTCAGGCCGGTCAGGATCGGGACCAGCACGGTGGCGCCGAACATGGCGAACAGGTGCTGCACACCGAGGACCAGCATCTTCGGCGTGCCGAGGGTGCGGGCGTCGTAAATCGGGCCGTCAACGGCCGCTTTTTTTTCATTGCTCATTTTCATCTTTACCTTTCTAAATAAAATTAATGAAAATATATGGAAAGAGCGATCACTCGCTCAGATCCATCAGAAACACACCCGTCTCGCCGTCAAATTCCGGCAGACGGACCTCCACCAGCTCGCTGCGCGAGGTGGGGATGTTCTTGCCCACATAGTCGGGGCGGATCGGCAGCTCGCGGTGTCCGCGATCCACGAGGACGGCCAGCTGGATCGAGCGCGGCCGGCCCAGCGAGAAGATCGCCTCGATGGCGGCGCGGGCCGTGCGGCCGGTGTAGATCACGTCGTCGCAGAGCACCACGTCGCGGTCGGTCACGGCAAAGGGCAGATCGGCGCGCTTGGTCTCTGGCTGAGGGGACAGACGGCTGAGATCGTCGCGGTAGAAGCGGATGTCCAGGCTGCCGCAGGGGATTTCCTTGTCCTCGATCTTCCGGATGTTCTCGCGGATGCGGCGGGCGATCGGCTCGCCCCGGCGGCGGACGCCGACCAGGACGATATTGTCAACGCCGCGGTTGTGCTCGTTGATCTCATGGGAGATGCGCATCAGCGCCCGGCCGAGGGCCGCCTCATCCATGATCTGCGCTTTCAGCTTCACATCCTCACCTCCGGACAACAAAAAAATCCTGCGGGCAATTGCCGGCAAGATTGCAACACAAGCGCGGATGTACAGCGATACATCCACCACCCTATGAGCGATTTTGCCGACCTCTCTGTGCCGAGCTTAAAAATCTTTTGTTCCTGCGCATTATATACGATGGTCCTGGAAAATGCAAGCACTTTTTTCGAAAAATAGAAATCTGCATGTCGACTTTACTCATCAAGCCCGGTCAGGAGGCCAATGGCTTCCCCTTGAGTAAACGATGATTAAATACGGCGAGAGCGAATGGCGAGCAAATCTTTGTCAGATCAAGGCATAAAAACGCAGAAATACTTTGTGTATTTCAAGTTTTTCGTCAGGCGCCGAAGGCGTATTAATCAGCGGTTACTTGAGGGGAAGCTGTCACGGCACGAGTCACGCCCGCGCCGTGACTGATGAGGTGTCAACAGCCGTTTTTCTGTGCCTCAATTTCGCAGCGCTTCACCTCATCCGTCATCCGGCTTGCGGGAGACGCCGGATGCCACCTTCCCCTCGAGGGGAAGGCATTCTGGCTCAAACCGATACCCTCAAAAAATCTCTCCGGCATGAGGCCGGAGAGATTTTGGTTTGAAATAGGATTGTGGCAAGCGGATCAGAACTCGAGGTTCTTCTCGGTCTCCTTGGAGAAGACGTGGGCCACGTTGCCGTTGAAGTTGAAGGACACGCTGTCGCCCTGGCGGAAGTTGCCCTCCAGGTCGATGGTCGGGACGATGACAATGACGTCCTTGCCCTCGGCGGAGAGGTGCAGATGCACGCTGGAGCCCATCATTTCGCTGACGTCGACCTTGGCCTTGATGCCGCTCTGGCCGATGTTGGTGTGCTCGGGACGGACGCCCAGGGTGATGTCCTGGCTCTGCACGTCGTTCTTCAGCAGGCGCTCTTCCTTGTCGGCAGAGAGCTCAACCTTGTAGCCGCCGAGTTCGACAAAGAACTTGTTGCCCTCGCGGATCAGCTTGGCGTCGAAGAAGTTCATCTGCGGCATGCCGATGAAGCCGGCGACGAACAGGTTGGACGGATGGTTGAAGACTTCCTGAGGAGTGCCGATCTGCTGGATATAGCCGTCGCGCATGATGACGATGCGGTCGCCCAGGGTCATGGCCTCGGTCTGGTCGTGGGTAACGTAGATGAAGGTGGTGTCGATGCGCTTGCGCAGCTTGATGATCTCGGCACGCATCTCGTTACGCAGCTTGGCGTCGAGGTTGGAGAGGGGCTCGTCCATCAGCATGACCTTCGGGTCACGCACGATGGCGCGGCCGATGGCGACACGCTGGCGCTGGCCGCCGGACAGCGCTTTGGGCTTACGGTCGAGATACTGGGTGATGTCCAGGATCTGGGCAGCTTCACGAACCTTCTTGTCGATCTCGTCCTTGGGAGCATGACGCAGCTTCAGCGAGAAGGCCATGTTATCATAAACGGTCATGTGGGG
>ONNS01000068.1:27210-32407 GCA_900319275.1 uncultured Eubacteriales bacterium
AGTTCTGGAAAACCATGGCAATGTCGCGGTCTTTGGGGGCGACGTCGTTGACGACCTTGCCGTCGATCACGAGCTCGCCGCCGGAGATCTCTTCAAGACCGGCTACCATGCGCAGCGTAGTGGATTTGCCGCAGCCGGAAGGGCCGACCAGAACGATGAACTCCTTGTCCTTGATGTCCAGATTGAATTCCTGAACAGCAACAACGCCCTCGTCCGTGATCTGAAGGTTGGCTTTCTTCTTCTCGGGTTCCTCAGCCTTTTTCTTCTTGCTCTTCTTCTGCTCGCCGCTGATGAAGGGGTATACCTTTTTGATGTTTTTCAGTTGAACAGTTGCCATACTTCCGGCTCCGCCCGTCCGGCCTCCGCCATAGACGAACTCACGGCCGCCGTTTGGCGCGCCGCATTTACGACAGGTCTCCACACTGCCGCACCCCGAGCCTGGGGCTTGATCGTTTCCTCCTTTAATATGCTATGGCCGCCTCGGAAGGTGGAGAGGTCGGTCCATGCAGATGATATGGATATATCAATATCCTTGACAATTATATCGTGTTGCTTCCCGCTTTGCAATCCAAAAAACAGGCACGGTTTTTATGCGATTTGCACAAGAACTCGACGGCTTTTCGCCAGTTCGACCCATTTTTTGGCGGCGGGGGTTCTATTCGGCGGCGGCCGGGCGTATACTGGGGGCAGCATGAAAAAGGGGGAAATGCTATGCGAGTGTTACAGGAGGGCAGCACAGGCCCGGCGGTCGCGCTGCTGCAGCTGGCGCTGGAGCGCGCGGGCTATGGTACATTGGAGACCGACGGCCTCTTTGGCCCCGAGACAGCCGCCGCACTGCGGCGCTTTCAGCAGGCAAACGGTCTCGAGACAGACGGCATCGCCGGGGAGGCGACACACGCCGCCCTGCTGCCCTGGTACCGGGGCTATCTGCTGCACACGCTGTGCGAGGGTGATACCTTCTACCGTCTGGCCGAGCGCTACGGCAGCCGGGTGGACGCGATCCGCGCGGCCAATCCGGAGCTGGTGCCCGAGGAGCTGCCGATCGGCCGCGAGGTCGTTGTGCCGCTGCCCTTTCCGATAGTGCCCACGACGGTCCCCTGGTTTTCCGATCTGACGCAATACTGCGTCGAGGGGCTCTGTGCCCGCTACCCGTTTTTCCGCTGCGGGCAGATCGGCAGCAGCGTACTTGGGAAGCCGCTGTGGCGCATGACACTCGGCAGCGGCAACAACCGGGTGCTGTACAATGCGGCGCATCATGCGAACGAGTGGATCACGACGCCGCTGCTGTTGAAATTTGCTGAGGAGCTCGGCGAGGCCGCCGTATACGGGCGGCTGATCGGCGGCTATGCCGCCGCCGAGATCCTTGAATACGCCTCGATCACGCTGATCCCGGCCGTGAACCCCGACGGTATCGACCTCGTGACCGGCGAGCTGCAGTCCGGTCCCGCCTATGAAGAGGCCCGGCGCATTGCGAATGCCTGGCCGCGCATCCGTTTTCCCGAGGGCTGGACGGCGAATATCCGGGGCGTCGATCTGAATCTGCAGTACCCGGCCGGATGGGAGCAGGCCCGCGAGAACAAGGCCGCGCTGGGCTACACCTCCCCCGCCCCGACAAGCTTTGTCGGCACCGCGCCGCTGACCGAGCCCGAGAGCCGCGCCATGTACGACGAGACCAACCGCCTCTCCCCGCGCCTGACGCTCTCCTACCACAGCCAGGGCGAGGTGATCTACTGGCAGTTCCAGGACTACGCGCCGCCGCAGGCACGCACGATCGTGCGGCTCTTCGAGCGCGTCTCGGGCTATGAGGCGGCACAGGTGCCCTTCGTGTCGGGCTTTGCCGGGTACAAGGACTACTTTCTGCAGGACTTCCGCCGCCCCGGCTATACGGTCGAGGTCGGCCGCGGCGTCAATCCCCTGCCGATCGAACAGTTTGACGGGATCTACCGCGCGAATCTCGGCATCCTGACGCTCGCAGCCCTCGTTACCTGATGAATAACTTTTCAGTCCCTGACGGGACTAAAAAGTTAGAGGGGAAGCACCGCGCTGCGCGCACTCGCTACGTCAAACGAAACTCGCTCCAGTCCGCTTCCCCGGTTTCCGTAGGAGCCGGGAAAGCTCCCTATACGCTCCTTCCGTTTTTCTCACAAATGCAAAGCGGCGAACGCTTTGCATTTGAAAGGACGAGCAGCGCAGTGAACGAGCTTTTGCGTATCAAACGCAGAAGCGAGTGATACGGAGCTTGTGAGGACGCCGCTCGCACACTTGCGCGGCGAGAAGAGTTTTTTCCGAGGCGCATGTCCCCGGAAAAAACAGATTTGACATGTTTTTCGCCTTGCGAGGCGAAAAATCAGAGGGGAAAGCCCCTCTGAACTCCCCTGTTTGAGATGAGACTGAATAATTACTACCTGATGACGCTCGCGGCCCTCGTGACCTGATGAAGGATTGACCTTTTCCAACGAAAGCGGTATACTTTCCTCATAAAAACATACTTGGAGGTACACCATGAATCCTTACCTGGATATTGCCCCGGAGGTGCAGCGCGCGCTGGCCGAGGGAAAGCCCGTCGTCGCGCTTGAAAGCACGATCATCTCCCACGGCATGCCCTATCCGAAAAACGTCGAGACCGCGCTGCTGGTCGAGCAGACTATCCGTGAAAACGGCGCCGTCCCCGCCACGATCGCCGTCATCGGCGGCCGTCTGAAGGCCGGACTGAGCCGCGAGGAGATCGAATATCTCGGCAAGACCGGCCGCGGCGTTGCCAAGGCCAGCCGCCGCGATCTGCCCGCGCTGGTCGCCCGCGGCGCCGACGGCGCCACGACCGTCGCCACGACGATGATCATTGCCAACATGGCCGGTATCCGCATTTTTGCCACCGGCGGCATCGGCGGCGTGCACCGCGGGGCCGAGACCACGATGGACATCTCCGCCGACCTCGAGGAGCTGGCCAGCACCCCGGTCATGGTCATCTGCGCTGGCGCCAAGGCCATTCTGGACCTGGGGCTGACGCTTGAATACCTTGAGACCAAGGGCGTGCCCGTGATCGGCTACGGTACCGAGGAGCTCCCGGCCTTCTATACGCGCGAGAGCGGCTTCGGCGTCGATTACCGCGTCGATTCTCCGGCGGAGCTGGCCGCCGTGTACCGCGCCCAGCGCGCGCTTGACTACAAGGGCGGCATGCTGGTCACGAATCCGATCCCGGCCGAGTACGCCATGGATAAGCAGATCATCGACGCCGCGATCGAGCAGGCCCTGCGCGAGAGCGTCGAGCAGGGCGTCAAGGGCAAGGACGTGACGCCCTTCCTGCTGGCGCGCGTCGTCGAGCTCACCGGCGGCGACAGTCTCGAGAGCAACATCCAGCTGGTACTCAACAACGCCCGTCTCGCCGCCCGCACAGCCGCGGCGCTCGCGGAATAAAGGGCAGCCGATCCGATGCAAAAACCGATCCTGTATATTAACGCCTGCGTGCGCGGTGAGTCGCGGACGCGGCGTCTCGCGGAGCAATTGCTCGCGCGGCTGGACGAACCCTATGAGGAGCTGCGCTTAGAGGAGCTCGCCTTCCCCACCGTCGACGAGACCTTTCTCCGCCGGCGCGACCGGCTGATCGCGGCGGGCGATTTTCAAAACAGTCTCTTTGACCTTGCGCGGCAATTCGCCGCGGCCGAGACCGTCGTGATCGCGGCACCCTATTGGGATCTCTCGTTCCCGGCGGCGCTCAAGCAGTATCTTGAGCAGGTCAACGTCGTGAAAATCACCTTCCGATATTCCGAGGACGGCGTCCCCATCGGCCTGTGCCGGGCCAGACGGCTCTTTTATGTGACCACGGCCGGGGGCTATTATGTGCCGGAGGAATTCGGCTTCGGCTATGTCAAGGCGCTCTCGCAGGCGTACTACGGCATTCCTGACGTCCGGAAGATCGAAGCCTGCGGTTTTGACATCGACGGCGCCAACGTCGACGGCATCATGGCGGCGGCTGAGGCTGCGCTGTCCGCCCTGCCGCTGTGACGGCTGTTCACGGAGGTAAAACCATGAAGCAAGCTATGTCCATACGAATGCTCGCCGCGCTGCTGGTGCTGCTGGCCCTGCTGCCGCTGAGCGCCTGCGCCGCGACAGAGCCCGCGGCGGTCGCCGAGCCGACTGCCACGCCCGCGCTGATCGAGATCCCGGCGACGAGCGCCGCTCCCACCCCGGTTTTGACGCCCACGCCGGTCGTGACGCCGGCCCCGCCCGCGCCGACGCCAACGCCCCAGCCCGCCGCACAGGGCGTTCTGTTCCCGCTCTCGGCGACGCAGCAGTACGCGGCCAATCTCTCGCTGAGCAACTTCTCGGAGCAATGGTTCTGCGAGTACCCCTCCTTTGACCGCTTTGACGCGGCCGACACGAGCATCGCGCAGCTCTTTTCCTTCGCGCATCTCTGGAGCAAGATCAACCGGCAATCGGCAATCGAGTACATCAACGGCTACGAGACGATGACCCGCGAGAATTTCTACGAGATCATCACCCCGCGGATCGACTACCCGGAGGGGCTGCAGCCCGTCGAGGGCGAGGACTACTCCGCCGCGCTGGGCATCGGCAACTTCGACTGGAACCACTGCTGGTACGAAAACGGCCGCTTCTATTACCCGGCGGGCGACGGCGAGGCCTACAACCGCTTTACGGTCGTGGATGAGGCCTACCGGATCAACGACTGGACGTACCGCTTCCGCTTTACGATTTACGAGCTGGATCTCAACGCCTATTGGGATGCGCAGGGTGTCCCGTCGAGCTATTATCACATGAGTCCCGCGCAGGCGGCGCAGAGCGCGGCCGCGGGGACGATCACGGCGATGCGCACCGGGACGGCCATCTGTTCGCCGATCTACTGGCAGAGCAGCGGTCTCGAGATGTACCGTCTCGAGCGGTATGACTTAGATCCGCTGGACTGAGCAACGGCACCGCCGGCAGCCGGATATAACCGTCATACAGTGACTGGATGGCCACCGTTAAGGGGGCAACTTTTTGCGTTTTTGCAAAAGTTGCCCCCTTAACTTGCGATTATTCTTCCATGCCGGAGACAACATGCCCAGCTTGCCTTGGATATGAATACACCGGGAAGATTTTTCTATAACTAAATCCCCGCGCGCATGAAATGCGCGCATGCGAAACGCTGTTTCGCATGAAAAACACAGAACGTTCTGTGTTTTTCGGGGATACCGTTGCA
>ONNS01000160.1 GCA_900319275.1 uncultured Eubacteriales bacterium
GGAAAATCATCGGCAAGCCCGACAAGGACAACCATACCCGTGAGGTGGAGGCCGAAAGCATTGCCTATGTGGTCTGTCAGCACTTTGGGATCGACACCTCGGATTATTCCTTTGCCTATGTCACCGGCTGGAGCCGCGACAAGGAGCTGCCAGAGTTGAAAGCCTCGCTGGACTGTATCAGCACGACCGCCGCAGAAATCATTGACGCTCTTGAAGCCGCCTGCCCTGCGATTGCCCGTACCCCGATCAAGCCACAGGAAAAGAACGAGGGAAACTTGTCTCACCGTGAGACAAGTTTTTCCGAGGCCAGATAAGGAGAACCGCTTGAAAACAGATATTCTCCATACGCTGCAAGCTGTCCTTTTGGAAAATACGACTTCCTATCAATCGGACTTTGAGTTTGATGTTACCACTCTGCTGGAAGCGGCAAAAGAGCCAAAAACAGAGGATCGTACCTACTACTGGCTCTCCCGCCCCTGCGGAACGTGGTGCTTAAAAGAGCGGGATGTTTTTCTGAAAGGCTCTGCTGCCTATAACATCTGGACGCATTATGAATCCGAGCATGACGGTTTTCGGGCGTTTCGCGTCGTCGTCGAGGAAAAGAACGACAAGGGTCTTTTTGGTCAGGTCATTCCCTTTGACTATGGAGAATGCGTCCAGCGAATCAAAAAGGCGGCTCTGCCGATCAAGTATATAACTGGCGAATATGGTGACGGCACCACTTTTTCCATGCAATATTCTGACTATGACACCGATGAACGATTCCGAACAACGGTCCTTAGTAAAGGCGTCAAAACAAGCCAGGTATTTCCCGAAAGCGAGGACGAGCTGAAACTCCGTATCGCAAGAGAACACAGCTTGCAGACCCGCAGGCAAAAGCCCCATAAGGAGAAGCAGGAACTTGTCTCACGGTGAGACAAGTTTTTGCTCTATCAATCCAATTACGCAGTACCTTTTGAGAAAGCGCCGCTTGCGGCGCTTGTTAAGCAAGTATGGCATTTGGTAGCACAAACGCCTCTTGTTAGGGGGATGCCCCCTAAAACCCCACGCACGAAATGTGTCTCACCGTGAGACACAAAAACGGAAAGGATGACGCCATGAGAACACGCCCGCGCCATGTCAGCGTGTGGATGAATGAAGCAGAATACCGACACTTGAAAATGCAGGCCGAGCTTGCGGGCATGGGAATTGATCCCTTTTGTCGCCGGTATCCAGCTCCGTCCTCGTCCGCCCGGTGAATACACCCGGCTCCTCCGGGAGCTGTCAGCCATCGGGAACAATATCAATCAGATCGCCTACTGGGCAAACGCGCAAAAGAGCGTCCGAGAGGCCGAAATCGTTGAAGCCGCTGTGTTGGCAAAGAAAGCCTGGGAGCTTGTAAAGAATGGCCTATGATAAGATCCGCGTCATTCATACTCGGCTGGATAACTCCCTCCGCTATGTGATGAACGCGGAAAAGACCGTGGACGGCGTGACCGGCGCTGTCCTTATCGGCGGGATCAACTGTCTGCCGGAAACGGCCTACCGGGACATGATGCAGACCAAACGCCGCTGGGACAAGGTAAACCGCCCCATACAGGGCTATCATCTGATCCACTCCTTCGCTCCCGGCGAGGTCACCCCGGAGCAGGCGCAGGCTATCGGGATGGAGCTTGCCCGCCGTCTTGTCGGAGATCGCTTCGAGGCCGTAGTCTCCACGCATACCGATCATGCCCATGTGCATTGTCATATCGTGTTCAACTCTGTATCCTGCACTGACGGCAAGATGTTCCGGGATAACTTCAAAGCCTATTTTGGAGATATACGAGGTCACTCCAATGACCTCAGCCGGGAAAACAATTTGTCGGTCATTGATCCAAAAGGCACAGCCAAGCATTACGCCGAATGGAACGCCGAGAAGAACGGCAAGCCCACGGTGCGCGGGCTGATCCGGCAGGACATTGACGCGGCGCTTGCCGACGCTTTCACCCTGCAATCCTTTTTTGAGGCTTTGCAAAAGCGGGGCTATGCGGTCAAGCGCGGGGCCAACGTGACGCACACGGCGGTCAAGCCGCCTGGATCGGATCGCTTTGTCCGGCTGGACAGCCTGGGCAACGGCTATACCGAAGCGGATATACGGGAACTGCTGAACCGGAGCCGCACGGAGCCGGAGAAGCCGGAGCCGATGACGGTAGCGCCTTTGTATATCCCCAAAGGCCGATATAAAGTCAGGCGCCGTTCTCCCGCCTATGGGAAAAAGCAAAAGCTGTCCGGCCTGCGCCGTCTGTATCTGCACTATTTGTATCTGCTTTCACCGCCCCGCCCGCGGCGCCGTCCTGTCCCGTTCCCCGTGCGTGCCGAGGTCAGAAAGCTCGACCAATACAAGCGACAGTTTATGCTGCTGCAAAAATACCGTATCAACAGCGAGAGTCAGTTATCCATGCTTGCGGACGCCCTGCAAGCGGACATTGACTCTCTTGTTTTTTCCCGGCGCGAGCTGTACCGCCGTAAGCGTCACGGCGAGGACGTAAGCGCCGAGATCAAAGAGATCTCCCTTGCTCTGCGCCCGATCCGCCGGGAGCTGAAATGCTGCCAACAGGTCGCGGACAGAATACCGCAAATACAAGAGCATATCCGGCTCGACCGGCAGAGCGCGGAACAGGCAGAGAGAGCACAAACAAGAACCAAA
>ONNS01000151.1 GCA_900319275.1 uncultured Eubacteriales bacterium
GGCAACACCGCACAAAGCAGTTACACAGTAGCGAAGTAGTCCAAGATATGGTATAATATCGGCATGGATAAGCAAATGACGATGTCGTTTTGGGAGGACGAACTGTCCGAGGTCAAAACGCACAAGAAAGAATTCCTTACGCAGATGGACCGGCTGGTGCCGTGGGGCGAATGGGTGAAGAAGATACAGCCGCACTATTACAAAGGAGAGCGCGGGAACAAGCCTTACGACCTGGAACTGATGCTTCGGATTTACGTGTTGCAGAACTTGTACAACCTGGCGGACATGGCGGCGATGAATGAGATCATCGACAGCCGTGCGTTTTCGGCGTTCTGCGGGGTCGACTCCAGCAACCAGATACCGGACGGGGACACGATCGGGCGGTTCAGGAACATCCTGAATGAGCATCATTTGCAGGAAGAACTGTTCGAGGATGTCAAGAAGCGACTGCAGGAGAAAGGGCTTCTGTTGATGAAGGGCACGATCGTGGATTCCACGCTGGTAGCCGCACCATCATCGACCAAGAACCGGAAGAAGGAACGCGACCCGGATGCCCATCAGGTGAAGAAGGGAAATCAGTGGTACTTCGGATACAAAGGGCATATCGGCGTGGACCGTGATACTGGACTGGTCAACAAGATAGAGACGACCGCAGCCAACGTACACGATACGGCACCGGTTCCGGATTTGTTGGAGGGAACGGAAGAAGAAGTATTCGGAGACAGCGGATATCTTGGTGTCGATCAACACGAGGGAGTGCCAAAGGTCAATCACGACGGAACCCCGATTCAGTTCAGAATCAATGTACGCCGTTCCTCACTGAAGAAACTGCCGGAAGCAGAACAGGAGAAAGCCCGGGAAGTAGAGCACGCCAAGTCATCCATTCGTTCCAAAGTGGAGCATGTTTTCGCAGTCGTCAAGGGAATGTTCCGATATCGGAAGACGCGATTGCGAGGCTTGCTCAAGGTGAATGCACAACTGCAAATGCTGTTCGCCTTAGCGAACCTGTTCTTGGCCGACCGTCCTTCGGTTACGGCCTGATTGGGGTTTCGCTCGTAGCGGACAGGTGAGTTCAGGTCGTCAGAATCTAGGCTGAAACAAGAGAATTCGACTGCTTGCTCGAATTGTACGGTGTTGCCGAGAATTCGACTGCTTGCTCGAATTGTACGGTGTTGCCCTAAACAAATTATAATGTAAGTAGCTGACAGAAAAAAGTGCCGATGGTCATTCCATTCGGCACTGAATTTTGGATTCTGTTGGATTATAAAGCGTTCAGTCAACCAGCCGCTTGTCTACGGCATAGCGGGCCAGCTGGGCGCGGCTGATGCAGCCGGTCTTGCTGAGCAGCAGGGACACCATATTCTTGACCGTTCCGGGCCGCAGATTCAGCCGATCAGCGATCTCCGCGTTGGTCATGCCCTGGCAGATGAAACGCAGCATCTCCAGCTCCCGCTGCGTAAAATCAGCCTCCGGCCTCCGGGTCAGGCTCTGCTTCAAATTTGCCATGACCTCCTTGTCATAGACGTTCAGGCCGCCCAAAATGGAGAGCAGCGAGGCTTTCAGCTTATCCGGCTCGATCACCTTTAAAAGAAAGCCGTTGCAGCCCGCTTCCATGGCGCGCCTGACCGTCTCCGCGTCGTCAAAGGTGGTCAGCGCCACAACGCGTATTTCCGGCGTTTCCGCTTTGAGCTGGCAAACCACCTCCGGCCCGGACAGTTTTGGCATCTGCATGTCCAGGATGGCGATGTCCGGTTTCAGCGCCCGGCACAGCTCCACGGCCTCCATGCCATCCGACGCCACGCCGACCACTTCAAATTCCTCCCAGCTGCTGATCGTCAGCCGCAATCCCTCTGTCATCAGCGGATGATCGTCCGCCAGCAGCACCCGGATCTTTTCACTCATGATGCGCGCCTCCATTCCGCCGCAATGCCAAAGCCCTTGCCTTCTTCCGCCTCAAAGCGGATCTGACCGCCCGAAGCGCGGACGTTTTCCTCCATGGTTTTCAGCCCGAATCCCTTTTCCAACGCGCCGTGAAAACGCCCATTGTCTGCAAGCCGCAGCGTCAGCTTGTCCTGCGCCATACGCGCTTCGATGGTCAGCCGATCCGCCAGGGAGTGGGAGAGGGTATTGTGATACGCCTCCTTGCACACACCCAGGATCACATCGTACAAACCGGCGGCAAAGGGCGGTTCCTCACCGGAAACGATCAAATCAATGGGAAACGGGTTGGTATCCCGAAACTCCTCCAGCATCGCCCGAAGCGAATCACAGGAGCGCCCGGGCTGTCCCTTTCCAGCATGGCGGCAAATGGCAATGCCTTCGTCGATCAGGCTGCGGTATCTCTCCGGATCGCTTTCCCGAAGCTGCAGGCACATGCGGGAAATCGTATTCAGCGCGGTGATCGCGTGCCCTGTTTCATCATGGATCACCCGCGCCACGCGCAGCCGTTCTTCGTAGTCGGTCAGCGCTTCGGCCTGACGGGCGTAATCCTCCAGCTCCGCGTTCGCCTGGGCCTGCTTCCTGGTGAGCGTTTCCAGCTCGGCGTTTTTCCGGCGGCGCTGCTCCACAAGCCGCTCCTGCTCTGTAATATCGACGAGATAGACGGCATACCCGCCATGAACGCCGTTCGCGTATACCTTCGAGATCCTGCGCTGGAATACCCGGCCATCAAGCTCATACGCGCCGCAAGGCATATCCCGGCAGTCCGGCATATATCCGGAAAGGTTTTTCCCTTTTTTCAGTCCTTCAAACGGGCCCGGACGGTTGTAATCGAGGATGTACCAATAGCTGTCCGTAATGATGACCGTATCAGGCAATAATCGAAAAGCCTGCTCAAACTGTTCCATCTTTAATCACCTCTGAGCCGCGCCACGGCGCTGCGGATGGCCGCAATGCCATCCCGCGTCAGATCAAGGTTTTCCCGAAGCGCGCCCTCGGCCTCGGCAGGATTCCGCCTTGCTGTCTCAAGGTTTTCCTCCACACGCCGGAACAGATCGTCCGCCATGTCATGGGCGGTTTCAATCAAGTCCTGTCTTTGCCTGATCGTTTTGGGGGCGGGCAGGGTTTCGAGATAGGCGTCAATATTGCGCCTTGCCTCGTCAAGCTCCACCCGAAGCGCTTCCAGCGCATGGATTTGGCCTTCAAGCTCGGATTGCTCCCGGTACATCCCACTCATGTCCGTGGCGGCAATCAGGGTGGACGCGCCGCCCGGCAGCGGCATCACATCCACGATCATATGCTTGCTGTCAAAATCTCCTTCCAGACTGCCCGCTGCATCGGGCAGCTGCGGGAGAAGGTGACGCATGGCATCCTCATAATTTTTCTGGCCAATGTTGTCCCG
>ONNS01000076.1 GCA_900319275.1 uncultured Eubacteriales bacterium
AAAACTTGGAATACACAAAGTATTCCCGCGTTTTTGTGCCTTGATCTGACGAAGATTTCCTCGTCAGCTGCTCTCGCCGCATTTAATCATCGTTTACTTGAAAGGATATAAGCTATGACCAATCTTGAAAAATGGAAGGAGCTCTCGGCGATCCTCGACGAGAGCGAAGCCTATGGCCGCGCGATCGGCAAAATGCAGTTTGACATGGAGTGCTGCGCGAGCGAGGAAGGGATCGACCAGGCCGGCGCGGATATGGCCGTATTGGGCCGCCATGTGTACGAGCTGACACACAGCGAGCGCTATCAGCAGCTGCTGTGCGAGCTCTATGACGACGGTGAGGGGCTCTCGCACGTCCAGAAGAAAGCGATCGAGCACCTGCACGACAGTTGGCTGCGCACGAAGAACATCTCATCCGAGCTCTCCTATGAGATGGATCTGGCCGCCAATAAAGCCTACGGCGACTGGCTGCAGGCCAAAAAGGCCGCCGATTTCTCGCTGTTTCGCGACGCCTTTGCGGCCAACATTGACTATTGCCGCCAAAGCATCGCCCTGCGCGACCGCCGCTACCCCACGCCCTACGCCGCCTGCCTGGACGACTTTGAAAAGGGCGGCAGCGAGGAACAGCTCGACGCCTTTTTTGCCGCGCTGAAGGCGCGCATCGTCCCGCTGATCGCGCGCATCCGCGCCGAGGGCAAGCCGATCCGCACCGATTTTCTGTCCCGCCCGGTGCCGATCCCCCAGCAGGAGGCCATGTCCCGCTATCTGCTGGAGCTCGAGGGTCTGCGCCGCAGCGCGCTGGTGCTGATGACGACCGAGCACCCCTTCACCGACCACTACGGCCCCCACGACGTGCGCGTCACGACGCATTATTACGAGAACAACTTTATCTCCAACGTCTTTTCGACCCTGCACGAGGGCGGCCATGCCCTCTTCATGCAGAACGAGCCGGAGAGCTACTATACCGACCATGCGGCCGACAACATGACGAGCGCCATGCACGAGTGCATCTCCCGCTTCTACGAGAATATCATCGGCCGCAGCGAGGCCTTTCTGTCCTTCGTCGCGCCGACGCTGCGCGCCTACAGCGGCGACACCTTTGCCGACGTCAGCGACCGCGAGCTGTACGAGGCCGTGAACGTGGCCGAGCCGGGGCTCATCCGCATGGAGGCCGACGAGCTGACCTACTGCCTGCACATCATGGTGCGCTACGAGCTCGAAAAGGCCTTTGTCAACGGGGAAATCACCGTGGACGAGGTGCCCGCCCTCTGGAAGGAAAAGTACAGGGCCTATCTCGGCGTGGACGTGCCCGACGATGCGCGCGGCTGCCTGCAGGACGTGCACTGGACCGGCGGCGCCGGAGCCTACGGCTATTTCCCGTCCTATGCGCTCGGCAACGCCTACGGCGCGCAGATCCTGCGCACGATGCAGAAGGACTTTGACGTCTACGCGGCTGTCCGCGCCGGAGAGCTGACAAAAATCCGCGACTGGCTGAGCGAGCACGTCTTTTCGATCGCCTCGCTGACGACCCCGGACGAGTGGATCCGCGCGATCACCGGCGAGGGGCTGAACGTGTATTACTATCTCGACTATCTTGAGGAGAAATTCACGCGGCTGTACGCGCTGCCGTGAACAGCGTGTACAGACGAATGAAAGTCCGGTACAGACTTTGTGGTCATGGTCTGTACCGGACTCTTTGTTTTATTTGCAGTCGCGTTCACGCAGCCATTCGTCCAGCTGGCGCTGGTTTTCCGCAATAATCAGATCAATGCCCGTCTGGCGGAGCTTTTCGTTGAGCTGCCCGACCGCCGCCGGTATGTCGGAGAGCATCCCGCACTCGAGGGCGGGCAGATAGTCCTCCAGCACGGCCTCTACCGCCGCGGCCTGCGCCGAGACACGGTTGACGTTGAAGGCATAGCCAAACAGCGTGTCCAGCTGCGGCGGCGCTTCGTAAAAGTCGGCGAGCGCTTCATAGTCCGCCTCCGTCATCGGCGCCCACTCGTCGATCTTCCGATAGTCCCCAAAGAAGGTAAACTGTCGGGAATAGTCGAGCTCCTGCGCGCTCCAGTCCGCCGGGAGCGCGATGATATGCTCGCTGAGTCTGCGGTATTCGCGGCCCTCAATGCCGTTCATCAGCAGATTGGCCAGTGCCTCGTCCTCATACATCAGATTCAGAAGCTGCATGGCCTTCTCGGGGTGCTCGGAGCTCGCGGAAATGCCCCAGCCGCACTCCTGCACGTTCGCGGTGCTCAGTGCGGTCTCGGCCGTGGCAAACATGCCGATGCGGAAGGGGTAATCCCGGGCTTGCAGGGCATGCTCGATGGGGCTGACGATGCTCCAGGCCATGAAAACGTCACCGCGCAGAAAGGACTGGTTTCCGCCCCCACCGGAGAGCAGATAGTTCTCCGGGATCCAGCCTCGTTCTGCCCAGCTTCTGATCCGGATACAGTAGTCCAGAAAAGCCTCTGTCTCATAGGGATTGCACAGCTGCGTGGGGCTGTTCCCCTCCAGCGTCACGCCGCAGAACAGATTGGGAGAGACCGCATGAACGTCCGCATAGAGACTTGAGAACACCCGGGAGGTATCGAGACCGGCGCTGGGAAGCAGCAGGTATTTCCCATGCGCGGCAAGGATTGCGGCCGCCGCTTCCAGCTCGGCGAGATCGGGATGGGCGGACAGCGCAATGCCGTATTCCTCGGCCATGTCGGCGTTATAGATAAAGCCCGCAGCGTTGTTCACATAGGGCATTGAGGGCACGGCATAGGTCTGCCCGTCGATCCGGCAGGCCGGCAGCAGCGCCCGATTGGCCTCAAACAGCGCACCGCCATAGCGCGCGAGCAGGTCGTCAAGCGGCAGCAGCAGAGCGTCGCTGACCATATCGGGGAGCGCGTCCACACGCCCGGTGTTGACAAGGTCGATCGCCTCGTGCTTCACGGTCATCAGCCGCAGCGCGGACTGCTGCTCGGCGATGGACACGTTTTTGATTTTGACCCGGCAGCCAATGGCGGGCAGCGTGATGCGGCTGGCGGCCTCCTCGACCAGCGGGATATCCGGCATTTCCTGCCCATACGTCAGGTTTTCTATGACGATTTCACACACGTCCCCGCTGTTTTGTCGACAGCCCTGCAGCACGGTGAGCAGCAGGCATACAAGCAGTGCTATCGTCAAAAACGCTGTTCGTCTGTTTCGTAAGCCGCGCATACAGTGCACCTCCTGTTGATGTCACGGCGAATACCGTTTGCGGTATTCCCCGGGCGTGATGGCTTCCACGGATTTGAAAACCTTCATAAAATAGGTATAGTTGAGATACCCGACCTTTTCGGAGATCAGCGTGAGCGGCCAGTCGGTCTGCACCAGCAGCTCCTTGGCGCGCTCGATGCGCTTTCCGGTCACATATTCCAGCACGGACTGCCCGGTTTCCTTTTTGAAAATACGCATCAGATACTGCGGATTGAGCGCTACGGCGTCCGCGATATCCGTTACGGAAAACGGGGTGTCGAGCCGCTCGTTGATGAAGGGCAGGATCCTGTCGTGCACCAGATCCTCCTTTTTGCGCCGCTCCGCCGCCGTCGGCTCGGGGCGGCGTTCCTGCCGCTGCTGCGTGATCAGTTCGACCGCTTTTTCAAGGCAGCGGGCAAGGTCGTCGATATCCACGGGCTTTAACAGGTAGTCGAGACAGCCGAGCTGCATCGCTTTTCGGAGATACTCGTATTTGGGATGGCAGGTCAGCATGATCGAGACCATCGGCTCGGCGCTGAAGCGGGTATACTCTGTGGCCCATTCCACCATATCCAGCCCACTCTCGCCGGGCATCTCGATATCACAGATGAGAATGTTGACGCTGTGGCTCTGCAGATAGGCCTTCGCCTCGCGGACCGAGGCGACGCAGGCGGCCGAGGCGATCCCATAGCGCTGCCAGTCGACCTCTTCGATCAGCACCTCGCAGGGGAAAATATCATCGTCCAGCAGCAGCGCGTGAATCTCGCTCATGGTGCACTCTCCTTTTCCTCCGCCCCGGGCCGGATCACGATCTCGACCACGGCACCGCCGGTCTCCTCATTATAGAAAAACACATCGGCATCCGCTCCGTAGATCAGATGCAGCCGGTCGAGCGAATTGCAGATCCCGATGCCGAGCAGATCGTCCTTTTTTCCTTCCTTCTGATACGAGCGCAGGGCGTCGAGCATCTCACCCGGGAAGCCCTTGCCCCGGTCCCGGATCCGGATGCGGACCGCGGACGTCTCGCTCTTTTCCACGGATACCTCGATATGCAGGTGATCGTTTTCATCCTGCCCGTACTTGAGCGCGTTGCCCACAAAGCTCTCGAGCATCAGCGGCGGGATCGGCACGTCAGCCGCCGCTTCGTCGCAGCGGATCTCATAGTCCAGCCGGTCGGCATAGCGCAGCTTCTGGAAGGCGAGATAGTTTTCGATGTGCGCAAGCTCCTCGCCGACGCGGACATACTGCGATTCGATGTTGATGATATATCGGTAGTATTGGATCAGCAGGCGGATGATCTTGCGGGCGATCTCGGTGTCGCGCCCGGTATAGGCATAGAGCGTGTTGAGTGAGTTGAGAATAAAATGCGGCTGGATCTGCTGGCTGAGATAGCGCAGACGGATCTCGTCCTGCTGCAGCTGCTGTTCATACATCTGGATGCGGATCTGCCGGGTCTCATCCATCATGGCGTTGAATTCCCGCCGGATCTCCTGAAACTCGGTGCTCAGGCGCGGCGCGGGCGGCATACGGTAGTTCGTCTCGCCGCCGCGGATGGTCCGGATGCCCTCCAGCAACGTCCGCAGCGGATGCAGCACCCAGACAGTAACCGAGATCAGCACAAAGGACAGCAGCAGGACATGCAGCAGACAGACCAGCGCAAAGGAGAGGCGACTGAACGACCCCGAGGCGCGCAGCTCGCTGCACGTCAGCTCGCGCACGAGGTACAATCCGGGGTGCTCGGCAAAGCTTGAGAGCAGCAGGCCCTCCCGCTGGGGGCTGACCTTGCCCAGCGCGGCGGCGTCGAGCGCGCCCGGCGCGCCGGATGACAGCCGCTCCCCATCGGGATCGGTGAGGAAAAACGTCGACGTCCCGCCGGTAAAGCTGTCCAGCAGCTCATCGCACGAGAGCCACACGCCGAGATAGTAGCCGTGCATCGGGTAGATGCGCAGCAGATAGACGCCTTCCGGCAAAGCCACGCGCGTCCACCGCTCGGGGATCGCCGCGCTCTCCCCGGCCGTCAGCGCGCGGATATACAGGCTCATTTCCGGGTTTACCTGCTCGTTGAGGAAGAGCTCCTGCGCGGGATACCAGGCAAAGAAGCTCTCGACATAGGGGCAGCTCTTCTGCAGGGTGGAAAACTGCCGCCGCAGGGCCGAGACGGCCGCCCAGTAGCTCATGGAGTCGCGCGCCTCGGGCGTTTCATATTCCGTCAGCGTCTGCACGTCGGGATTATTGTACGGCAGGTAGAAGAGATTCTCCTCCAGCAGCGTAAAGGACGTGTTGATGGTCGAGGCGTAGATCGCCGTCTCCTGTCTGGCACTTGCGATCTGCTGTTCCTCGTTGTAGCGGCGGACTGTCTCGCGGTGCAGCCAGATCACGGTTAAGGAAAACAGCAGCAGCATGACCAATACCAGCACCAGTTTTCCGTAGAGCGTTTTGAAAAAGCGCCGCATGGCAGTCCCCCCCTCTCAATTTGACAATACCCGCTCGTACCGGCTTTGTCAATGGACAAGTCATTATTTTTGATACAGAAGTCATTTTTCAACCTTATTCCGCGGCCGCCCTGATGGTAAAATAGAGACAGCCCAACGGATACTATTTAATACGAAAAGGAGACAACATGAAAAAACTGACTTCCCTGCTGCTGATCTGCGCGATCCTGGTATGCTTTGGCAGCCCGATGTGCTTTGCCGAGAAGAACAACTACCGCGAAGTGCTCGACGAGGGCTTCCGCTATGAAGAGGACGGCTGCACGATGGTGGTGCGCTGGTGCTCCGACGGCGAGGCCCAGATTTTCGGGCGCATGTGGCTGCCCGCCGATTTTGACGAGAACACCCAGTACCCGACGATCATCATGTGCCACGGCCACAACGGCAACAGCGACTTCTGGGACAAGGTCTTTGCGCCGTATCTGGCGAAGGCCGGCTATGTCTGCTACGCGATCGACTGCCGCAGCTCCTTTGACGGCAAGCGCGACTACAGCACCCCGAACGAAGACCACGTGGCCACGGTCAACACCTATGCCCGCGACATAATCGTCGCCACCGAGTTCATGCGCGGCATGTCCTTTGTCGACCAGAGCCATCTCTATCTCATGGGACAGAGCATGGGCGGCATGGGCGTACAGACGGCCGCTTCCCGTATCGGCGACGAGGTTGCCGGCATGATCCTGCTCTACGGCTTCATCGGTGAGTCCGTGCGCGAGATGATGGACACCTACGACGAGGTCATGGCGAAGCCCTACGCGAACGGCGAAGTGCTGATGCTCGGCGGCACGCTGGACAGCGCCTGCGCGTTTGAGAACATCGAGCAGTGCATGGCCCTGTACGAGAACAGCACCATGGTGCTCATCAGCGGCACACGCCACGGCTACGGCATGGTGCCGGACCGCGCCAGCGAGATCTCCGCCCAGGCCATCGTCGATTTCCTTGAGCGCGTCGCCTGATCGAAAATGCCTTCCCCTGCATCCGGCGTCTCACGGAAGCCGGATGACGGATGAGGTGGCCCGCGACGATGAAAAAGAACAGAAAAGCCGCATGGTCGGCTGTGCTGCGTTAAACCATTATCAAAAATAACGGAGGAACTGACATGAAAAAGCTGTTATCCCTGCTGCTGGTGCTCGTCATGGTGATGGGCGTCGCTGTCCCGGCCTTTGCCGTGGAGATCGAAGCCGTGGAGGCCGACGAGGCGCTCTATGGCAACCCCGAGGTCCGCTGGCTCAATCTGGAGGACTATTCGAGCCGCGTCTACTACGATCTGCCTTACTGCGGTGAGAACTCCACCGAGATGGAAAAGCTGCATCTTGTCCTGCCCGAAGAGGGCGAGGGCCCCTTCCCGGTGATCGTCTCGGTCCACGGCGGCGCCTGGGGCGCGAACAACAGCACCAAGGACAAAACCGTCACCTTTACCCAGGCCGCGGCGCTCGCGGCGCTCAAGCGCGGCTATGCGGTGGCCTGCGTGGACTACACGCTGAAGAAAAAGCAGACCCCGGTCGTCATGCCGCTCGCGATCCAGGAAGTCCGCGCGGCCGTGCGCTATCTGCGCTCGGTGGCGGACGAGTATAACCTCGACGCCGAGCACTTCGCCCTGATCGGCGAGTCCGCCGGCGGACAGCTTGCCGATATGGCGGCGCTCACCGAGGGCGAGGACTGGTATGACAACGCGGCATTTGGCAATATGGAATACGCCGCGGCCGTGCAGGCTGTCATCGCCCAGTATTCCGCGCCGATCATGGGGGTCAACGCCATGACCGCCCGTCTCTACGACGTGCCGGAAGAGGAGCTGACGCAGGAGATGGCCGACGCGATCACCGCCCTCTGCCACATCGACGCCAACGATCCCCCGTTCTACATTGAAGCCGGCTCCGCCGACACCACGATCCCCTACACCGACAGTGTCGCCCTGTATGACGCGCTGGTGTCCGCGGGCGTGGAGAACTGCGAGATCCACATCTATGAGGGCATGGAGCACGCCGTCACCTGGTTCCAGAGCGAGGCCGTGACCGATTCCTTCCTCAACTGGCTGGACGCGCGCTTTGAGCGCTGATTCTGGGTTATAGAAATAATCACACAGATGCAATTACCGGCGGCACAAGTAATGTGCCGCCGGTATTGCATCTGTCATTTTTTACTTCAATACCACATTCTGCTCGCCGCAGAGGTTCTGCAGCTCACGGATCAGCGCGCGGTGCAGCAGGCAGCGCGTGCCGATGCGCTTTTTCTCGTCCTCGATATAGATAACCATCTGCTGCTCGCCCGGGAACATCACGAGCATCAGCTCTATCTTCTTCAGGCGCGGATCGCCGCGCGACGGGAGCCGGACCCAGAGCTTCTGATCCGCCGCGCCGTGCGCCAACTGCTGCTCGACGATCTGGCGGCCCGTCAGATCGGAGATCGGGCGGATCGAGTCGGCCATCAGCTGCGGCTCCTTCTCGTCACGCGCCGAGATGCGGCCGCGCACGACGACGACCTCGCCCTCGCGCAGATAGCTGCCGCCCGTGTCCAGCGCCTTCTGAAAGACGATCAGCTCCATTGCACCGGTCCCATCGTCGAGCACGACGTAGCTCATCAGGCTCTTGTTCTTCGTCGGCCGCGTGCGGACCGACTCGACCACCCCGGCGACGGTCAGGTACTGCCCGTCCGGATAGCGGCTCGGCCCGTCGGAGCTGTCATAGTCGCTCATGATCGCGCCGATCGGCACGATACCGGCCTTCTTCACGGTCTGGCGGTATTCGTCCATCGGGTGGCCCGTGAGATAGAGGCCTGTGACCTCCTTCTCCATGGCCATACGCTCGCGCGGACTGAATTCCTCGACGTGCGGAATGGGGATGCTCTCGAGCTGGGCGTCCGACGCCTCTTCCTCGCCGCCGAAGAGGTCGAACTGGCCGCTGATGTTGTCGTGCGCCTCGCGGCTGATGCTGTCTAAAATCAGCGGCGCGACCTGCAGCAGCGCCTTGCGGCTGTAGCCCATGCTGTCGAAGGCGCCGGCGCGGATCAGATTTTCGAGCGTGCGGCGGTTCATGTCCTTGCCGCTCATGCGGCGGCAGAACTCCTCAAAGCTGCGGAAGGGGCCGTTCAATTCCCGCTCGGCCGTCAGCGCGTTGATGACGCTCCAGCCGATGCCCTTGATGGCGACCAGGCCGAAGCGGATATTCTGTCCGGCCACGGTGAAGTCGGCGTCGGATTCGTTCACGTCGGGCGGCAGCAGGGCGATCCCGAGCTCCTTGCACTCGGCGATATACTCGGCGACCTTGGCGCTGTTTTCAAGGATCGATGTCAGCAGCGCGGCCATGTACTCCTGCGGATAGTGCGCCTTCATATAGGCCGTGCGGTTGGCGACGATGGCATAGCTGACGGCGTGCGCCTTGTTGAAGGCGTAGCTCGCAAAGTCCAGGATCTCGTCATAGATGCTGTTCGCCACGGCCTCGCTCACACCGTTTGCGACCGCGCCGGCGATGTTCCGGCTGGGGTCGCCGTGGACGAAGGCCTTGCGCTCGGCGTCGATGACGGCGTGCTTTTTCTTGCTCATCGCGCGGCGGATCATGTCGGCCTGGCCGAGCGAGAAGCCCGCGAGACGCTGGAAGATCTGGATGACCTGCTCCTGATAGACGATGCAGCCGTAGGTGACCTCGAGGATCGGCCGCAGCAGCGGGTGCTTGTAGCTGACCTTTTCCGGGTTGCGCGAGCACTCGATGAAGCGCGGGATCGAATCCATCGGGCCGGGGCGGTAGAGGGCGATCACGGCGGTGATATCTTCAATGCTGCGCGGCTGCAGCTGGGTGCAGACGCCGGTCATGCCGACGCTCTCCAACTGGAACACGCCCGAGGTGCGCCCCTCGCTGAGCATTTTGAAGACCGCCGGGTCGTCCTCGGGGATCGTCTCGACACGGAAATCCGGCTGCCGCTTGCGCACCAGCTTTGCCGCGTCCTCGAGCACTGTGAGGTTGCGCAGCCCGAGGAAGTCCATTTTCAGCAAGCCGAGCTCCTCGAGCGTCGTCATCTGGTACTGGCAGACCACGGACTCGTCGTTTTTCGACAGCGGTACGTATTCATACACGGGCTTTTCCGTGATGACGACGCCCGCGGCGTGCATCGAGGCGTGGCGCGGCATGCCCTCGAGCGATTTGGCCGTGTCGATCAGACGTTTGACCGTCGGATCCTTTTCCTCCATCTCGCGCAGGGGGCGGGAGAGCTGCTCGGCCTCGGCGAGGGTCATGTTCAGCGCGCCGGGGCCGTTCGGGATCTGGCGGGCGACGGCGTCGGTGTCGGCATAGTTGACGCCGAGCACGCGTCCGACGTCGCGCACGGCGCCGCGCGCGGCCAGCGTGCCGAAGGTGACGATCTGCGCGACATGGTCGTGGCCGTAGAGGCGGTTGACGTAGTCGATAACCTCGCCGCGGCGGTTGACGCAGAAATCCACGTCGATATCCGGCATGGACACGCGCTCGGGGTTTAAAAAGCGCTCGAAGAATAGGCTGTATTTGATCGGGTCGACGTCGGTGATGTGCAGGCAGTACGACACGACCGAGCCCGCGGCGCTGCCGCGCCCGGGTCCGACCGGGATGCCCTGGCTTTTGGCGTAGTTGATAAAGTCCTGTACGATCAGAAAGTAATCGACAAAGCCCATGCGGCGGATGATGTCGAGCTCGTAACTAAGCTGCGCGCGCACCTCCTCGCGCCCGGCGAAGCGCTCGGCAAAGCCCTTGTCGCAGAGCTTTTGGAGATAGGCAAAGCTGTCGCTCTCGCCCGCGGGCAGGTGGAAGCGCGGCAGGTGATAGTGGCCGAATTCAAAATCGAACCGGCAGCGCTCGGCGATTTTGACGGTGTTTTCCATGGCCTCGGGCAGCGTGGGGAAGAGCGCGCGCATTTCGTCCTCGCTCTTGAGGTAGAACTCCTGCGTCTCAAAGCGAAGGCGGTCTGTCTCGTCCACGGTGTGGCCGGTCTGGATGCACAGCAGCACGTCCTGCGCCGCGGCATCCTCTTTTTTCAGATAGTGCGCGTCGTTCGTCACGGCGAGGGGGATGCCGGTCTCGCGGCTCAGGCGGATCAGGCCGTCGGCGGCCGTGTTCTCCTCGGGGATGCCGTGGTTCTGGATCTCGAGATAGAAGTTCTCATCGCCAAAGAGCGCGCGCAGGTCGAGCGCGCGCGAGCGCGCGGCCTCAAAGTCGCCGCGGACGATGGCCTGCGGGATCTCGCCGGCCAGACAGCCCGAGAGGCAGATCAGCCCCTCGGCGTGCTCGTGCAGCAGTTCCCAGTCGATGCGCGGCTTGATATAAAAGCCCTCGGTGAAGCCGGAGGATACCAGATAGCAGAGATTGCGGTAGCCCTCTTCGTTCCGGCACAGCAGAATGAGGTGGGAATACCTGTTGTCGATGCCGTGCTCCTTGCTGTGGCGGCTGCGCGGCGCGACATAGACCTCACAGCCGATGATGGGCCGGATGCCCGCGGCCTTGCAGGCCTTATAGAAGGCGACCGCGCCGTACATGACGCCGTGGTCGGTGATGGCCAGCGCCTCCTGCCCGAGCTCGGCAGCGCGTTTGGCCATGCTGTCGATCCGGCACGCGCCGTCGAGCAGGGAGTATTCACTGTGGACATGTAGGTGGACAAAGCTCATACGATCACAGTTCTTTCGAAGGTATTGATAAAAATGCAAACAGCTGTGCTGTCATTGTAACACATTTTCCGCTTGAATAAAAGCTTCATTTATGACAGGCCGGCTGTCTTATTTTTGTCTTAACGCATCAATCATAACCACCAGTGAACTGGTGGTTTGCTCAGACCCTATAAGGGTCATTACTTGCTAACCCCCAAGGGGGCGCTGAACAATACCATTGCATCGATTATAAAGCCTTCTTGTAATTTGTTGATGCGCCGGCAAACCATCAGTTCAAAACTTGAAGGCTTTATTATTTGCCAAGGCTTTTTTATCCACCCCTGGTAGAACCAGGGGTTTTGTCAAGCTAAAGCGCCAAAAACCGCGGCAGCGGATCCGCTTTTCGGATGCGCTGCCGCTGATTTCATATAAAACAGCTGTTTGACCTTTACCGGCTCAGCCGACAAGAGCGAGGGCCTCCTCCAGCGTCTGGCGGTAGGTATCGGGATAGGCTCCCTCGATCGGCTCGGTCAGGATGCGGCCGCTGCTGTCGACAAAGAGCGTCACCGGCACGACCTCGGTCGGGAAAACCTGTCCGACGTTCCCGGCCGCACGCAGGTTCAGATAGTCCGCCCCGGCGTCGGAGAGAATGCTTCTGGCCGTTGCGGCGACGCTGTCACTGTCGGCGTCGAGGCACACGCCGATGATCCGGCAGCCCTTGGCCTCAAACTCCTTTGCCATGGCGCCGAGCTCCGGCAGCTCGGCCTTGCAGGGCGGGCACCAGGTTGCCCAGAGGTTGATCATCGTCACCTTCGCCTCGGCAAAGATGTCGGCGCTGCGCCGGGGCGTGCCGTCGAGGTCGGCGGCCTCGTACTCAATCGTCCCGCCGACGGCGAGCGTGTGCGGCCACTGCGGCTCGCGCAGCGTCGCGGCCGAAAGAAAGCTTTCTTTGTCGGCGCGCAGCGCTTCAAACTCGACATAAAACTCGCCCATGTTCTCCCGATAGGCGTCGAGCTCGTCAGCCGGCAGTGCGAGCTGTCCAAGGAAGAAGCGGCTGCTGCCGTCGGTGCCGAGCTCTTCAAGACTGGCAAAAGCTTCGGCGCTGACGCGGTCGGTATCCCAAAGTGCGGCGAGCAGCTCCTCCTCGCCCCGGTTGCCGTTGATCGCGTACAGCAGGAAGAGATTGCCGTATTCCCAGCCGCTCAGCCAGGCGGGGTCGGGGGCCTCCGGCAGCTGTGTGCCGCTGCGGATCGCCTCACTGTACGCCGTCAGAAAATCCGTATAGGCGCTCCGCTGCTCTTGAGCGACGGCATAGTAATCCAGCGCGATTTCCTGTACGCCCGCGCTGACATAGCGCGCACTCCAGTTGAGCGTCCCTCTGGCGTTTTCATACTGTTCCGGCAGGGCAAAATGAAAACCCAGCCTGGGCGCGTCGATGACTTGCTCGCTGCTGCCTGGCGCCGCCTCCGCGGCGGCTGTCTCTGTCGGGGCCGGGGCGACAGCGGTCGCGTGACCGCAGCCTGCCAATGCGCCCGTGAGGCAGAGCAGCAGGAGCCATAACATCGCTCGTTTCATCAAAAGCTTCCCCTTTCTACTACTACATATTTCCGCTGTTTGTTCAGATTGTGACAGTCAGCCGGCAGCCGTCGGGCGTTTCCTGAAGCGCCCCTGCGGTGTGGTCATGCAGCGCGGCATACCGCCGAGCGGCCGCTTACAGCATGGTCTCGAGCACCTTCGCCACGCCCGAGTCGTTGTTGCTCGCCGTCACGATGTCGGCGACGGCCTTGACCGCGTCGACGGCGTTCGCCATCGCCACGCCAAGGCCGGCGGCGCGCAGCATCGAGCTGTCGTTGCTGCCGTCGCCGAAGGCGACAGTCTCCGCGGGGTCGATGCCCAGGCGCGCGCAGAGCGTCAGCAGCGCGTCGCCCTTGTTGGCCGAGGCGGCGTTGTGTCACCGAGATATCCGGCCAGCGCGCCGGCAGCTCGCGCAGCAGCTGATCGCGCAGGGGGAAGGTCTCGGGCCGGAAATACATCTGCAGCTTCTGGACGCTGTCACCCTGTTCGGCGAGGTACTGCCGCAGGTTGTCGACCGGCGTGCGCAGCGTGTGCACGAGGCGCAATATGCCGGGGTCCTGGATATACTCCTCGACCCGCGCGAGCTTCTCGCGGTCGATATAACCCCAGGCGTGAAAATAGCAGTCGTACGAGATCGGCAGCGTGTCCATGAAGTCGATGATTTCGAGGGCGCGCGCATTGGGGATCTCGGCGCGCGCGACGGTCTCGCGCCGTTCGAAATCATAGAGCATGGCGCCGTTGACCAGCAGGCCGTAGCGGATCGGCAGGCGCATCAGCTCCTCGGGCATGCCGGAAGGGATGCGCCCCGTGGCCGGCACCAGCAGCACGCCGCGCTCGGCCGCGCGCTGCAGCTGGCGAAGATTTTCCGGCGGGATATTCTTTTTATCATCCAGCAGCGTTCCGTCCAGGTCGAACGCGGCCAGGGCAAGCTTTCTCTTTTCCATAGGCGGTTTATCCATCATTGCCTGTCGTCCGTCGACAGCTTTCCCTGCTCATAGTCGGCGAAGAAGGCCTTGAACAGCTCCAGCAGCTCCTGTGTACTGTCACTCGCCTCGCCGCCGCGGCGGTAATAGGCGCAGACCTTGTCGGTATCGGGCAGGTAGGGCAGCGGAAAGACGTCCACCAGCTCGAGATAGTCCTGCTGGAGCTTGCGCGGCATCGTGTCCCAGAAGAGTCTGGCGTACACCAGCACGCCAAGCCCCGAAACCGCAAGCTGGAAAGCGTTCTCCACATTGGTGACCTCGCAGACGAAATGCGGCGCGATATGATAGTAGCGGCAGTAGTTCAACAGACTCCGCCCGCCCGAGGAATCGCGCGGCTGGCGGATGAACGGGGCTTTTTCAAAAAAGCGCATGTCGGCCAGCACGGCAAAGCGGCGGCGCAGCGCTTCACTCTCGCTGCCGCCGAGCTCGTCCATCAGCGCCTTCGGCACGACAAGCAGCTGTTCCTTTTTACAAAGCGGCACGGTCTTGTAGCTCGAGGGCGGGTTGTGGATCGAGCCGATCACGAGATCGACACCCTCGTAGGTCACAGCCTTTTCGAGCGCGTCCGGGCTCTCTTCGGTGATGCGGACATAGGTATCGCGGTGAGAGCGCAGATAGCGCGGCAGGATGTGCGGCAGCAGCGAGCGCGCGAGCGTGTGCTCGATGCCGACGTGCAGCTGCTTTTCCGCCCCGCCGCCGTGGCTGGCGTTCTCCTCATAGTCCTCCTTGAGACGCAGCATCTCGCGCGCCGTCTGCAGAAAGAGACGGCCGTCGCCCGTCAGGTGCAGCGGACGGCTGCGCACCAGCAGCGTGGTGCCGAGCTCCTCCTCGAGGCGTGCGATCTGCTTGGAGAGCGACTGCTGCGAAATAAACAGGTGTTTGGCCGCCGCGGAAAAGCTCCCCTCGTCGGCCACCGCCACAAAGCTTTGGATCAGTGTGAAGTCCATATCTGTCTCCTGTTGCAATGATAATGATTATCGGATGGCGAAATCAATCGAGGATTCGATTGATTTCGCTGCCAAACGACACGTTTGGCAGCGAATGATTCCTTGAATCATTCGCCCGA
>ONNS01000018.1:0-54495 GCA_900319275.1 uncultured Eubacteriales bacterium
AATCAAGTTCATATAGCAAAGAAATGTTCGGCGGATTCGCACTATGTACGAAATCGCCGAACATTTTTGCTGGCAAATATCTTTGCGCGCCGGGCGGCCACAAGGGCCGCCCCTACGGCAAGACCATCGTTTTTACAACTCCGGTGCATTTTTGCAACACGCCCCTCTTTTTGCGAATATTCTCGGATTACCGTAGGGCCGACGCCCTCGGCGGCCCTCGCTGCACACAAGTTTTTTCCTGTTGAATATAGAACAGCCCGGCGCGATTATTCGCGCCGGGCCGGTTTGACTTAAATGCCTGTGTTTGCTGAGAAACGATCAGAACAGACCGCGAATGATTTCAAGAACCTCGTCGGTCAGCTTGACCTCGACCGTGCCGCCGTTGCGCATCGCGACGATCAGAACGTTGTCCGCGGTCAGCGTGTACTCGACACCGCTTAACAGGAAGACCAGCGCGCCATCCTTAAGAGTAACGCGGCCGCGGATTTCCGTGTAGAAGCCGTCAGCGGTGCGGACGGTGATCTGGACAAAGCGGTTTTCATAGATCTCAACGTTGACCTTGCCATCAACCACATTGCCGCTGGCATCCTTGATCACGGTCTCGAGCTCCTGCAGGGCTGTGCCTGCGATCTTATGGTTGATCACAGTCGGCTGCGTCTTGATCGAAGCCACCGCCGAAGTGTTCAGTACGGTGGGATCGGCCACAGCGGCCTCGGTCACGTCCTTGCCGTTGGCGTCGCAGACCTTGACGCCCTCGCCGACTTCCAGCTTTGCGCCTTCTACAAAACCAATGCCCGGGTTCAGACCAGGCAGATCCTGGTTCTGGTTGATGCCGGTGACACTGCCGCTTTCCACATCGAGCGTGGTTTCACTTCCAACATAGATACCTGTAGTGTTAATGATATCATCCGGCAGATTCGCCATCCACTCTTGCTCTTCAGCACCTGTGGCGATGCCGATCAGCGAGCCGGAGCCCTCTATTGTTGTCGTGCCCTGATTATAGATATCGACACCACTAAATTCATTCTCAAAAGTGTTGGAGCCCTCAAGGGTGATTGTCACATCTCCATCTCCGAATACGTGAAGATATTCGCCGTCTACATTTTGCAGGGTAACATTCGCCTCGGCACCCTCATTAGTAGATACGATTATACCATACTGATCTGAGGAGCCGGTAATTACAGGAGCGGAATCCGGTTGGTGATCGATAACAGTTGTATCAGTATTCCAATCACGCTGCGACACGGTTTGCCCGTCTTCTCTAGATTCGACACTTATATCACCGTTCGCAATATCATAGGTCTCTGCGAAAGCGGCTGCGGGGATGCTGACGATCATCATCAGCGCCAGGATCATGCCAAGAACGCGTTTCATAGGTCTTCCTCCTTCATTTCAGCGGCTTATGCCGCCTGTATATTTTTATTATACCAACTAAAATGGAAAAATCAAGAAGAAATTGGAAAAATTTATAAATATGTGTTAAACAACTGCCTCATAACCGCAAGGGTCATGAGGCAGTTGTTATAAATATTGGCTGTTCTATATCGGAAACAGCATTAATTGCTTTTCGCGCTTGCTTTGCGCTTGCGGACGATGGTGTAGTGCCGCACGATATTGACCGCGCTGAAGCCGAGACCCAGCCCGGCCAGTGCGCCGACAAATTCCAGCGCATTCGAGATCGCCAGCTCCTGATTCCGGATCAGAAAACCGGTGATCATATAGTACAGCAGATCGCCGGGGATCAGCGGTACGACCGCGGGGTAGAGGTACATCGTGGAGATCGTTTTTGTCTGCTTGGCCATGAAATCCGCCAGCAGACCGGCAGCCAGCGCCGAGAGGAACAGATAAGCCACCCGGTTGGGGATGAAGGTTTGACTGCTGATCAGAACGATGCGCGAGATCGCCCCGCACAGCCCCGCCAGCGGCAGACGCTTGAGCTCGATGCCGAAGACCAGACCGAAGCCCGCCGAGGCGCCGAAGCTCAGCAGCACAATGAGGATATTATTCAGCATTACATGACACCTCCACCAAATACGGCGGCCGAAACGACCAGTCCGCCCACGATCGTCACCGTCTCTATCACGACCTTCATCAGCTCGATCGCGCCGTTTACCTCGTTGCCGCACATCACGTTGCGCACGGAATTGATGATCGGAATACCGGGGATCAGCATAAAGGCCGAGGTGATCAGCAGAATGTAGATATCGGCCCCCGGGACCAGCCGACAGTAGAGCATGCCGATGCTGCCCGCTAAAAACGCGGATACCAGCTCGTAGACGACCTTGCCGACGTCGGCACCGGGCTTGGTGATCAGCCAGCCGACGAGATTGCATAGCGGTACGATGATGCAGATGGCCGGCAGCTCGCGGATGCCGCCGTTGAACAGACCGCACAGGCACAGCAGCGCCGCCGTCTGGGCCAGGCACACGGCCCAGCGCGGATACGGGGTAACGTGGCTGGCCTTTGTCAGCATGGTCATCAGCTGGCTGGGAGCCGGCTTCGTCGCGCAGACCTCGCGCGAAAGGCGGTTGAGCTGGTCAAGCTTTTTCATCTGGATCGAACTTTTTGGGATCGTGGTCTGCTCGTGGCAGGAGAAGCCGCTTGCGTTCTTCACGCTCAGCGAGAGAAAGCTCGACAGGGCGTACAGACTCACGTCCACGAGTCCATAGGCGTGACAGGTGCGGTAGATCGCATCCTGCGCACGCTCGAGAGAGGCGCCGGCGCTGAGCATCTGCTTGCCGAGGTTGAGCATATAGTCAACCACGGTGCCGGTTTCTTTTTCCGTCAGTAATTTCATGGGGCGTCGCTCCTTTTTTGCTCACTGTGTTTTTTAGAGTTTACCACAGATTCCGTATACGCACAAGGGTGATGCTTGCAGGAGCGGCGAAAAAAGACGTGCATCTTTAGCGTATCCGCCCGGATATGAAATTCACCGGCCGTCTTTTCCGACGGCCGGTGATATAGCTTGGAGATTTAGTCTTCGAGAGCCTTGTAGGTGCAGGCGGCCAGCGCGGCGCCGACAAAGGGGCCGACGATAAAGACCCACAGCGAGGCAATGGGAGCGGCGTTGCCGGCAAACAGGGCGACGAGTGCGGGACCGAAGCTGCGGGCGGGGTTGACCGAGGTCCCGGTCAGGCCAATGCCGAGGATATGTACACCGACCAGCGTCAGGCCGATGATTAAGCCGCCGAAGGAGCCGTGGTTGGCTTTCTTCGAGGTCACGCCGAGGATGCACAGCACGAAAATGAAGGTCAGGATGATCTCAACCAGCAGACCCGCAAACGCGTTGCCGTGCACACCGGCCAGACCGTTGGTGCCGAAACCGCCCGTCATGTCGGTGACATTACCGAGCTTGAAAATCAGCGCCAGCAGCCCCGAGCCGACAAGTGCGCCGATGCACTGGGCGATCAGATAGCCGACAAAATCCTTCACGCTCATGCCGCCGGTCATCAGAACGCCGAGAGAGACCGCGGGGTTCACGTGGCAGCCGGAGATGTTGCCGATGCAGTAGGCCGAGGCGACGATCGCAAGGCCAAAGGCAAGGGCCGTCAGAATGTAGCCGCCGCCGGCCGCCGCGTCGCAGCCGACCAGCATGGCCGTGCCGCAGCCGAGGACAACCAGGGTGCAGGTGCCGATACATTCGGCGATATACTTTTTCATGGGAAAACCCTCCTATTTGATGATAGTTGGATTATAGCACGCTGTGTTGTTTTGGGCAAGGGAGAATATGCCGGACCATGAATAATCTGTTCTCTGATTGCCGGTGCCATGCAGGGCCTTTCAGTCTGCGGAAGTGAAGAAAAAGTTGATAAATCAAGGCCAGTGAAGTATAATCAGGTATCATGTCATTGGTTTTTTCTGTCCCGGACAACTGTTTTGATAACGAAAACCTCTCGCCCGTCCTGTCCCGTTATTTCGGGGCAGCGGGGCGAGAGGGGCGTTGCTGTTATATGGAGGACGCTATGACCTACGAAGAAGCATTACAATCCATCCCCTGCGGTCGATACCGCCACTTCAAGGGGAATGCGTATGAGGTTCTCGGGATCGCCCGGCATTCCGAGACAGAGGAGCCGATGGTCGTCTACAAAGCCCTGTACGGAGAGGGCGGCTTGTGGATACGCCCGGCATCCATGTGGAACGAGACGGTTGAGCGCTGCGGGAAGACCTGGCGGCGGTTTTACCGTCTGGATCGGATCGAGCGGGTGGAGACGTATGAGCGTCTGTTTGAGGATGCCGCGGCCACGCACGATCCGGAGAAGCTCCGCCTTTTGGAGGCTTATTACACATCCGGCGAGTGGCGGGACGACTATGAAGCGGATGAGCGCCGCGAGCTGCCGCCGGATCTGAAGCGGGGCGTGCTTTCGCAGGATGCGCTGTACGATATTCTGGAGGAGGCAGGACGATGACAAAAGCGGCACGCCATTTCTCCGGCGATGAACCGATGCAGTTTCAGCACACGCATCGGCCAGGCTTTTTGCTCGGCTTTGTTGACTTTTTCACGGCTGGACTTTTCTTTCTTGTCTATATGCGCCTTGGCCTGCAGAATGAGCTGGAAACGATTCTCGGCCACAAGCTGCTGCCGTACTGGAAGGCGTATCTGCTGGGAATCCCGACGCTGTTCATCTATCCGCTGATCTGGATGGCCAGAATCGCGGAAGAACTGAAAGCGAAAGCGATCGAAATCGGCGTGGCAGGGCCGTACACCTCATGGTGGCACATGTTTGGATGGAACACGTTCGGCCTGTTTCTCATGGGCCCGGCCGTGGCAACGATGAGATTCTTTGATACGCTCAACAAAGTGGAAGACGAGATGAATAGGGCAGGGCAGAAGAGGGGAGCGTTGTCCCAGAGATCAGATGAATCATTCTGAAAGGGAGAGAGAACAAAACATGGATTATATTCACGATCTGCGCAAAATCATCGGGCCGCGAAAGATCATCTTGAACTGTGCCGGTGCCTTGATCATCCGCGATGATAAAATCCTTTTCCAGCGTCGGGCAGATAACGGCAAGTGGGGCTTGATCGGCGGTTTGCTGGAAATGAATGAGACATACGAGGAAGCGGCCCTGCGGGAAATCCGCGAAGAAACCGGCCTGAACGTGCAGCTGGACAGCTTTCTCGGCATTTACCATAACCACAACATGGTCTGGAGCAACGGAGATGCCGCCCATGTCATCAGCGCCTATTATACCGCGCATATTGTCAGCGGAGAGCCCCGGATCGACGAAGAATCGTATGAGTTGAAATTCTTCGGAAAAGAGGAGATGCCCGCACTCTTTGCCGAAGATCACAGGGCGGCCATGGAGGCGTATTTCAGCGGCATACGATATCCGCTGATGCAGGAAAACAGAGTATCATCAGTTGCTCTGAGATGAAAAAATGACAGGGGAACGCAATCGTTCTCCTGTCATTTTTGCAATGGTCCAGGCGCAGCCCTTTCTGCTTTTGGAACAGACTGTGCCTGAGCTTTTGGTGTATTCTCTATTTTTCGTTTTCAAATAACCGACCTGATTGCCACGGAAGTTAGACCGACGGCAAAAGGCGTGTACAGCACAGATAGGGTGTATGATCTCGTTCAGGGGTGTCCAGATACGCAGTTGTCCCATGGCCTGTGTCCAAGTCGCGCGGCTTTGACCTCCAACTCGGAAAACTCAAATCCGGACAGCTCACAGTCCGGCAGCAGTTCCGGCGCATCATAGAGCGTATCACAGTTGACCTTGCAGCGCCGCATGGTGATCTGCCGCACGCAGGCGGGCGGAAAGTCGGTCCGGCCCTTCGGGTCAAAAAACTGCGTCCATTTGTTCAGCTGGAAACAGTTTTCCACCGTGCCGGACACATCCTCTACCGTGACATACTCATAGCACTGCGGGGTATCCGGCCGCAGCTTCAGCCAGAGCAGATTGAAGCCGGAGTCCACAGTAATATGCCGAAGAAGGATGTTGCGGCAGTGGATGGCCTCCGAGCCGAGCGTCAGACAGCCGTGGCAGAAGCCGTAGTGGCAATGCTCTATCAGAATGCGCTCGTTGGCGCCGTTCTCCGGCAGCGTGTCAGCCCAGGGGCCTTTGCCGCCCTTTAAGGCCACCGCGTCGTCGTTGACGTGCATTGTGCAGCCGCGGATCAGCACGTCGGTGCAGGCGTCCAGGTCGATCGCGTCGGTACTCGGGGCGCGGACGGGTTGCTCGGGAGAAAAGATCGTGCAGCCGAGGATTTTGACATATTGGCAGCGGTAGAAATGGTTGGTCCAGAAGGCCGCGTTCTGCAGATGGAGCCCTCCGAGCAGCACGTTTCGGCTGTTCGAAACGTATATCAGTCTCGGCCGCTGTTCGTCCTTGTTGGTGCATGCCGGATTCCATGCGCGTCGGAGCCAGAAGGCTTTCCAGAAGCGCAGCCCGTTGCCGTCGATCGTACCGGGGCCGCACATCGTAAAGCCGTCGCAGCCATCGGCGTTGATCAACGCGGCAAAGTAGGGGCAGCTCTCACCCTCGATGCGCGTATCGAGCAGCGGATAGTCCACGATGTTGTCGCTGCCCAGCAGTACGCCGCTCTCGGCAATATACAGATGGACGCCCGGGCGGAAGAACAGCGCGCCGGTGCGAAAGGTACCCGCAGGCACGGTGAGCACGCCGCCGCCCTCGGCGGCAATACGGTCGATCAGCGCCTGAATCTCCGCTGTATGGAGCGCGCCGTCGTCATGGATTCCATAATCGGTCAGACAGTAAGCTCTCCCCAGCGTCTCGCGCGGGGGGATTGTTGTATTCCGGAACCAGTCCTCGATCGGTGTTCCGTCCGGAAAGTGTTCATAATCCATATGGCACCCCTCATTTACTGTATCGGCCAGGGGAAATCCGCGATCAGCCCGTAATCCACCAGCGGTTTGGCTCCCTCGGGCGGTGCGATCCCGTCCGGCGCAGAGAGTTCTTCCATCGGCCCGTAGGGCAGCCACGCGGGCTGGGGGCTCTGCTCGGTAAGGCCGTATTCCGCCAGGGCGGATACAACAAAGCCCGCCGCCATGTAGGCGCCGAAGTCGTTGAGATGGCTGTAATCGCAGGGGTGGAACCAGCAGCGCGAGATATCCAGGCCATGCGCACACAGGCAGTCCATCATCGCGCCGTGCAGATCGAGCACCGGCACGTCATAGGCCTCTCCCAGGTCGAACATGGCCGCGGCTTGCGCTTCCAACAGGTCGTTATATTCCGTTTCACTCTTCCATGTGTTGCGCGCGAGCGGCGTCACCAGTACCGGCATCGCGCCGCGCGCGGTGAGCTCGCGGATATAGCGCCGCAGATTTTCGTAATATCCGCCGAAGGCGTCGAGATGGCGGTGCTTCTGGTCATTGTGGCCAAACTGAATCAGCACCAGATCGTCCGGGCGGACGAGCGACAGCAGATTGGCATAGTGCCCCTCCTCGCGAAAGCTCTCGGTGCTCAGACCGGAATGGGCGTGATTGCTCACGCAGTAGTCAAGCCCCAGGTGCACCGGGAGCATCTGCCCCCAGCCGCAATAGGTGCAGCCCGGCGCATAGGGGATGATCGCCGACTGGTCGGTCACGGTCGAGTCGCCCATCAAAAAGAGGCGCGGGGCGTCGCTGCGCTCAAAACGCACCGACGCGAAACGAACGACACCGTCCATCGCGACAAGCGTCAGGTCAACGGCTCTGTCCTTCCGGCAGCCGGGGCTCGAGTCCGTCAGTCCGCTGTGCCCGGCCGGATAGATCGGCGAGACGTCGCACAGTGCTTCGATCGCCACGCGCTCACCGGCATTGAGCGCGCCGCGCCACGCGAGACGCCGACGGCTGATGAAAACCAGGACCTCTCGGCAGTCCGTTTCCGCTTCGAGTACGGCGGCGACGGCAAAACAGCCGCTGCCGGTGTCCGCGCGAAAGTGGACGGGGAAGGCGCGGCCTTCGCAATTGCCCGTCTCCGGCGCTTTGGAAAGCGTGTACCACCAGGGGCGCACAAAACCGTTGCTCAGCTCGGGGATCTGCAGGGCGGAATGCGCCGCGATCTCCCGATCGGTCACAAAACCAAAGCCGCCCTCGCGATAGCGCGGCATATCTGAGCGGAGATCCACGTCAAAAGGCAGTGAAATCATAACGAATATCGTCTCCTGTATGTTTCACCCATGAGCCGATCAGCGGCTCATGGGTGATGTCTTAAAGTCCACAAATGCGGTCGATTTTCTGAAGTTCCTCGTCGGTGAAGCTGGTGTTTTCCAGCGCCTTCAGATTGTCCAGGAGCTGCTCGGGCTTCGAGGCACCGGCCAGCACACTGGTCACGACGCCGTCCCGCAGGATCCAGGCGAGCGCCATCTGTGCGAGACTCTGCCCGCAGCGGAAATACTGCATGGATTCATAGCGATTGTCAGCTGCTTTGTACACGAAGCCATCTCCTTTAATGTGTTTTTCGTATATCAAGTGCCGGCGCTGCGGCGCTTTGGTTCGACTACAGCGTTACCAGCGCCCCGCCGGGGATCTCCAGCTTCTCCTTATCAACCTCGATCCAGATGCTCTGCGCCGAGGGGTTGTAGACCTTGTCGCCCGCAGCGGTAAACTGCAGCCGCTCGGCGGCGTCCATATAATCCACAATTTCGATGTTCGTGGCGTACCAGATGTCCTCGTGGCCGCCCATCATGGCGCAGAAGTCCTCCATCACCTGCCAGTTGTCATAGGTGGTGAATTCATAGCTGTGTCCCCACACATACATCATGTACAGGTACTGGGTCTTGAACAGGTCCAGAAAGTCCCGCCCGCGCTCGAGCAGCCGGTCGTTGTGGTGGCAGGTGCCGGACCAGAGATAATAGTCCTCCGGCATGGCAAAGCCCCCGGCCGTGGGCACAACACGCGCATAGCGGATGCCGAGCAGCGGCAGCAGCTCGCGGATACGGCCGGAGGTGGAGCCGTTCGGATAGGCGAGTCCCCGCACCGGTTTGCCGCAGATGGCCTCGAGCTCGCGGCGATCCTGCAGGATCTGCTGCGCGACCTGCTCGATCGGGCAGCGGGCGATCGTCGGGTGGAGATAGGTGTGGCTGGCGATCTCGTGGTTTTTGTAGAGCTCGACGTACTCCGACTGCGGAATGCGCCGCGGATCGTCCCGCAGCCCCGCGTTCAGGTTGAAGGTGCCGCGAATGCCGTTTTGATCAAAGAGCTCGACCAGGCGGCGATCCTCCTCGCGCCCGTCGTCATAGCTCATGGTCAGAACCTTGTGGCGTCCGCCGGGAAAGCAGGTGTAAATGTTTTTCATTTTTGTATCCATCGTTATTCTCTCCGTCAGTTATTCGGCAAAATGCAGGGGACAAGCTGTTTTTCGCATCGCGGGAGGGTGTGTATTCCCTTATATTTTCGTCTCCAATCGCTGAAAGCGATTTGGGAAAAACATTGTTTTTCCCAATCCTTTGCATGTCTTCATGCAAAGGATCGGAGACTACAATGCAACTTCTCTGTGGCGGCGTTTCGCCGCCTGGGGAATAAATTATAGAATAATCCACCAGCGTCTCGGCGTCAAGATGGGAAAGGGGGACAGGTATAGTGCAGAGGGTATAGCGGGTGATCTTGACTCAAGCTGTCGACAAAGTGTCAACAGCTTGAGCGCAAAATGGGGATTTTTCCGTTAGCATGAAGACGAAAAACCATAGGAGTACTTGCGTGTTTCAAGGTTTTGAGTCATAATAGCCATCAGATGGCGATTCAATCGAGGTTTCGACTGATTTCGATGCTAAACGACAGGGGTGGCAGCGAATGATTTAGTATATACTACTCAAACGGTCAATCATACCCTCTACAGCTCTCCGTTGATGAAGGAGCTTTGCTGGCAGGATCAGGCGTTTCGCTGGCACGGGATCGTTCGACAGGCGCGTCCGCCGTCTGGAAAAGCTCGGCTTGATGACAGAGGCGGGGGATAGCTGTTTTCTCTTTCACTCAGATCGCATATCGTTTCAACAGCGCGCCGGGTTCGACAGAGAATATCGGATCAGTAGCACGACAATCGGCCCGCCGGTAAAATCTCTTGCGCGGTGAGAGAATACATTTTGGGCCCTGCCGGCGCGCTGCTTCTGAACGCGGTGCTGGCCACCTATCTGAACGTCTACTACACGGACGTTCTGAACCTCACGCCCATGTGGGGCGGGATGTTTCTGACCATTTTCCCCATCGTCTCCAAGATCATCGGCGCGATCACCTTCTCCTTTGTCGGGCTCGAGGTGTTTACCGGGCTGATCCTCGCGGCGATCCTGCTGTTCGTAGATGTGGAAAAGCGGATCGGGAAAGAGCAGGAAGAGATCAAAGCCAGGAGGGAAAAAGCATGAGAGCCATTCGACTGACTTGCGAATACTTACAGGATCCAATCGGGATCGATATGCGACAGCCCCGCCTGATGTGGAATTGTGAAGGCGGTTTGAAGCAGACGGCCTATCAGATTATTACAGAGAACTGGGACAGCGGCAAGGTGGAGAGCGGCTCCATGCACGCCGTTTACCCTCTTCCACTCCGCAGCCGGGAGCGCGTCAACTGGCGTGTTCGCCTCTGGGATGAGAATGACGAGCCCGGCGCGTGGAGCGAGGCCTTCTTCGAGATGGGACTTCTCGAAAGGATCGACTGGACGGCGAAGTGGATCACCGGCGACTATACGCCAAATAAGAAAGAGCGCTATCCGGTTGACTGTTTCCGCAAAGTCTTTCCGGTCAAGAAGAACGTCCGCCGGGCTCGGCTCTATATCACGGCCTGCGGCCTGTACGAGGCAAAGCTCAACGGCGAAAAGGTCGGAAACTTCTGCCTCGCCCCGGGGCATACGGACTACCGCAAGCGGGTACAATACCAGTCATACGATGTGACCGATATGCTCCAAACAGGTGAGAATGAGCTCACCGTTCAACTTGCCGACGGCTGGTACCGCGGCAGCTGCGGCGCCTGGGGCATCACCAACCAGTACGGCACGGAGACGAAACTCCTCTGCCAGCTGGAAGTCGAGTACGAGAGCGGTCTGCGGGAGACCGTGAGCTCCGACGGAAGCTGGCAATGGTCCAATGACGGCCCCATCCGCTTTGCCGACAACAAGGACGGCGAGATCGTCGAGGCCTTCCGCACGCCTTCCTATCGGGGGCGAGCGAAGGAGACGAGTCACCCGGTCGTGCCGACCGCGTCCAACAACGTCCCGGTTACGGAGCATGAGCGCTTTCATCCGGTCATCACCACCGCGCCCAACAGCAAGAAGCTCCTCGACTTCGGGCAGAATCTGGCCGGAACTGTGGCCTTCACGGTGAACGCCCGCGTCGGACAGCGAATGCTGTGGCGCTTCGGCGAGATGCTGGACGAGGACGGCAATCTGACGCAAAAGAACATCCAGTGCGTGGGCAAAAAGAAAACCTCCCCCTTGCAGCAGATCGAATACACCTGCGGGGAAGGACGCAACGACTATAAAACCACCTTTGCGGTCTTTGGCTTCCGCTATGCCGAGGTGGAGACGGATCTGGAGCTGCTGCCGGAGAATATTGAGGCCATCGCCGTCTACTCCGATATGCAGGAAACCGGGCGCTTTGAAAGCTCCAACGAGCTGCTGAACCACTTCGTGGAAGCCACCAAATGGTCCACGAAATCCAATTCTCTGGATATTCCCACCGACTGCCCCACGCGCGAGCGCCACGGCTGGACCGGCGACGCGCAGATCTTTTTTGAGACGGCCTCGTATCTTTTTGACTACGCCGCCTTCTCCCGGAAATATCTTCGCGACGTGTACGACTGGCAGAAGCGGGACGGCCGTCTGCCTCAGATCGCGCCTTACGGCGGCGTGGACTTTTACATGTGGACGATGAACGGCTCGGTAGGCTGGTCGGATGTGGGGATCCTCCTGCCTTTCCGCTTCTGGAAAAAGTACGGCGACCGGGAGATCCTCACGCTGTACTACGACCGCATGAAGAAATACGCCGCCTTCATGATCCGGCGCGTCTCCCCGGACGGTGTTGTGCGCAGGGGACAGAGCTATGGAGAATGGGCCGAGCCTGCGGATGTCAGGCCCAACGACTGGAAGGACATGGTGCTGCCCCATCCCGAGGTCAGCACTGCTTACACCGCCTATGTGCTGCGGTGTCTCGCGGAGATTGCGGAGGAGCTGCGGCATCCGGCGGACGCGGCAAACTACCGCGCCATGTCCGAAAAATGCACCGCAGCCTATCAGAAGGAGTTCGGAAAAGATCTGGACACCGACCGGCAGGCCCAGCTGGTGCGGCCTCTGGCCTTCAGACTGCTGGATGAGGAGCAGACAAGCTTTGCCGAAAGCCGGCTGATCGAAGCGCTCGAACACTACGGCTGGCGGCTGGGTACGGGCTTTCTCTCCACGCCGCTGATCCTGGATGTGCTCAGCCAGATCGACATCGAGGCGGCCTACCGGCTTCTCGAAAATGAGGAGATGCCCGGCTGGCTCTTCATGCCCAAGGCCGGCGCTACTACCATCTGGGAGAGCTGGGAGGGCACCGAGGCCCAGGGCGGCATCGCCAGTCTCAACCACTACTCCAAGGGCGCAGCCGTCGAATGGCTGTTCAAAACCATGTGCGGCATCCGGGTGGACGGCGAAAATCATTTCACCATCGCTCCTCGCCCCGGCGGGCACTTCACGTTTGCCGGGGCCAGTTATGACAGCGTTTACGGCATGGTGGAGAGTGCTTGGGAGATAAAAGACGGCAAGACCGTATATACCTTTACGATTCCGGCAAACTGTTCGGCAAGTGTGACGATTGCCGGCGGAGATTACGAGCTCGTCAGCGGGACATATACGTTACCGTAAGTGCTTCTTCCGAACTGCTGAGCGGAAAATTACAATATGGAGAGGACTGCAAGAATAGGGCGGAATGCTGAAGTACAAGCTGAATACCGAGAACAGCGCTGCCGGAGTCAGCGACAATATCATGTGCGTTACAGTTCCCGATAGATGCGAGATCATCGGTATTCAGATGGAAAGTATCGTGGCATTACGCCATAAACGCCTCGATCGCGTCCGGGTCCTTGAGGATGTCCTTTGACAGCACCTCGCAGCCGTCCTCAGTAATCAGGAGATCGTCCTCGATGCGGATGCCGATCGCCTCTTCGTCGATGTACAGACCCGGCTCGTCGCTGATGACCCAACCGGGCTGGAGCACATCCCCGGCCAGGGTGATGTCGTGCACGTCGATCCCGATGGGGTGGCTCACGCTGTGCATGTAGTACTTGCCGACCTCAGAGACGCTCTGAATCATGCCCATTGCGACCAGACCCTCTCCGAACACCCGGCACGCAATATCGTTTAAGTCCTTGGTTGTGATGTCCGGTCTCGCAGCCGCGGCGACTGCCTCGTTCGCCTTGAGGACCAGCTCATAGATCTCGCGCTGCCGCGGACTGAACTTTCCGTTGGCCGGATAGGTTCTCGTAATGTCGCTGCAATAGTTCTCGTATTCAGCGCCGAGATCCAGCAAAATCAGCGAACCGTCGCGTATCTCGCAGTGGTTTGTGCCGTAGTGCATCATACAGCCGTTGATCCCGGAGCCGGCGATCGTCGGGAAGGCCTGGCGCTTTGCGCCCAGACGCCGGCAGGTGTACTCAAAGTCCGCCTGCACCTGATATTCCAGCATACCCGGCTTCAGATTCTTCATGACAAATTCCAGCCCCTGGCGGGTGATATCTACGGCCTTACGGATGCGCGCGATCTCCTGCGCGTCCTTCCGCTCCCGAAGCGGCGCGCAGGCCGTGTGCAGATCCTTCAGAACCACCTGCGGATAGGCCTGCCGAAACCGCTCCGCCATAACGAGATTGTAGTCCGGCAGATCGTTCATCTGGCAGCGGTACATATCGAAATATGCCTGCTCCACGCGGAAGCGCCCCATAAAGCGGCTGATTGCAGCGTCCAGGCTGTTGGTATAGCGCACGTTCCGGATCCCGGAGATTTGCTGCACCTCCTCTTTGGTGGGCATCTTCCCGGTCCAGCGCTCGGACTGCGGATCCGGCTCTTCGATGAATAGAAACTCCTGCGTTTTTTCCGCTGCCTTATAGGCCAGAAACGCCGTGTTTTCCCGTTCCAGTCCCGTCAGATAGAAGAACTGGCTGTTGACCGCAAAATCGTAATAATCATCCTCGTTGCTATGGATAGGGACGCCTGCATAGGAAATCACCAGTGTGTTTTCCGCTATGGTTTGGTACAGCTTTTCTCTGTGTTCTGCAAATGACATTTTGTTTTCTGCCTTTCTTTGATGCCGCAAGGTTCCAACAGGGCTTAGCGCAGTTTGTTCCTCGCAGATCTCATTTTTCTTCACTATCATACCACAATTTTTGTATTTTTCAAATCATGTGATGAAAAGATAGGAGTCTGAGCCGAACGATTTTTATGTGTTATATTTCTGACGAAAAGCGAGTAGAATACAGCCGTTACTAGCGCAGGCAGAGACAGCCCTCCATCGCGCGGTCCAGCAGGAAGAGCTCGCCGTCCTTATTCGTATGATCGTAGACCAGCTCCTCGCCTTGCCAAAGCAGGATGGGTTTTGTATTATCTTTCATGTCAAATGCTTTTCAGCGTGATGGTCTCTTCCCCGCAGCCCTCGGCCGAGATGCAAACGCGGATCTCGCCCGGCTGATCCATTGCGCGCACGACCGCCATCACGCGGCCGTCGAAGGTCTCCCACACATTGTCCTGATAGCTGCCCTCGCACTGGGGATGAGCGGAGCCGAAGCCCGCGAGCACGCCCGCGCCGTCTACGGTCACGGTGACTTTTCTTGTTTCGAAGCGGCTGGGCAGGCCGTTTTCGTCCAGCAGGTCCACGGTCACAAAGGCCGCGCCGCGCCCGTCGGCAGTCAGAATGTTCTTGTCAACGCTGACGCCGAGCTTTACTGGCGCACTCGCCGTGTGCAGCACAAAGCGCCCGTCCTCTTTCCCGCCGGTATAGCCGACGGCCAGCAGCTCGCCGGGCTCAAAATGCAGCGCAAACGCGGCCTCGTGCTGTTCGGTGGATTTGCGTCCCAGGGATACGCCGTTGAGGAAGAGCTCCACTTCCTCAGAGGCTGACAGCACATGGGCCTGCGTGTCTTTGCCCTCAAAGCCGGGCCAGGTCCAGCTGTCAAGCGCGTCGTAGTATTTCCAGTCGTTGGTGTTGTCCGGCTGGCCAAAGCGATCCAGCCGTTCCACGGCGATCATCGGCTCACGACGCAGGCCGTAAGCGATCTCGCGCAGATAGCTCACCGGGCGGCGATAGGCGTTGAGGTTGATGTCCCCGCAGTAGGCCAGCCGGTCGGGATACCAGCCCTGCTCATGCCGCTCCGGGGCATAGTGGTAGCAGGCGATACCCGCCTCGCCCAGGTAATCATAGCCCGTCCAGGTGAAGTCACCGAGAACGTGAGGATTGCGCTCGGCGATCTCCCACAGCCGCGCGATCTCGGTGGGATAGGTCTCGCTGCCCACCACCACGCGCTCGGGGTGTGCCGTATGCTCGTATTCGTGCCGGGCGGTGAGGTAGTTATAACCCACCACGTCCAGCTCGCAGGCCACCTCTTCCATGGCCTCGCTGAGGCCGCGGCTGGTGGAGAAGGCGTCCATTTTCTGCCGCTCCATCTTAGCCATGGCGGCGTTCAGCGCCTCGCTGCCGGAGGACTCGGCCTCGGCCTGGAGCGCGGCCTCAGTCTGGGCCATCTCGGCCTTCATCTCGCCGATGCGGTCGGTCATAGCGAGAAAGCCGCTGATCGCGCAGGTGACATAGCGGGTGCTGTCGAGCGTACGCAGGAAGCCCGCCATCTCGCGGTTTCTGCGTCCGCCGCTGCGGCGGCCGATCTCCGGGATCTCGTTGCCAAGACTGTAGAGCACCACGCTGGGGTGGTTATAGTCCTTGGAAACCAGACGCTCGATACTTCTCCTCCACTCGCTGACGAAGTCCAGAGAATAATCTGCGCTGTTCTTCGGCATTTCCCACATGTCCGCGAGCTCGTCCATCACCAGGATACCGAGCCGGTCGCAGGCCTCCAGCAGCGCCTTGCCTGCAGGATGGTGGGCCGAGCGGATGGCGTTGAAGCCCGCCGCCTTGAGCTGACGCATGCGGAATTCCTCGGCGTCGGGCAGCGTCGTCGCGCCAAGAAGTCCGTTATCGTGATGGATGCAGGCACCGCGGAGCTTCGTCTCGACGCCGTTGATGCGCAGGCCGTTCCGCGCGTCCAGGCTCAGCTTGCGGATGCCGAAGCTGCCCTCGGCACGGTCGAGGCAGTTTTCTCCGTCAAAGAGCTCCGCCGTCCAGGCATAGAGTGCCGGATGATCGGGACTCCACAGATCGGGGGCGTCTACGATCAGACGCAGATGAGACTGCACACGCTCCGTCTGCAGCAGGGATACCACGTTCTCCGCGCTTGTCTCCCGGCCATCGGGCGCGGTGAGGGTCAGGCGCAGGCGCAGCTTTTTCGCCTCCAGGCCGGTGTTTTCCACCGCAACATCTGCCAGAACCAGCGCGCAGCCATCCTCCAGCTCCGCCGTGGTCAAGCGCAGGCCCTCCGGCGGAATATGGATCAGCTCGCCCTGATGCAGCCATAAATCCCGGTAAATGCCCGCGCCGGGGTACCAGCGCGAACCGTTCTCCGCGCTGCGGGCAATGACCTGCAGGACATTTTCCTCGCCATAACGCAGGCGGGAATTCAGCTCGGCATAAAACTGGGAATAGCCGTAGTGGTTGGCGGCAATCAGCTCGCCGTTGAGATAGACCATGGCCTGGGCCATGACGCCCTCGAATTCCAGGGTGTTCTGCTTTTCCATCCACTCGACGGGTGCGAAGAAGCGCTTTTCGTAGGTATAGGATTTTGCCGGGTAATAGCCGGCCTGATTGCCGCTGGGGGCGTCCGGGCGGCGCTCCTCCAGGATCATCGCGTCCTGGGGCAGGGTGACGGGGTTGGCCGCCGGCTCGGAGCCGAAGAGCACGCCGAAGGGATTGGGTACGCCGGGCCGCACGGTCCAGCCGGTATGGAAGAGGCTTTTTTTCATAGTCTTATCTCCTGTTTCTGTCAAAGTTGAGGGTACAGATCATATGATAAACGCGTGAGGCGTTTCGCGCAAGCTCTTTTCTCGTCAGGTCTCCACGCTCAATTGCGCGCAGAATGTCGTCCAGGTCGGCGTCGCAGCCCGGCATGAAGAGGTCGTTGCCCGCCTTCATGGTGGGAGCGGCGCAGCCGTTGCGGTAGTTGCCGTCGCCGGGGGCGTAATCCGTGCCGATCCAGTCGGTCATGACAAGCCCGTCAAAGCCGCATTCGCAGCGCAGAAAGTCCGTGATCAGGTCGTACCGCTCGGAGGTATGGACGCCATTGACCAAGTTGTAGGAGCTCATGACCGCTTTCGGGTGTGACGCCCGGATTGCGATCTCAAAGCCCTTCAGATAGATCTCCCGCAGCGCCCGCTCGGAAAGGACGGCGTTGTTCTTTGTGCGCCGAAGCTCCTGATTGTTGCAGCAGAAGTGTTTGACCGTTGTGCCGCAGCCGGGATGCTTCTGCACGCCGCGGGTGATTGCGGCAGCCACGAGACCGGAAACGAGAGGATCTTCGGAGTAGTACTCAAAATTTCGGCCGCAGAGCGGGTGGCGGTGGATATTCATGACCGGGGCCAGCCACAGATGCACGCCGAAGCGCTCCATCTCCTCGCCGACGAGGTCGCCGTACTGCTCCGCGAGGTTGAGGTTGAAGCTCTGGGCGATCGCCGTGCCGATCGGGATGGCCGTGCAGTACTGGCTGCGCTTCCCGGCCGTGCGGATCTTTTCGTCCGGCGCCGGCCCAAGACCAAACTGCTCGCAGAGCTCCGGCGGGAGAAAGTCCCGCATCTTGCGGATGTCGTTTAAGTCACAGGAGTACAGGCCGCTTTCATCCTCGGCATAGACCGGCGTCAGGCGCAGCCCTGCCGGGCCGTCGGCCAGCACAAGGCTTTGACCGATGCCCTTGTCCCTGAGCAGCAGGGTCGTCTCTCCAGCCGCGCCGCAGACGCTGCGGCCGGAGTTGCCGACCATCGAAGGCTCCGCGCCGGGCAGATAATAGCCGAGACACAGCAGCGCCAGCTCCCGGTCGGTGAGCGTTTTGAGCAAAGTCTCTGTTTCTGCGGGAAGGTCATAGCAGACCGTTTCGGTTTGGATCGCTTCCGGCGACAGGTAAAACCGGGGAAGATCCTGCGGCAATTCCCAAGGCTTGGCGCAGGGCTCCGGGTCGTCGAAGTCTGCCTCGCCGCCGATGGGCTCGAGCTGACGCACGACGATCGTTTCTGGGATCTCCGCCACGCCGCAGGGGTTCACGTCCTCAGCTGAAGTCCCCAGGGAGAACACATAGTCTCCACTCTCCAGCACATACCGGGATGTCCTCTCGTCGTAGGAGGCCAGTTCCCGCAGATCGACACACAGCCGGAACACCTCCGTTTCACCCGGCTTCGGTTCCTTTGTCTTGTCAAAAGCGGCAAGGTGCAGCTTCGGCTGGGGCAGCTTGCCGATGGGCTTGGAGACATAGAGCTGCAGCACGTCCCTGCCGCTGCGCTCTCCAGTGTTTTTGACCGAGACCGTCAGCGTGACGCGCGCGCCGTCAAGGGAGAACTCCGTGCAGCCGCGTTCAAACTCCGTATAGCTCAAGCCGAAGCCGAAGGGGAAGATGGGCTTGACTCCCACCGTCTCGAAATAGCGGTAGCCCACGAAGATCCCCTCGCGGTAGCGGGTGTCGTCCCAGGCACCGAAGTTTTCCGCGCTGGGGTAGGCTTCAGCAATCGCCCAGGTCGTAGTCAGGCGGCCGGAGGGCTCGGCCCGGCCCAGCAGGATGTCCGCCAGCACGTCCCCGGTGGCCACGCCCAGCTGGGAAAGCAGCAGAACGTTGTCGACATCCGGCAGCACTTCGTGCAGATCCACCGGCCCGCCCACGTTCAGCACCAGCAGGAATTTTTCATAGTGTGCCGCAAGAAAGCGGATGTCCCGCACTTCGCAGTCGCTGAGCAGAAAATCGCCCTTTTCCGCTTTGCGGTCGCTGCCCTCGCCGGAATTGCGCGAGAGCACATAGACCGCCGCCTCCGCGTCGGTCGGCAGCGGGAAGTTGTAATACGGCATGGGCTCGTCATGATCCTTTTCGAGGAACAAACCGGAGAGCCCTTCCTCGGCCAGCACCCGGCGCAGACGCTCTCGTTTCTTTTCCGTCTGCTGCGCCATCAGCGCGTCATAGGCGTCCAGCCAGTCCCTGCCGCAGAGCGAAAAGCCCGCGCTTTTGAGACCGTCTTCGATTGTGGTATAAAAATGGGAGTTGACCTCGCCCGAGCCGGTGCCGCCCTTGACCGTCCGCCGCGCGCCGCTGCCAAAGAGCCCCAGGCGGCAGGGCTTGTCCAGCGGAAAGCGCCCGTCTTTTTTCAGCAGCACCGTGCATTCCGCCGCTGTCTCACGCACCAGGGCGGCGTGTTGTTTTTCGTATTCCTGCAGAATCATGATTTTGCCCTTTCAAAAAGTTTGATAAAAAGGACGGGCACAGCCATGAGGTGCTGATCGTTCCCTATGCCCAGTTTATCACCCGGGAGACCGCTGAGGCCATCATAGAACTGGCGGGCCTGGGCGGCAAGGTGCTGTTTATCGACAATTATCCCGATGGCCTTTGCACCGGCGAGATGCTGCCCGAGGGCGTGAAGGAGCATACGAAGGTCGTACAGCTTTCTGATTTGTTTGGTGAACTGTCCGCATACCGCACGCTGACAATTACTCCGTCCAATGACCGCATCCGCGCCATGCACTATGTGGGCGAGCAAGAGTTCTTCTATCTCGTCAACGAGGGCGAAAAGCCCTGGCGCGGGACGGTCGCACTGCCGGATCGAGCAGAATACCACATCTACGATGCCTGGCATGACCGCGATCTTATCTGGGATGGCGGGGCGCTGGACATCGAGCCGCTGCACAGTCTGTTCTTGGTGAAGGGCGCGGCGGAGCGGCCGTATACGCCGCCGATCCTTACTGAGCGCCGTGTATTGGAGGGCTTTTCGCAGAGCGTCTGCAAGGCTCTGGACTATCCGAAGTTTGGCGCGGCGAAAGAGATCGCAAAACTCGAGAGCTATGCCCTCACCGACAAGACATTCTCCGGCTTCATCCGCTATGAGACCCGCTTCACCGGCCCGGCGCAGAAGCTGGAGATTACCGACGCTTATGAGGCGGTAGAGGTCTTCGTCAACGGTAAGAGTGCCGGGATCCAGGTGGTGCCGCCCTTCCGCTTCGATCTGCGCGGCCTCGCGCAGGACGGAGAGAACACGCTTGTCATCGAGATCGCTACCACCCTGGAGCGCGAGCGGGGGGATATAGAAAACGCGGCCCCTACCGGCATCACCGGCAAAGTCGCGCTGTACCTGTAAGACGGATACCCGATAGGAAGAAGACAAATAATAAGCCGGCAGCCGCCCCTTTTTCAAGGGACGGCTGCCGTTATTTTTGTAGAGGAAACCACCGGCTATGCCGGTGGAGGTGTCCCGTAAAAAAGCTTTAGCTTCAAGGATCGAGCGAAGCAAATCATAAATGATAAGCTAAGTATACCGATGCTTGAATTCTAACAGACTATTTGCCCGTTTACGGGCGGCGGAGCACCAATTGCAAGAGAAGTATTATTCGTACGCCGGCTGTACTATGCCCTTATAGGGCTTGTGCAAACCACCGGCTTAGCCGGTGGTCTTGATTTCTCTTTTTTCGGGGCTGACTTTTGAGACGGCCCCTTTTCTTCTTCCAATATCGTGCGTTGCCTGTTATCATTATACCGACAAATCCAGTTTGTCGAGGTATTGTGTCTCACTGTGAGATGTATTTCCGGGCAGCAAAAAAGGCCGCTTTCACGATCAGAGAACGTGGAAACGACCTTTCTTGGTTATAGTGCGCCCGGCGAGCGCAGGTTCTAAAGGGTGAAAGACCCGAGACCGCCCGGCAGTGGGAAGGTCATAGCCAAAACCAGAAGTGTCCGTCATAAGGCGGAATCCGAAAGAAGGTTTTGGAAAAACTCTGGCCTGACGAACAAAACCACGTCAGACCGTAAGCGAGGGTAAAACTGCTAAACAAGATAAAGCCCAATAGCTGCACGGAATCGCTTGCGGTAGACATGGGAAGGATAAGCATCGCTCGCCGGGACAGTCTGTTGACCGTCCCGGCGAGTACGTCGCATGTTATTTACGCTTAGCGGCCTTGGCCTCAGCTTTCTCCTTTTTTTCGGCCAGCTTTGCCTGGTACCTGGCCTCTTCTTCCTCAAAGTTCAGGCCCTTCTTTTCACATTTGGCCTTCAGCTCTTTGAGGCGGTTTTCTTCCGCGATGCGGTCGTTTTCCTCCTGCTCCAGACCGGCCTTCTCCTCCGGGGAAACGTAGACCTCGCCTCTCGCCTCGGCCTCGGCGCGGTGGAATGCGCTGATGCCTGCGGTGATCTGGGGCATCTCATCCTCGACCTTATACAAGAGCATGATCACAGCGCTCACCGCGGCAGAGATCAGAGGTGTACCGAAGAAGCAGAAGGTGAAGAAGTTCCGGACGCCATCGTTTTGCACGATCTCCTGTACATTGGAGACAGGCGCCTGATATCCCAGGGCGGAGATGCCGCCCAACAGGATGGAACTGGCAATACCGGTGCAGACGGTGATGATAACGCTGTAAATGGAGGCGGAGCAGCCGTCCGCGCGAAACTTGTTGGAATACTCAATGTGGTCAAGGCTCTCGGCAATCTGCGCGGCCATAACATAGGTAGGCACGGTGCCAATGGACTTGATGATCAGCGCGAGGAGGATCAGCGTGAAGTTGACCTCGGCAGCAAAGGAGAACAGCAGGCCCAGCGCGCAGCCGACCACGGCGATCACGAGACCGATGGCAGTGACACGGCGTTTGCCGAATTTGCCGACCAGCGGCCAGAGGATGATGATACCGATGCCGAGCGGCGCCTGGCCGATCACGTTTACCAGCACCTGCAGTCCGGTGCCGCCGTCCACGGAACGGGCCAGAACCCAGTTGCAGTAGTAGAGCATGGACTGGGTGGACAGCACGGTGGAGAGCTGCCAGATCAGGGCATAGCCCATGATGAGACGCCAGTACTTGTTGCCAAAGCAGGCCTTGACCTGTTCTTTAAACGCAACAACATCTTCCTTGGGATCCTTCCCGGCGGCCATGGCGTCCTCAGTGACGCGCTCTTTTGTGAAGTAGTACTCCAGCAGACAGGCCGGAAGAGCAAAGCAGCTGAGAACGCTCATCATGGCGATCCAGGTGCCCTGAGAATCCTTGCCCACGCCGAAGGCATTGATCATAATGGGCATAACGATGGTCACGAGAAAGCCGGGAACCATATTGACGCCGGCGTTCGTGAGCAGTGCCAGCGTGTCACGCTGCTTGGTATTGCGGGTGGACAGCGGCACCATCAGCGTGTGGGACATGTTGTAGATGGTAAAGGCGAAGGCAAAGAAGAGGTTGTAGCTGACCACGATCCACACCATCTGAACGGTGGGGTTGGCCTTCGGGACCGCATAGAGCAGGAAGGCCGAAAGGATGATCAGCGGGCCGCCCAGCAGCAGATAGGGTCTCGCCTTACCATGCCTGGTGCGGGTCTTGTCGATGATGCGGCCCATGATGATGTTCGTGATGGCGTCGACCGCCTTGGAGATCGCGGGCATCCAGGTCAGGAAGACGCCGGACAGGCCCAGAACGTCCGTATAAAACTGGTTCAGGTAGCTGCCGCCCAGACAGATGTAAACAATGAACATGAGCGCCGGGCCGGTAAAGTAACCCAGCCACGACTCCGCCTTGGTGGTGTTGGCGGACTTGATGCGGGAGTCAAAGATCGGTGCATCGAGCAGGCTTTTCTTTTTGACTTGTGCGGTCATTTCCGTGATCCTCCGTTTCCTTTTATTGTCGTTTTATTTCATCCACTTGATTGCTTTTTCAAAGCTCCACGCGTCCGCATCGGGAGAATCGGAGAGGATGCGATAGGTCCAGAAGAAGGAACCCGCAATCCGTGTCCACGCTTTTTGCTGGATCTCCGCCACGGCCCGGTAAGCGTTTTCCTTGTCCTGCCGATCCGGCAGCTCCTTGGCATAGCCGCTGTCCAGGCTCCACTCGCCGGTCACGACCGGGAAATACCCGCTCATTTCATCCAGGATCGGATAGAAGCGCCCCTCGACGATCGCCTGATAGGCCTCTAATGCCTTCGGACAGCCTCCGGCCTCCACAGAGCCAAAATAGAAGTGCGTGTCCAGCACCACGTTCCGGTACTGCTCCCGGGGCATGAAATCTTTCCACATCGCCGTGCGGAAGGCGTCGTGGATCATAAAAAACTTGTCCTCGTCCATGTGCGGCATGACGCGCGTATAAGCGTCTTCATAGAATTTCCGCAGGAATTCCATTTTGATCGGTGCGGACCCGGCCTCCTCTTCCGCGCTTTTGGGCGGGTAGATGTTGCGGATCCAGACCTGTTCCCAGGGGATGTCCCCGGTCAGTGCGTCGGTGATCGGCTCGTTCAGCGGCTGGATTCCCCAGAGACCGTTTCTGTGTCCGTAGCGGAGAGCCAGCTTTTCCAGAAGCCGCAGGCAAAAATCCACTTCCTCAGGCATGCCGGACCATTTGCACACGCCGCAGATGCCGCCGTTATCAAATCCGTTCTGGCTGCCCGGCACCATGTGCAGGTCGATCAGGATCTTCAGGCCGTATTTCTCCGCCATATCCAGGGCGAAGTCCAGATACTCGATGCAGCCGAGATAGGGAGCGCGGTCTCCGAAAATGTAAAACGGGATGGGGATACGGATCGCGTTGATCCCCTGTTCGGAGAGAAATCGGAAGTCCTCTTCGCGGATAAAGCTCTTGCGGTGCTTCTCCATCCGCTCCCGGTACTCTTCTTCCGGAAGTACACGCGCCAGATGGTATTCGTCCTCCGCTTCGATTCCCGCGAAAAGCTCAGGAGCGATCCACTTTTCCAGTACCAGCCAACCGCCGAAATTGACGCCTTTGATCTGCATTTTCTGCCCTCCATCCCCAGGTTTTCTTATTTACAATCTAAATTTACCATGCTACAATACCGACAACAACCATCAATCTCGCAATTCGTGTTGGATTTTTGAAAGCATGAGGAGTTGAGACATATGAACACAAAGAAAAACAGCCATTATCAGTTCACCCATGAGCTGATTCAGCAGACCATGGCGCGGCTTTTGGAGAAGAATGAGCTTAAAGATATCACGGTCAAAAAGCTATGCGCTGTCGCCGGGATCAACCGTTCGACCTTCTATGCGCACTATGAAAGCCTTTACGATCTCTGGGCCGATATTGATTCCTTGCTTCGGGTAGAGCATATCCGGGCCTTTGATGAAGCAAATGTTCATTTCAGCAATTACATGAGTCTGGAAGGGCTGCGTGTCGCGCTGGATTTTGTCTATCGCTACCGGCATTTCTACCGCTGGTATCTGGAGCGACTGTCCACGGCGGAATATCTGGAGACGATGTTCAACGAGGTTTGGGCAGCCGGGCCTAAAGACACGGAAGAGCAGCGCACCGCCGGGCTCTATCATTATCTGTTCACGCTCAGCGGTGCGATGAAGGTAGTGGAGCGGTGGTTGAAGCACGGCTGCAAGGAACCTGTTGATATGATGGCGGAGCTGCTGACACAGTACGTCACACCACACGGACACTTTCAGTGAAAGATATGAAAAAGAACGTCAAAGGAGCTGTAGCAAAACGGTAAGTCGTGCTACAGCTCCAGTTTGTCAAATACCACTCGCTATGCGAGTGGTACAAAAAGCTTATTCTACAGACTGTTTTGAACAGGTTCTTGTCTGTTGCCCTGGAAAAGACATGGGCCACATTGCCCTTGAGTAACCGCTGATTAATACGCCATCGGCGCCTGACGGCAAATCATTTGCCAGCTCTGCGTTATAAAAACTTGAAATACACAAAGTATTCCTGCGTTTTTTGCCTTGATCTGACAAAGATTTGCTCGCCATTCGCTCTCGCCGCATTTAATCATCGTTTACTTGAAGGGGAAGTGCACCGTGTCGCCCTGCTTATAGCTGCCCGTCATGTCGACCGACGGGAAGGGCACTATGACATCTTTGCCGTCTGCGTTCAGGTGCAGATGCCTGTGGAGACCTTCATCTCGGCCACCTTGACCTTAATGCTGCCGACCTCCACGAAGAATGAATTGCCTAAAAACAGATTAATAATCAAATGAACCGTCTCTCGATTACCGCATTGTTTATATAGTATCAAGAGCATTTGATCTTCTGCTGCGGATGAGTTGTGACACCCGCAGTTTTTTATAGTATTAAAAAATGGTCAAAAAAGTGTTAATACCAATTACTAATTGCACACATGCCGGACTTGTCTGTCGGGAAGGTTTTTTCACAACAAATATGTTCGACGAGCAGGTCTCCGCGGCAGAGCAGCTCTATGGGCCGCAGCTGCGGTTTTCCTTCACAAGAAAGGATCTGCCGACGGCCCTGGACGGACTTGAGGAGTATTACCCGGCGGAGACGATCAAGCGGGCAGAGCGGATATTGAGAGAGCAGATGAGGAAATACCCGGTGTATTTCAGGTGTGGGGAGCTCGCATTTTGCAAGAGTGGGTGAAGTACACTACCACGATGTGCTTTATTTGGCATCAAAACTATCTTGAAGCCATTACGGTACACGGATAAATTCTTCGCGGCCTGCCCCGACAGAAATATAGCGAATGGGACAACCCACAGCGGCCTCAATAAAATGAATGTAATCGATCGCCTCTTTGGGAAGCTCTTCTATTGTACGACAATGACGAATGTCGCAATGGAATCCGGGTAGATATTCATAAATCGGCTTCGCCGCCATCAGATCGTCGATACTGGTGGGGAAGCGCTCGCAGCGCATGCCCATGATTTCGTATGCCACGCAGACAGGGATCTTATCCAGATAAGAGAGCACGTCCAGCTTTGTCAGTGCGATGGCTGTGCAGCCCTGCATCCATGTCCCGTAACGGGAGGCGACCACGTCAAAGCCGCCGACCCTCCGTGGCCGACCGGTCGCGGCACCGTATTCCGCTCCCGCTTCACGGAGCTTGGTTCCCTCTTCCCCAAAGAGCTCGCAGGGGAAGGGGCCTTCGCCGACGCAGCTGGAATAGGCCTTCGTGATCCCGATGACTTGGTCAAGCCGGGCGAAAGGAACCCCTGCCCCCAGCGGTGCGTAGGACGCCAGCGTCGACGAGGCGGAGGTATACGGATAAATACCGTAGTCAATATCCCGCAAAGCGCCGAGCTGGGCCTCAAACAGAATGGATTTCCCGGCGCGGATCGCTTCCTGCAGGTATAGACTGGTATCCTTTATAAAGGAGACAAACGGCATCCCGTAGGCAGTCAGCCAGTCCATCAGTTCGTCAGCCTTGATTGGCGCGGCACCATATCCCTTTTCGACGGTGAGGTTTTTCCACTCCACCAGATCCTCAACCTTTTCGCGCAGAGAGGACGGATACAGAAGATCGCCCAGCCGCAGGGTTTTCTTCATATATTTATCGGCATAAACAGGGGAAATTCCGCGGCGTGTCGAGCCGAACTTCTTACTGCCGAGCCGCTCTTCCTCCAGTACGTCCAGCAACCGATGATACGGCAGACAGATGGTCGCCCGGGAACTGAGAATCAGATGCTCCGGCGTGATTTCCACACCGCGTTTTTTCAGCGATTGCGTCTCCCGGCTCAGGTGTTCCAGATCGACCACCATCCCCGGCCCCAGCACATTGGCGGTGCCGGAGCGAAGAATCCCGGAGGGGAGAAGATTCAGCACCGTTTTTCCGTATTCGTTCACTACGGTATGGCCTGCGTTGTTACCGCCCTGGTATCTGACAACAACGTCATAGGATTCGCTGAGCAGATCGACCATGCGGCCCTTGCCCTCATCGCCCCAGTTTGTTCCCACAATAGAAGTCAGCATGCTCTTTTCCTTCTTTCGTTATACCCGGATGTCCTCCGCCTTCTGGATAATGTGGCGGTTTGCTGCCAGCAGGGGCAGGATCTCTTCCTGAAGATACTGATCACATTGTTCTCCGGCCAAGCCGGTAAAGCCTGCGGGATCGGTCAGCGCATTCAATTCTTGCTCATTCAGATCAAACACAGGATCTTCTGCCAGACGGCGCAGCAGATCGTTTTCTTTTCCGTAAAGCTTCACCTCCTCTGCCGCGCCGATGGCGTGGCGGCGGATCTGCTCATGAAGCTGTTGCCGATCTCCGCCCTTAACCTTGACGCAATACATCAGAATGTTTTCGGTGGCGAGAAACGGAAGCTCCTCCGCCAGATGCTTTTCCATCACCGCAGGGAACAGCCGCAGGCCAGAAACGATGTTTTGGTACAGCGTCAGGATCCCGTCGCAGGTCAGAAACGCCTCCGGGACAGCGATTCGTCGGTTAGCCGAATCATCCAGACTGCGTTCCAGCCATTGGGAAGCCGCGGTAAATGCTGCGTTCTGCAAATCGCAGATCACATAGCGAGCCAGAGATGCGATCCTTTCACTGCGCATGGGATTGCGCTTATAGGCCATGGCAGAAGAGCCGATCTGTTCACTTTCAAAAGGTTCTTCTACTTCCTTGAGATGGCTGAGCAGACGGATGTCTCCGGCAAACTTGGATGCGCTCTGTGCGATCCCGCTGAGCACCTGCAAAACCGAAAAGTCCTGCTTGCGGGAATAGGTCTGACCGCTCACACGCTGGCAGGCGGAAAAATCCATCTTCTCCGCGATCCGCTGTTCCAAACGACGGACCTTATCTGCATCTCCGTCAAACAGCGCCAGAAAACTGGCCGCTGTTCCGGTCGTGCCTTTGCAGCCCAGCAGCTTCAGTCTGCTCAATGCGAAATCCGTCTGTTCCAGATCCATTTCCAGATCCTGTATCCAAAGACAGGCACGCTTTCCAACCGTCGTCGGCTGCGCCGCCTGAAAATGTGTGAAGGCGAGAGTCGGCAGATCTTTGTTTTTCTGTGCAAAGTCAGCCAGCGCAGCCATCGTCCCCAACAGCTTGCGGCGGATCAGCAGCAGCCCATCGCGCATATTGATTACATCTGTGTTATCTCCCACATAGCAGGAGGTGGCACCCAGATGAATGATCGGCGCGGCCTTCGGGCAGCAGGCTGCAAAAGTGTGGACATGTGCCATGACATCATGGCGCAGCTCCTTTTCCTTTCTCGCGGCCAGTTCATAATCAATATCATGCTGGTGGAGACGCATTTCCTCCAGCTGCTCGGCGGTGATGGGGATGCCAAGCTCCCGCTCGCCCTCCGCCAGTGCCAGCCACAATCTGCGCCAGGTGGAATACTTTCTGTCATCTGAAAAAATCTTCTGCATCTCCTCCCCGGCATACCGGGTACACAGCGGGTTTACATAATATTCATGCATGTTGTTCACCTGTGTATTTGCTTATGTGCCGCTTGCACCGTAGTTCTTGAGCACGCGGGCCGAGGGGTCGTTCACGTCGCAGCCTGGCCAGCTCTTGTTCGGCATCCAGAAATCCGTGATCATCTCCGCCTGAGAGGGATAGTATTTCTCGAAGATCTCACGGTACAGCAGGCTCTCCTTGGTGAAGGGGCGGCCATAGTCATAGTTCATCCGTTTCCGCTCAAATTCTTCGTCGGTGTACAGGCTCTCGGCCCAGGCCTTCAGATCGTCCACCATCGAGTGACCTACTGCGTCGGAGAAGGCCGCCTTTTGCCTCCACAGGATTTCGTCGGGCAGCAGACGATCCTTTTCAAAGGCATGGCGCAGCAGGTATTTTCCCATGTTGTAGCGATTCATCTTGAGTTTGGGGTCGATGGACATGACGTATTTTACAAATTCCAGGTCGCCAAAGGGAACGCGGGCCTCCAGGGAATTGACCGAGATGCAGCGGTCGGCCCGCAGCACGTCGTACATATAGATTTCGTCAATGCGCTTTTTTGCCTCCCGCTGGAATTCCTTCGGCGAGGGAGCAAAGTCCGTGTACTTATAACCGAAGAGCTCATCGCTGATCTCGCCGGTCAGCAGGACGCGCACGTCTGTGTTCTCATGGATCGCCTTGCAGCAGAGGTACATGCCCATGCTGGCGCGGATCGTGGTGATGTCCCAGGTGCCGAGGGCGGCGATGACCTCCTCCAGAGAGTCCAGTACCTGCTGCCGGGTCATGTACACTTCCGTATGCGCGGCACCGATGAAGTCCGCCGCTGTGCGGGCGTACTTGAGGTCGATGGCGTCCACATCCATACCGATGGCAAAGGTGCGCACATGACGGCCGAGGATCTTGGAGGAGATGGCGCAGACCAGGCTCGAATCCAGCCCGCCGGAGAGCAGAAAGCCGAGCGGCGCATCCGCATCCAGACGCTTGTCCACGCCGAGGATCAGCCGTTCCCGGATACCGGCGCAGATCTCGTCCAGATCACCGTCCAGATACGCATCGACCGATGTGAGGTCGGCATAGCGGACAAGCTCTCCATCCTTCCAGTAGTGTCCCGGCGGGAAGGGCTTGATTCTGGCGCAGAGCCCCACCAGATTTTTGGCCTCGCTGGCAAAGACCGTGCTGCCGTCGGGAAGCGTGCCGTAAAACAGCGGGCGGATGCCGATCGGGTCACGGGCGGCGATAAAGCTGTCGGTTTCGGCATCATAGAGGATCATGGCAAACTCCGCGTCCAGCTTTGCGAACATCTCTGCGCCGTACTTGCGGTAAAGCGGCAAGATGATCTCACAGTCAGAATCGCTGTGAAAGACGTACCCCTCTTCCGCCAACTCTTTTTTCAGTGGGCGGAAGAGATACAGCTCGCCGTTGCAGACGCACATGTTGCCATCGAGGTGGAAGGGCTGCATGCCTTCTTCATGCAGGCCCATAATGGCAAGGCGATGGAAGCAGAGATAGCCGTCTCCGGCTTTTTCCACGCGGGACATATCCGGTCCGCGGGAAACCGTGCGCTCAAAAAACGGCATGAATTGCTCCGGCGTCAATGTATCGGACGTGAAGCCCATAATCGAACACATGATGATTCTCCTATCTGTTGTATTGATACGCGCGCAGGAAATCCTTATTCTACATCCTGCAGGGCGTCATATCCTTCTTCACCGGTGCGCACCTTCACGACGTTCTCCACATCGTAGACAAAGATCTTGCCGTCACCGATATGGCCGGTGTACAGCACCTTCTTGGCGGTTTCGATCACATCTCGCACCGGGATGGCGCTGACCACAATATCCACCTGCACCTTGGGGCGCAGGTCGGTTTCCACCGCAACGCCGCGGTAATACTCCACCTGCCCCTTCTGGATACCGTAGCCCATGACGTGGGAAACTGTCATGCCGGTGATGCCGAGCCTGCTCATGGCATCCTTGAGGGCATAGAGCTTTTCTTCCTTGAAGACGATTTCAACCTTGGTAAGCTTATGACCGTCCGGGCGCAAAGCGGTTTCACGCCGGACCGGAATGGCCTCTGCCGGAGGAACAGTCCCGGTTACGACGCTGTCCGTACCGGTCACGCCATACTCTGCGTATTTGTTCACAGCGGGCATGAAGTCCGCATAAGCGCTGGGCAAACCATGTTCACTCACGTCCAATCCGATCAGCTCATCCGCGGGATCGGCGCGCAGGCCGTTTGTCTTTTCAATGAGTCTGAACGTAATAAACAGCAGCACAGTCGTATAAACAGCGACTGTCACAAGTCCAAGGGTCTGGATGCCAAGCTGTGTAAAAGAACCGGTATAGAAAAGTCCCTTCAGTCCGGCAGGGGCATCGGGATTTGCAAGCAGCCCGACCGCAAGCGTACCCCACATGCCGTTTGCCATATGGACACCCACAGCGCCGACAGGATCATCAACATGCAGCTTCAAATCCAGAGTTTCCACAACCACAACGACCAGAATGCCCGAAACAATGCCCACGACGATTGCACCCAGGGCGTCCATCGCGTCACAGCCCGCCGTAATGGCAACAAGGCCGGCAAGAGAAGCGTTGAGGCACATGGACACATCCGGTTTCCCGTTCTTCTTCCAGGTGTAGATCATGGTAGTGCAGGTTGCGACAGCCGGGGCGATGGTCGTCGTGAGGAAGATGGACGAGAGCTCCGAGGGCGAGGTCGCCGCCGCCCCGTTGAACCCATACCAGCCGAGCCAGAGGATAAACACGCCCAGAGCTCCGAGCGGGATGGAGTGGCCGGGAATAGCGTTGACCTTGACAACCTTACCGTCCGGGCCCTTCACATATTTCCCGATTCTTGCGCCCAGTAGGATGGCGCCGATCAGTGCTGCGATACCACCGACCATATGGATCGCACAGGAGCCCGCGTAATCGTGAAAGCCAAGCTGACTGAGCCAGCCGCCGCCCCAGATCCAGTGCGCCTCGATTGGGTATACCACGAGGCTGATGACGCCGGAATAGATGCAGTAGGCGGAAAACTTTGTGCGCTCTGCCATTGCGCCGGAGACGATCGTCGCGGTCGTGGCGCAGAACACGAGGTTAAACACGAAAGTGCTTGCGCCGGTGAATCCCTCTGCCGGGGAGGCAATGAACTCCTTATAATGCGTGAATAACTGGAGATTCGGTTTGCCGATGAGGCCGAAAAAAGCGTCCTCCCCCATCATCAGCGTATATCCCAACAGGGAAAACACCACGGTACCGATGCAGAAATCCATCAGGTTTTTCATGATGATGTTTCCCGCGTTCTTCGCACGGGTAAATCCTGTCTCGACCATTGCAAAGCCGGCCTGCATCCAGAAGACCAGTGCCGCGCCTATCAGATACCAAAACTCAACAGACATAGAAAGCCCTCCTTGACTTCTCCGTATTTATTTGTTAAAGTGGAGGGCGGTGATGAGTGCTTTTGCCCTCCATTACCTCTATAAAGGCAGCCGTGACTTTTCCAGGGTGGCGGCTGTCTTTTTTGTTGCCTATTTTATTCCCACTCCACCGTCGCGGGCGGCTTGGACGTAATGTCATACACCACGCGGCTGACAGAACGGACCTCGTTTGTAATGCGGGAGGACGCTCTTGCCAAGAGCTCCCACGGCAGGCGCGACCAGTCGGCAGTCATGAAGTTGTCGGTGGATACCGCACGCAGAGCGATGACCCAGCCGTAGGTGCGCTCGTCACCCATGACGCCGACGCTGCGATTATCCGTCAGCACGGCGAAATACTGGCTCGGCGCATCCGCAAGTCCGGCCCTCATGATCTCCTCCCGGAAAATGGCGTCCGCCTCTCTGAGCACCGTAAGCTTTTCCTCCGTGATCTCGCCCATCACGCGGATAGCGAGGCCCGGTCCCGGAAACGGCTGACGCATGACCATCTCTTCCGGAATACCAAGCTCCAATCCGACGGCTCGAACTTCATCCTTGAAAAGTTCCCGCAGGGGCTCAACGATGCGCTCAAAGCCGATCTTCTCCGGCAGGCCCCCTACATTGTGGTGGCTCTTGATCACAGCTGCGCTGCCCGCGCCGGATTCCACCACGTCGGGGTAAATGGTGCCCTGCACCAGCACGTTCTGTTTGCCGAGCTTTTTCGCTTCTTCCTCAAAGACACGGATAAACTCTTCGCCGATGATCTTTCTCTTTCGCTCTGGCTCAGTGACGCCCTTGAGCCTTGTGAGAAAGCGCTCACGCGCGTCAACAACGATCAGATTCATCTGAAAGCGACGTCGGAACACCTGCTCCACCTGCTCGCGCTCTCCTTTGCGCAGCAGGCCGTGATCCACGAAAACGCAGGTCAGGCGATCAGCGATGGCCCGATGCAGCAGCACCGCGGCCACGGCGGAATCCACGCCGCCGGACAGAGCGCACAGAGCATTCTTGCCGGATAATTCGTGACGGTATCGCGCTATGGATGCGGAGACAAAATCGTCCATCGTCCAGTTACCGTGACAGCCGCAGACCGCAAAAAGAAAGTTCCAAAGCAGACGGTTTCCATATTCCGTGTGCGTGACCTCCGGATGAAACTGCACGCCGTAGAGTTTTCGCGAGTCGTCCGCCATGGCGGCACAGGAACAGTTCTCCGTAGAAGCGGTGACGGTAAAACCGCCGGGTACAGTTTTCACATAGTCTGTGTGACTCATCCAGCAGACGCTTTCCGATGGAATCCCTTCGAACAAGGTGCCGCCTGTATGCTCGAGAGCGACCCTGCCGTACTCGCTGGCGCTTTCGGCTGGTCGGATCTCGCCGCCCGCCATCCATGCCAGAAGCTGATGCCCGTAGCAGATGCCGAGGATCGGGATACCGAGTCTGAGGATTCCGGGGTCGAAGTGCGGCGAGGCCGGATCATAGACACTGTTCGGCCCGCCGGTAAAGACAATGCCGCGATAGCCTTCCCGCTCTATCTGCTCTAAGGTGATGCTGTTCCAGGCTTTCACCTCGGCGTAGACATGCTGCTGCCGGATCCGCCGCACGATCAGCAGGTTGTACTGACCGCCAAAATCCAAAACGAGAATCTTTTCCTGCATGGGCATTACTCCACGGTCACGGACTTTGCCAGATTCTTCGGCTTGTCGATATCGCAGCCCTTTCCCTTTGCCGCATAGTAGGCCAGCAGCTGCAGCGGCACGACCGCGAGGCAGGCGGAGAAAATCGTTTCGATGCGGGGAATGAAGATCACGTCGTCTGCCTGAGAGACGATTTTTTTGTTGCCCTTGAAGGAGAGCGCCAGTACCTTGGCCCCGCGGGCCTTGACCTCAACAATGTTGGAGAGCGTTTTATCCATGAGCGATTCGTTGCAGCAGACGGCGATGACCGGCTGGTTTTCCTCGATGAGAGCAATGGTGCCGTGCTTGAGCTCGCCGGCCGCGTAGGATTCAGCGTGAAGATAGGAGATTTCCTTCATTTTGAGCGCGCCCTCCAAAGCTACGGCGTAGTCTGTATTGCGCCCGATAAAGAAGAGAGACTGGCTGGCATAGCGGCTGGCCAAGGCCGGCAGTTGCCAGTTCATGTCGATGGTCTGCTGGATGCGCCGCGGCAGGTGCTGAAGCTCGCGCACGAGAGCAGCGTATCTGTCAGCGTCCATGCGTCCAAGCTTCCCGGCGGCATACAGGGCGAAGAGATACAGCACGGTCAGCTGCGTGGTGTAGCCCTTGGTGGTGGCGACGGCGATCTCCGGCCCTGCGAAGGTGTAGAGCACATGGTCGGAGAGCTTGGCAATGGTGCTGCCTACCACATTTACGATACCGATCACCTTCGCGCCTCTTGACTTGCACTCCCGGAGCGCGGCAATGGTGTCCGCCGTCTCGCCCGACTGGGAGATGACAAGGACAAGCGTGTGTTCATCCACCATGGGATCCGCATAGCGCAGCTCACTGGCGAGCTCCACCTCAACGGGAATGCGGCAAAGGCGTTCGATGGCGTATCGCCCCGAGCAGCCCGCGTAATACGCGGAGCCGCAGGCGGTAATGATGATCTTGTGTATGTCCCGCAGCTGCTCGCCGGTCAGCTCGAAGCCGTCAAGCTGAACCTTTCCGTCGTGGATTCTCGGCGCGAGGGCAGCCTTGACGGCGGCGGGCTGTTCCATGATCTCCTTGAGCATAAAGTGTTCATAACCGCCCTTTTCTGCGGCCTCCACACTCCAGGTCACGCGGCTGATGGGCTTTTGCAGCTCCCGTCCCGTGCAGTCATAGACGGTGATGGCCCCCGGGGTAAGACGCGCGAACTCGCCGTCCTCCATATAGATGACATTCTTGGTGTGGGACACCAGCGCCGTCACGTCCGACGCAAAATAATTCTCGCCTACACCGACGCCCAGGATCAAAGGGCTGGCCTCCCGCACAACATAGAGGGCGTCCGGCGTGTCGGTACAGACGATGCCGAGCGCGTAGGAGCCCTCCAGACGCGCGGCGGTCTTCATGACGGCGGCCTTGATATCCCCGTCATAATAGTGCTCCAGCAGATGGACAATGGTCTCCGTGTCCGTCTCGCTCTGAAAGGTATAGCCATCCCGGATCAGCTCTTTGCGAAGCTCCAGATAGTTTTCAATGATGCCGTTGTGCACGACGGCAAAGCGCCCGTCATTTGACAGATGCGGATGCGCGTTCTGATCGGTCGGGGCGCCGTGGGTCGCCCAGCGCGTGTGACCGATGCCGGCCGCGCCAGGAACCAGAGCGCCGTTCCCGGTTTTTTCACAGAGCTTCGCAATACGCCCGCTGACCTTCTCCACCCGGATCGCTCCGTCATGGAGCACAGCGATCCCGGCTGAGTCATAGCCCCGATATTCCAGTCTCTCCAGCCCCTGCAGCAGCACGGGTGCTGCGGCAAGCTTTCCGGTAAATCCAACAATTCCACACATAACGCGTCTCCTTTACATGTAAAACAGCAGGTCGCCGTAAGTCGGGAAAGGCCAGTATTCCCTCGCAGTCATGACCTCGGCCTCATCCGCCACAGCGCGGAGCTCCGCCATCCGAGGCAGCAGCTGATCCCGGATCGCCTCTGAAAGAGCGGTGATCTCCGTCACGGTAGAGAGCTTCACAAGCGTGCCCTCCAGCGTCTCCATGCTCTTTTCAATCTGATCGGAGAGTATAGAGAGCTTTTCCACAAGTCCTGTCTCATAGGCGCAGGGCAGCGCCGGCACGATGGCACGCTTCTTGCCAGCGCCCTCCGCCACGGCCGCGCAGTACTTTGTAACGGCAGGCAGGATCTCCTTGCGCGTCATCTCCGCCATGGTGTTGGCCTCGATGACAATGGTCTTGCAGTAGTTTTCCAGCATGATCTCATAGCGCGAGCGCAGCTCTGTCTCGGAATAGACCTTCTGCCGCAGCAGCATCTCCATATTCCTGGGCTCCAGCAGGGCTTTCATCGCGTCGGGGGTGGTGCGCAGATTGTGCAGGCCGCGCACCTTTGTCGCCTCCTCGATCCAGGCGTCGTCATAGCCGTTGCCGTTGAAGAGGATGCGCTTGTGGGCCTTCAGGCTCCCGATCAGCAGGGCGTGAAGCGTCGCGTCAAAGTCGGTGCTCTTCTCAAGCTCGTCGGCAAACCTCCGAAGTGTGTCCGCTACGGCGGCGTTGAGCATGATGTTGGCGCAGGCGATCGAGTTGGACGAGCCCACCATACGGAACTCAAACTTGTTGCCCGTAAAGGCGAAGGGTGAGGTGCGGTTGCGGTCGGTGGTATCGCGCAGGAAGCGCGGCAGTGTCAGCACGCCCAGCATCATTTCGGACTTTTCCGTTCCGGCGTATGGTTTCTCCTTCTCAAGCGCTTCCAATACCGCGGTCAGTTCATCCCCGAGAAAGACCGACACCACGGCGGGCGGCGCTTCGTTGGCGCCCAGCCGGTGATCGTTCCCGGCAGTAGCGACGCTGGCCCGCAGTAGATCGGCGTATTCGTCGACGGCCTCGATGACCGCGATGAGGAACAGCAGAAACTGCGCGTTTTCGTAGGGGGATTCCCCCGGAGAGAGAAGGTTCACACCGGTATCCGTGGCGATGGACCAGTTGTTGTGCTTGCCCGAACCGTTGACGCCCGCAAAGGGCTTTTCGTGCAGCAGGCACACCAGTCCGTGCTTTTCCGCCACCTTCTGCATGATCTCCATGGTGAGCTGGTTGTGATCGGTGGCGATATTTGTGGTGGAATAGATCGGCGCCAGCTCGTGTTGGCAGGGGGCAACCTCGTTATGCTCGGTCTTGGCAAGAATGCCGAGCTTCCACAGCTCCTCGTTCAGTTCCTCCATATATGCCTGCACTCGCGGCTTGATGACGCCGAAGTAATGGTCGTCAAGCTCCTGCCCCTTTGGCGGCTTTGCGCCAAAGAGCGTCCGACCGGCATAGATCAGATCGCGGCGTTTTTTATACAGCTCCCGGTCGATAAGAAAATACTCCTGTTCCGGCCCGACCGAACAGCTGACGTGCGTGACATCGTTGTTGCCGAAGAGACGCAGAATGCGCAGCGCCTCGCGATTCAGGGCCTCCATGGATCGAAGCAGAGGGGTCTTTTTATCCAGGGCTTCGCCGCCGTAAGAGCAGAAGGCCGTCGGGATGCACAGCACCCGGCCCTTGATAAAGGCGTAGGACGTGGGATCCCAGGCCGTATAGCCTCTCGCCTCGAAGGTGGCGCGCAGGCCGCCGGAGGGGAAAGAACTGGCATCCGGCTCGCCGCGTATCAGCTCCTTGCCGGAGAATTCCATGATGACGCCGCCGTCAGGCGCCGGAGAGATGAAACTGTCGTGTTTCTCGGCCGTGACGCCGTTGAGGGGCTGGAACCAATGGGTAAAATGGGTAGCCCCATGCTCTACGGCCCAGTCGCGCATGCTGCTCGCGACAGCGTTTGCAACCTTGGGGTCAAGGGGCTGTCCCTTCTTCATGGTCTGCTTCATAGCGCGGTAAACCTCGCCGGAGAGACGGGCTTTCATCGTGCGATCGTCAAAAACGAGACTGCCAAAGGTTTCCGACATGGATTTCATATACTTCACCCTTTCAAAAATAAAAAGAGACAACGACGTGAAGGGGGCACTAAGCCCTCCGAGACGTCGTTGTCTCAAGACGTTTGCGAGTATAGACCGGTTTGGGACCTTTGTCAAGCTTCTTCAAAAGATTTCACTGATTTGCATTGACAAAGGACACAGCCAGGTGTTATCTTTCAGCATATTGAACGAAGAGCGATTGCAAAAGTTGCCAGCAAGACTGGATAAATTCCCCGGAGGAAATCAAATCTGTTTTTGAGGCAGCTTTGCCGCTTCAAAAACACCCTGAGCCGAGCTTAGCGAGGCCTCGCGCCGTCGTCAAACGAAACTCACTCCATTCCGCTTCCGCCTTTAGGGCGAAAGCTGCATATCCGTTCCTTCCGTTTTCCTCTCAAAATCAAAGCATCGGCTTTGATTTTGGTAAGGAAGAAGGAGGGAGCAGAGCGCAGTTTTCGTCATGCCTGACGGAAACGGAGCGCCGCGAGCTTCTTCTGACGCAAGCGCGAGTATTCAATTGCGAAACCAGAGTTTCGCAATTGATAAAAACGAATCGTAAAGGAGCCGATCACGATGGACTTTACCGAACAGGAAGTACGCCAATACGTCGAGCAGGAGGATGTGCGTTTTATCCGTCTGGCGTTCTGTGATGTATTCGGAACGCAGAAAAATATTGCCGTTTTGCCGACGGAGCTGGCACGCGCCTTTCAGTATGGCATAGCCGTAGATGCCTCTGCCATTGCCGGCTTTGGCGGTGAGGTGCGCTCGGATCTTTTCCTGCACCCCGATCCCGCCACACTCGCTTCCCTGCCGTGGCGGGGCGAAAACGGCCAGGTTGTGCGCATGTTCTGCCGTGTGGCTCATCCGGACGGGACCCCTCTGGAAACGGATTCGCGCGCGATACTGCAAAAGGCTGTGGAGCATGCGGCAAAACAGGGAATATCCTTTGCCTTTGGCACAGAAATGGAATTCTATCTGTTCAAAATCGACGAGAACGGCGAGCCGACAAAGATTCCCTTTGATCGGGCGGGCTACATGGATATCGCACCCAGGGATAAAGGGGAGAACGTGCGCCGCGAGATCTGCCTGACGCTCAGCCAGATGGGCATTCAGCCGGAATGCTCCCACCATGAGGAGGGCCCCGGACAAAACGAGATCGACTTCCGATATTCCGATCCGCTTACCGCCGCTGACAATGCGATCACCTTCCGCGCCGTGGTGGAGGCGATCGTCGCCAGAAACGGTCTGACGGCGGACTTCTCGCCCAAGCCGCTGCCCGATCAGCCCGGCAACGGGATGCACATCAATATTTCCGTGGAAAGCCGTGACGGTCGTGATCTTCTGGGGCCGGTGATCGCGGGCATCATGGCGCACATCCGGGAAATCACGGCCTTCTTAAACCCCACGGACGGCTCTTATCTCCGGCTCGGCAACCGGAAGGCGCCGGGCTACATCTCCTGGTCGAGTGAAAACCGCTCCCAGCTCATCCGTATCCCGGCTTCTCCCGGTCTCAGCAAACGCGCCGAGCTGCGCTCGGCCGATCCCGGCATAAACCCCTATCTGGCATTTGCGCTGCTGATCTATGCCGGGTTGGACGGGATCGAAAGGGGATTGCCGCTTCCGCCGAGTGCCGATCTCAATCTGTTTACGGCGCCGGAGGAAATCCTGCGTGGCTTTGAGCAGCTGCCGACTTCACGCGGCGAGGCAAACGCGCTGGCGAAAAACAGCGACTTTGTGCGGCAATATGTCCCCAGAGAGATCATTGCCGCATACTGCGGACAATAAGCTACAAATCATCTGAGATAATGGGGGAAAGGAGGAATCGCGCATGATCTTTCAGGAACGGACGTATTCTGTCCTGATCGTTTCCGCGTCCGAAAAAATGGACAATCAGCTGCGCACCCTCCTTCCCGGAGCGGAGTATTATCCGGTGCAGCGCGCGAAAAGCGTCGGAGAAGCAAGACGGCTGCTGCTGGGGGCAAGCTTTGATCTGGTACTGATCCACACACCGCTGAAGGACGACTTCGGCACACAGCTTGCCATCGACGTCTGCGTTGACAGTGCGGCGGGAGCGCTGCTTTTTGTCAAGTCGGAGCTATACGACAGCGTGAATGCCCGCGTGATGGAATACGGGGTAGTAACGCTCTCCATGCCCAGCTCCAGCGCGCTTGTCAGCCAGAGCCTGCACATGCTCTGCGCACAGCGCGAGCGTTTGCGCCGTATGGAGCTCAAGCAGCAAAGCGTGCAGAATACGATCGAAGAGATCCGCCTTGTGAATCGTGCCAAATGGCTGCTGATCGAATGCCTGAACATGACGGAAGCCGACGCCCAGCGCTATATTGAAAAGCAGAGCATGGATCAGCGCATTACCAAGCGCCGGGCGGCGGAGAATGTTATCAAAACCTATTCTTGACAAACGCTGCCCTTCGGTGTATTCTTTCAGCGTTGAACAAAGACGTTCATCTGGGTTTTTGCGCCCGGATGGGCGTTTTTTCTGTTTTCGGAGGAATACATCATGACCAAGTATATTTTTGTCACCGGCGGTGTTGTGTCGGGACTTGGCAAAGGGATCACGGCGGCGTCTCTCGGCCGGCTTCTGAAGGCGCGCGGATTGAAGGTCGCGGCGCAGAAGCTCGACCCGTATATCAACGTCGACCCCGGCACCATGAGCCCCTTCCAGCACGGTGAGGTCTATGTCACCGAGGACGGGGCGGAGACCGATCTGGATCTCGGCCACTATGAGCGCTTCATTGACGAGAATCTCAACCGCTTCTCGAATCTCACCACCGGCAAGGTCTATTGGAATGTACTTAATAAGGAGCGGCGGGGCGAATACCTCGGCTCCACGGTACAGGTCATCCCGCACATCACCGACGAAATCAAGGATTTTGTCTATCATGTGGGACGGGAAACCCTGGCCGATATCGTCATCACCGAGATCGGCGGCACCATCGGCGACATCGAGAGCCAGCCCTTCCTCGAGGCGGCGCGGCAGGTCTCGCTGGAGGTAGGACGGGAGAACAGTCTCTTTATCCATGTGACGCTTGTGCCCTTTCTCTCCGGCTCAAACGAGCACAAATCCAAGCCCACCCAGCACTCTGTCAAGGAGCTGCAGGGCATGGGCATCCATCCGGATCTCATCGTCCTGCGCTGTGATGAGCCGCTGGAGAGTGCGATCTTTCAGAAGATTGCGCTGTTTTGCAACGTGCGCCCTGACTGCGTGATCGAAAACCGTACGCTGGAGTGTCTCTATGAGGCGCCGCTGATGCTCGAGCGCGAGGGCTTCTCCGACGTTGTCTGCCGACGGTTGGGACTGGATTGCCCGGTGCCGGATCTCCGGGAATGGGAGGGGATGGTTGAGAAGATCAAGGCCGCCCGCCGCGAGGTCACCATCGCCCTGGTGGGGAAATATGTGCAGCTCCAGGACGCCTATCTCTCTGTGGCCGAGGCTCTGCGTCACGCGGGTTACGCAAACGATACACACGTTTTGATCCGTTGGGTCGACGCTGAGACACTGGCGCCGGAAACGGTCGGCGCGCAGCTTGCCGGCGTATCGGGCATCCTCATCCCCGGCGGCTTTGGCAGCCGCGGGGTGGAAGGGATGATCCTCGCCGCCCGGTACGCCCGTGAGCGCGCCGTTCCATTCCTCGGCATCTGTCTTGGCATGCAGGTGGCGGTGATCGAGTTCGCCCGCCATGTCGCCGGGATCAAAGATGCCAACTCCGGCGAGTTTGATGAGAACTGCCGCAACAAGGTTATCGACTTCATGCCCGGTCAGAGCGAAAAGATCGATAAAGGCGGCACGCTGCGGCTCGGCGCTTACCCCTGCCAAATTACGGCAGGCACGACCATGGACCGCTGCTATGGACAGGTGCTGATCCACGAGCGCCATCGCCATCGCTATGAGTTCAACAATGCTTTCCGCGGCCGGCTCACAAGGGCGGGACTGTCGCTCTCCGGCCTGTCGCCGGACGGACAGCTGGTGGAAGCCGTGGAGCTGAGCGATCAGTCCTTTTTCGTCGGCGTCCAGTACCACCCGGAATTCAAGAGCCGTCCGAACAGACCGCACCCGCTGTTTTGCGGCCTCATCGGCGCAGCATTGGAGAAGGAGGAAGCGTATGAAAAATGAGCAGTTTCCGCTTTATGATGCGTGTTTTGAACACGACTCCTGCGGGATCGGCGCGGTCATCAGCATTCAGGGTGTCCAGTCCCACCGGACGGTGGACGACGCTCTCAAGATCGTAGAAAAGCTGCAGCACCGCGCGGGACGGGACGCCTCCGGAGAGACAGGAGACGGCGTCGGTCTCCTGATGCAGATTCCCCACAAGCTGCTGTGCCGGGAGGCGCTCAAGGCAGGCCTGCCCGAGCTGGGCGCGCCAAGAAGCTACGGCGTGGGCATGTTTTTCTTCCCACAGGATGTGCTCTCCCGCCTGCAGGCACAGAAGATGCTGGAAATCATCGTAAGACGAAACAGACTGGAGTTTCTCGGCTGGCGAAAAGTGCCTGTCAATCCGGACGTTCTCGGCAAAGCCGCGCGTGACGCCATGCCATGCATTATGCAGTGCTTTGTGCGGAGACCGGAGAATTGCAGGGAGGATCTGGAGTTTGACCGGCTGCTCTACATCATCCGGCGCGAATTTGAACAGAGCGGCATCGGCACTTACATTCCCTCCTTTTCCAGCCGTACGATCGTCTACAAAGGCATGTTTCTCGTCGATCAGCTGCGCGCCTTTTATCCCGATCTGCAGGACCCGGACTGCATGAGCGCCATGGCGATGGTGCACTCCCGCTTCTCCACGAACACCAATCCCAGCTGGGACCGCGCGCATCCGAATCGGCTTCTGATGCATAACGGGGAGATCAACACCATCCGCGGAAACGTCGACCGGATGCTGGCACGGGAGGAGACCCTGCATTCTCCCGTCCTCTCTGACGAGGATATGGATCGCATCCTGCCCGTGATCGACACGGCGGGATCGGATTCCGCCATGCTGGATAATACGCTGGAATTCCTGATGATGAACGGCATGCCCCTTGCACAGGCGGTCATGATCACGATTCCTGAGCCGTGGGCTAACGACCGCAAAATGAACCAGCAGAAGAAGGACTTCTACCGGTATTACGCCACCATGATGGAGGCCTGGGACGGCCCGGCCGCGATCGTCTTTTCCGACGGTGACGTGGTAGGCGCGGTGCTCGATCGCAACGGACTGCGCCCCTGCCGCTGGTATCAGACAAGCGACGACTATCTCATTCTCTCCTCCGAGGTGGGCGTGCTGGACATTCCCACAGAGAAGATCCTGAAAAAGTCTCGCCTGCGGCCGGGACATATGCTGCTGGTGGATACCGTCAAACGGCAAATTGTGGAGGATGAGGAGTTAAAACAAAAGCTCGCCGCGCAGAGCCCTTACGGAGAGTGGCTGGACAGCTGTCTTCTGCATCTGGAGGAGCTGCCCGTTCCGAACCGCGCTGTGGAGAAGCACGACCAGGCGCTGCGCGATAAGCTCTATAAGGCTTTCGGGTATACCTACGAGGAGGTCATGGATTTTATTCTCCCAATGGCCAAAACCGGCGCAGAACCTACGGCCTCGATGGGGACGGATATTCCGCTGGCCGTGCTGTCCGAGGCGAGGCAGCCGTTATTCAGCTACTTCAAGCAGATGTTCGCCCAGGTGACGAACCCGCCCATTGACGCGATCCGGGAGCAGATCGTGACTGACACCTCGGTCTTTCTCGGCGCAAGCGGCAACCTTTTGAAGGAGCAGGCGGAAAACTGCGCGGTTTTGCAGATCGATAATCCCATCCTCACCAGTGTGGATATGCTCAAGATCCGCTATCTCGATAACCCGGAGTTTCATGTAGAGACGATTTCTCTTCTGTACTATAAGCGTACACCGCTGGAGCGGGCGCTGGATCGACTTTTCGTCTCCTGCGACAGGGCGTATAAAAACGGGGCAAACATTCTGATCCTCTCAGACCGCGGCGTTGATGAAAACCATGTGGCAATACCGTCGCTGCTGGCGGTGTCAGCGGTGCAGCAGTATCTGGTGCGCACCAAAAAGCGTACCGCCGTGTCTCTGATACTGGAGAGCGCCGAGCCGCGCACGGTACATCATTTTGCAGTGCTGCTTGGCTACGGTGCGCAGGCCATCAATCCCTATCTTGCGCAGGAGTGTATCGAGGAGCTTGCGTCGCGCGGTATGCTGTGCAAGGATGTGGGTGTGGCTGTGGACGACTACAACCATGCTGTCTTGAAAGGTCTTGTAACGATCGCGGCAAAGATGGGCATCTCGACGATCCAGTCCTACCAGGCAGCGCAGATCTTTGAGTGCGTCGGCATCAGCAAAAGCGTGGTTGACCGCTATTTTACCAACACGGTCAGCCGCGTGGAGGGCATCGGCCTTGCGGAGATCGATGAGAATGTGGAGTGGCAGCACGATCAGGCTTTTGAACCGCTGGGTCTGGGTATCGACGAGACGCTCCCTTCCGTCGGATCGCACAAGCTGCGTTCCGGAGCGGGGAGGGAAGACCACATGTATAATCCCCTCACCATCAAGCTGCTCCAAAAGGCGGTTAAAGAGGATGATTACGAGGTGTTCAAGCAGTATTCCGCGCTCGTGGACGACCAGACGGTCCCGCACACCCTGCGCGGACTCCTGGGTATGCGCTTTGATCCCGACGGCGCTGTCCCACTGGAGAGAGTCGAGAGTGTAGACAGTATCGTCAGACGCTTCAAGACCGGCGCCATGAGCTATGGCTCCATTTCTGAAGAGGCGCACAGCTGCCTTGCCATTGCCATGAACACGCTTGGCGGCAAATCCAATTCCGGCGAAGGCGGGGAGAATCCCGACCGTCTGGCCGACCCTCTGCGCTGTTCAGCCATCAAGCAGATCGCGTCCGGCCGCTTCGGGGTGACCAGCGCCTATCTGACGAGTGCGACGGAGCTGCAGATCAAGATGGCACAGGGGGCAAAACCCGGCGAAGGCGGACATCTGCCTGGCAGCAAGGTCTATCCGTGGATCGCCCGCACGAGACTCTCCACGCCCGGCGTCACGCTGATCAGTCCACCGCCGCACCATGACATTTATTCCATTGAGGATCTGGCGCAGCTGATCTATGACCTGAAAAATGCGAACCGGCACGCCCGTATCAGTGTAAAACTGGTGTCTGAGGCAGGTGTTGGCACCATAGCCAGCGGTGTCGCGAAGGCTGGCGCCCAGGTCGTGCTGATTTCCGGCTATGACGGCGGTACCGGCGCGGCACCGGCCTCATCCATCCACAACGCGGGCCTGCCCTGGGAACTGGGGCTTGCCGAGACCCACCAGACGCTCATCAAAAATGGCCTTCGCGAGCAGGTCGTTCTTGAAACCGACGGCAAGCTCATGACCGGGGGGGATGTTGCCATTGCCTGTATGCTGGGTGCGGAAGAATTTGGCTTTGCCACCGCGCCGCTGGTCTGCCTGGGGTGCTGTATGATGCGCGTCTGCAACCTGGACACCTGCCCGGCCGGTATCGCTACGCAGAATCCGCAGCTGAGAAAGCGGTTCTCGGGTAAACCGGAATATGTCATACGCTTCATGCGCTTTGTGGCGCAGGAGCTCAGGGAAATCATGGCAAAGCTCGGCGTGTGCAGCGTCGATGAACTGGTAGGCAGGACAGATCTGCTGGTTGAACGTGAAAAACGCATCACCCACCGGGCCGAGACGGTGGATCTCTCCGCTCTGCTCTCGATGCCGTGTCCGCATCCGGTGCCTCATTTCAAAGCCGAGGCGGTCCATGACTTTCATCTGGAACGGACAAAGGATCAAAGCGTGCTCATGAAGGAGCTGGGATCAAAACTCAAGACAAAGAAACCCGGCAGCGTGTGTGTTTCGGTCTCGAGTCCCGACCGCGCGTTCGGTACGCTTTTCGGCTCGGAGATCACACGGCTATACGGCAACACGCTGGAGGACGACTGTTATACCGTCTGCTGCCGGGGCGGCGGCGGTCAGTCCTTTGGGGCGTTTATTCCCAAAGGTCTCACCCTGCGCCTGGAAGGCGACTCCAACGACGGCTTCGGCAAAGGACTCTCCGGCGGAAAACTGATCCTGGTCCCGCCGAAAGACTCACAGCTCCCGGCAGATGAAAACATTATCGTCGGGAATGTGGCGCTCTACGGCGCAAGCTCCGGAACGGCGTTTATCTGCGGCGTCGCAGGGGAGCGCTTCTGCGTGCGAAATTCCGGCGCTACGGCCGTGGTGGAGGGTGTAGGAGATCATGGCTGCGAGTACATGACCGGCGGCAGAGTGCTCATATTGGGCCAGACTGGCAAAAACTTTGCAGCCGGGATGTCCGGGGGAGTGGCCTATGTGCTGGACGAGGCGCATGATCTCTACACACGCATGAACAAGAGCGGTCTGCATGTCACGCCGGTCAGGGATCCGAACGATGTGCAGGAACTGCGAGAGCTCCTTCAGGCCCATCTGGATGCGACCGGATCGAAAAAGGCCGCTGCGATCCTGAAGGATTTCAAGACGGTTCTGCCAGCATTCAAGAAAATCATCCCCGTAGATTATGAGCGCATGCGTAAGGCAATCAAGGACTTCGAAAGCCGCGGTGAGACACAGGAACAGGCGGAGATCAAGGCATTTTATGCCGCGGTGAATGAATAAAGGAGGCGGACAACGTGGGAAAACCAACCGGTTTCATGGAGTATGAACGCATGGCGAATCCCGTGCGGGCGCCTCTTGAACGGATAGGGGACTGGGAGGAGTTTCACCTTCCCTGTCCGACGGAACAGCGGCGCGAGCAGAGTGCACGATGCATGAACTGCGGCGTGCCCTTCTGCCAGGCCGGTGTACAGTTTGAAGGCAGGCAGCTTGGCTGCCCGCTTCATAACCTGATCCCGGAGTGGAATGACAGTATCATGAACGGTCATTTTGCCCATGCTCTGACGAGACTGCTGAAAACAAACAATTTTCCGGAGTTCACAGGTCGTGTCTGTCCTGCCTTCTGCGAGCAGGCCTGTACCTGCGGATTGTACGGTGATTCCGTCACCGTACACGATAATGAGCTGAGCATCATCGAGTACGCCTATGCCCATCAGCTGATGGAGCCGCGCTTTTCGCCCCACAGCTCCGGAAAAAAAGTGGCGGTAGTGGGCTCCGGCCCGGCCGGACTGGCTGTGGCAGACCAGCTCAACCATCGGGGACACTGTGTCACCGTGATCGAAAAGCGCCAGCAGCCGGGCGGAATTCTGATGTACGGCATCCCGAATATGAAACTGCCCAAATCCGTCGTCCGCCGCCGCATCGAACTTATGACACGCGAGGGCGTGAGCTTTGTGACTGGCCTCAACGCGGCCGATCCTGCGGTAGCAAAACGCCTGTCAGAGGAATATGACGCGGTGGTGCTCTGCTGCGGAGCTGAAAAGCCGAGGCCGCTCGGAATTGAAACAGAGGGCGTCCGTGGCGTATACTTTGCCATGGACTTTCTTTCAGCCGCTGTCGAACGGCAGCAGATGTCTCTCTCTCCAGCCATACCCTCCGCCAAAGGAAAAAATGTGGTCATCATAGGAACCGGGAATACTGCCAGCGACTGTGCGGCGACGAGCATCCGACAGGGCTGCAAAAGCCTTGCGCAGCTTGTGCGCAGGCCGATGGAGGACTATCTTTTCCCGGACGGTATTCTCCCGCAGGACTACGCGCAGGAAGAAGCGGAAGCACTGTTCGGCCATGACCCGCGCCTGTTTTCGCAGAGCCTTGCGGCATTGGAAACCGATGAATCCGGCAAGCTTAAGGCTGTGGTTACAAAAGATGGGAAACGGTTGCCCTGTGAACTGCTGATCGCCGCGACGGGCTTTGCCGGATGCCGCGAGGATATTTGCGCCGCCTTCGGTGTAGCGCTTGACCGCACGGTGAAGACGGAAGCCGGTTCTTTCCGGACCAGCGTTCCGCATGTATTTACAGCCGGCGATATGCATCGCGGCCAGTCGCTGGTGGTCTACGCCATTGCAGAGGGGCGCGCCTGTGCGGCTGAGGTCGATCGCTGTCTCATGGGTTATACGAATCTCATCTGATGGTTTGTTCTTGAACTTGGACCAGAGCCTTTGGTCAGACTTCGATCTATATGAAAAAACGTGTCTCACCGTGAGGCACGTTTTTTCAAAAGATTGATATGGTGTTGTCGGTGTGGTATACTAAGCGCAGAAGCGCTTAGTATATGCGATTTAACGCCGTTTTTCTCGCCGCTCGCGCGGCAACCGAAAAACATGGCGAATTATACCATAAGCCCTTCGGCCTTATGGTATAATCGGGACAACAAAACTGGGATTTGGAGTGGAAGAGGAAAGCAGAGGGATCAGACGGAGACCCAAAGGTGCTGTGATCGCAAGGGATAAAGACGACGGATATCAAATCAAGCCGGGAATGATACCACAACCGTATCACGCCCGGTTGTTTTCATACGAAATACTAATCGCTATGTGCTGGCCTTGCCTGTTGGGAAGGTTCTTTCACAACAATTATGTTCGACGGGCAGGTCTCCGCGGCAGAGCAACTCTATGGGCCGCAGCTGCGATTTTCCTTCACAAGAAAGGAGCTGCCGACGGCCCTGGATGGACTTGAAAAGTATTACCCGGCGGAGACGATCGAGCGGGTGGATCGAATACTGAGGGAGCAGATGAGGAAATATCCGGTGTATTTCATGTGAACCGGATGGTAAAACACAAGGGTGTTAAGGAACGCTGTGCGACAATAGGAAAACTTTTTGGATTTCATTCCAAAAACAATTGATTTTCCTGTTCTTTTTGGATATACTCATGGTAAGGAAGAATGGAGGTGCGCGATGGCCATGCAGCGATTGGAACGGAAAGAGTATCTGGATAAGCTGATCGGTTTTCGGGATAAGCAATTGATCAAAGTGGTAACAGGCGTTCGGCGCTGTGGGAAGTCCACATTGCTGGAAATCTACCAGGATTATCTGCGTGCGAATGGAGTGGAAGAAGCTCAGATTGTTGCGATCAATCTGGAGGATTTTGATTTCTTTTCTCTTCGCGAGCCGGCGGCTCTGCATGCCTATGTCAAAGAGCGCCTCGTGCCGGGGAAGATGACCTATGTTTTTATTGATGAGATTCAGCACTGCGCGGGCTTTCCGGCAGTTGTCGACAGTCTGTATATCCGAAAGAATGTAGATGTGTATCTCACCGGCTCCAATGCCTATATGCTGTCCAGTGAAATTGCGACTTTGATTTCGGGCAGATATATCGAGATCAGAATGCTGCCTTTGTCGTTCCGTGAATATGTACTCTCTACCGGCAGTGAAGATAATCTCGCAGCGAAGTATCGGGAGTATATTCAGGGCAGCTCTTTTCCCTATGCGCTGGAGCTGAAAGAACAGCCAAGCGCTGTGCGCGATTACCTGGAGGGTGTCTACAACACCATCGTGGTGAAAGATATTGCCGCGCGCAAAAAGATTGCGGATACCATGATGCTCGAGAGTGTGACCCGATTTGTGTTTGACAGCATCGGCAGTCAGCTTTCAACCAAAAAGATCGCTGATACCATGACCTCATCCGGCAGAAAGATCGATGTCAAGACGGTGGAACGATATCTGGAGGGCTTGATGGAGAGCTTTATCATCTATCAGGCCAAACGCTATAACATTCGGGGAAAGCAGTATCTGAAGACGCTGGAAAAATATTATGTGGTAGATATCGGCATGCGTTACATGCTGCTGGGCACGAGCGGCACGGACGTAGGGCATATGCTGGAGAACATCATCTATCTGGAGCTTATCCGCAGAGGTTACGAGGTTTATATCGGCAAGATCGACGAACTGGAAGTGGATTTTGTTGCCCGTGGGCAGAAGGGAATCCGGTATATCCAGGTTGCCGCCAGTGTCCGGGATGAAAAAACACTGACAAGGGAGCTTACATCGCTGCAAATGATCGCCGACAATTATCCCAAAGTGATCCTGACGCTGGATGAAGACCCAGAGGCGGATTATGAAGGCATCCGCCGGATCAACGCGCTGGACTGGCTGGTGGGGAGAGCGAGCATATAATAAACGACCGTAAAGCAGATGAATGTCGCGAATAGCAGAAGAACAGAATTGAAAAGCTATCAAGAGGGGAGTGGCAGGGCCGTACACCTCATGGTGGCACTTGTTTGGATGGAATATCTTGCGAGACATTTATCTGCTCTTTCCGTTTGGCCTCCAAGCTCATGATCGACGTGCTTACAGACGGGCGGATGAAAGAAATCTGAATATTACGCACCTAAATCGGCAAAGGACTATCGTCACCATGCCCCTATGAGTCAGGCGCCCGGGAACCGTTGAAATCAGCGGTTTCCCGGGCGCCTGATTGCATAAGAACGATTGTTTATTTATCTGTGTATCTCCCAATATCCGCAGCGTTTGCCGCCTACGCGTTCAATACGGCCGGTCTGCTTCTTTTTGTCCATGAAACGCTGCGCCGTTTTATAGGACACTTCCAATTGGTCAGCGATTTGGGACATCGTGATGTCTTTGTTTGCTTCGATCAGCGCAATAACCCGGTTTTCCAGATTGTTTTCCTTTTGGTCATTGTGTTGAAATACGCTCTATAATCACCCGACTATAAGATATTGAGGTTTATAATGATGTCAGTGCTAAAATGAAGCGCCTATGGTATAGACCACGGCGCTTCGTTTCCTGATCTTATTTGATTTTCAGTTTTGAGATCAAATCCTGCAATTCCTTTGCTGCGTCAAAAGCTTTCCTCAATGCAGGCTTTTGAGATTCAAAAGGCTGTGTAAAATCGATGAAATCGATGTATTTTCTTATTGCAAGAGATTTTGAGGCTGCCCTCACATAAAGGCGCTTCTCATCGATCAGGGCCTTGTTGTCATTGGAAAACTGAGCAAATCGATCGCCGTAACCACCGATTTCCAAGTCAACATATCCTCGGTCGCTTTTTATCTGGATACCGTATGGCTTCACACAAGACATGGAAATCCATTGTCCGGCCTGCCCGCTTCTCTCAAGCCCTCTGTGTCCATGGATAAGAAAAGTGTCTGGATAGTTTTCATCCACATAATCATAGAGCTGATCCCAGAAGGCGGTGACGACAGCACTCCGTGGAAGCCGAACATTGTTGGCATCTGATAAGGCATGGTCGATCATGGCATTTTCAAACAAATCTTCAGAGCTGCTTCGGATGTCTTCATAGGAAATGCGATGCGGGTACTTCTTCGCCTCTGCATTATTGTCCAGGTAGTCTCGCGGTGCAACGATATACACATAGAAATCATCATAGTCGCCGCAATCGACAGCTTTTCGCCCGCGGATACTATATCTTTCTGCCTGATCGGGCTGAGCAACCGCATCGATTTTGTCCTCAATCAGCAGAGCAATTCTTTTGCCATTGACAGAAAGGATCGCTTCTACATCAGACTCTCCATCTTCTGTCACAACAGAGTGCGCGACCTTTTCGACAACAAACTCTGCTTTGTCGTCCTCAATTGCTCCGTCAAGAAAGAAACGCCGGACAAAATTCCTGTCATAAGCGATTTTTCTCATTAACAGAATATCCATATCCCGTTCATACACAGCGTCAAATTGGATGGTCATACTGCAAACCTCCCTGTATTATATCGTTGAGCGCACTCAAATGATAGCACGAAGCCCTTGTGATGACAATAGCCCCGCAGATAACCGTCACTTTTTGAGCACGGTTACAGTTGCCCTTCTTTTCAAGGCGATGGCTCTATGCTATACTCTAATCAGATTAACGAGGAGGACAGCGACATGATGACGTCATTATGCAATGTCGATAGGAGTATTCTTTATAGGGCCTGGGAAAAACCATACTGCATGCGGAACAGATAAACTCAAATTCTTTTTTTCGGATTGGCAGTCAACAACAAAAAATGACAGGGGAACGCAGACGTTCTCCTGTCATTTTTAAAAGAAATGCGCTTAAGCTTACTTCATGCCGTTCTCGTAGGCTTCGATCATTTTCTTGACCATCTGCCCGCCGACGGAACCGGCCTGACGGCTGGTGAGCTCGCCGTTGTAGCCGTCCTTCAGGTTGACACCGACTTCGGAAGCGGCTTCCATCTTAAACTTATCCATGGCCTCGCGGGCAGCAGGATTGACCAGATGATTGCTGTTGTTGGTAGACATTCTGTCCATCTCCTTCTTTATCAATTGGGTGATACAGTTTGATCGCCCGTGCATATCTTGTGCGGTAAACGGCGGGATATGCACTGCGGAGACTGCCAGTTTTTTCTGCTGCAATAAACGAATGCTTCAGCGATTTTCGGCCTCACGAAGCTGTACCAGAAATGAAAACCGTCGGGGGCTTTCCCGTGCGTGAGACAGTGTGCTATGTTGTCCGTGAAAAATAAAAAATGGAGGACTGCCATGAGCAAAACTGTTATCATCCCCGATCTGGGGCAAAATCCGCTGGTCGTGACAAACGGCAGGGAGTGCTACCGTCTGTATGTGGGAAAGAGCTATCTGGTGCCGGACTGGGTAGCCAAGCTGCTCGAGGACGCCGAGGCAAATCACGCAAAAGGCGAGAGGAATGCAGCCGGCCCCTTCTTCACCGAGACGAAGACCGAGGACATGACGCAGCCTGTCGGCCGTGACAGCGACGGAAAGTTGTGGACCGCGGGCGGAAGTGGCGGTGCTGTCGTTGGTGCACAGGCCGAGAGCCTGGCGCCGGGCAGCGAGGCCACGGTCACGGCCGAGCAAACGGAAGACGGAACGATTCTGTACTTTGGAATCCCGCGCGGCGATAAAGGAGACAAAGGCGATAAGGGGGAGAAGGGCGAAAAAGGCGAGAGCGGCGAGGCAGCCCATGTCGAGCTGCTGACAGCGTCGGAACTCACAGCGCTGTGGGACGCGGACAGCGGCGAGAATGTGGAGCCCTGATCTCGAGCTGCTGCAAAAGTTGCCGTGTTTTCGACTCTGCCGAGCAAGCTCGCCGGCATCCAAGACCTTTGTTCAGCCGATTTGACGCGATGATATCAGCGGCAGATTCGGGAATCCCTGTTCTGATTTTACCTTGAAATAACGAAACGTCTGTGATATGCTACAGACATAAACGGTAAGAAAGCACCGAAGAGATTTGGTGCAATCAGAAAAGAGGGTGTCGCATTGAAACGGAATATCCTGTTTATAGCCGCGGCGGTGCTGCTGGTCGCGGCCATGCTGGCGGTGGTGTTCGTACCGCGGGGCGGGACCTCGCTCAGCTATGACGGTCGGGAGGTTCCGATCGGGCCGAACGAAAACAACATCAGGGACGCCAAGGCGATGTATTCGCTGCGCGAGCAGAAGCACGGCACGATCTACTATTATTATGTGGACGGTCGGCCGGATATTGCCGGCATTCTCCAGGATGAGACCAATATCGTGATGACCTCGACGAACGAAGAAGACGCGATCGCGGATGTCCAGCACAGCCTGCGGCGCGGGACCTATCGCATCATCGCCCTGAAAAATGACGGCAGCGGTATTAAGACATGTCCTTATATCGAGTTCGGCGAGTTGGTGGATACCGGATTTGGCGGGAAATAAAGACAATGACAGTACAGGCGGGTTATAGTTATCGCTGCGAGATCAAGGTAAAAGTGTCACTGCTTGCGGTGAAGGTGGACACGGTGATCTGTATGGACACACGCGAGCGCTTCCACGGCAGTGTGGCGGCCATGGGGAAGACGGCATCTTTTTCCGATGGACATAAGGTGGGGGAGGATTACCTGTTTTCCGGCACGGCGCAGGGAGTAACGGCGCAGCTCAGCTGTCGGCTCCATGCGGACGGCAGCATTACCGGTACGGCTGTAGCCGAGGGCCGGACGATCAAGCTCACCGGCCGTGTCCTGAGCGAAGAAAAGGGCATTATAGTCTGATAATGAAAGCTTCAAGGGCCGAACCTGCGAAAGGTTCGGCCCTTGAAATATATGTACTTAGGGCGAAGGGAATCGAACCCCTGCCGGTTTTATCGGGCGGATTTCCGCCGATACCGCGTCAAACGCCTTGAAAATACAGGCGTATTCCCTGCGGCGTTTTCCTTGTCTCGTCAAAAATCCGCTCCGTTAAAACTGCGAGGCACCTGTGAGCTGGCATTTTTCGAGCGATTTTTGCGCCTAACGAGCGCCGCTGGGCTTAAATGAGCGTCCAAATCTTTGATTTGGTCAACGCGAACTTATGTCTATGACGGACGCCCAGCAAGTGAGGCGGGACAAAAAGCGCCGAAAAGGGACGCTCACAGGCGGTAGGTGTTCGATCACCTTCGCCCTAGCGGCAGACGAAGCAGTGCCAGTCGTCGTCGCTGCTGTGTGATTCAATCGTAAAGCCGTTTCGCTCGAGTGCGGTGCGGACGTCGTCCTGTCGGCCTTCTATGACGCCGGAGGTGATGAAGACACCGCCGGGCGCCATAAAGCGGCGAACAAAGGCGGAGAGCGGGATGATGACGTCGGATACAATGTTTGTCAGCACGACCGGATAGCCGGTGCCAAGTTCGCTGCGCAGCCCTTCGTCACTGAGAATATTTCCGGCATAAACCGTGAAGCGGTCAGGGCCGATACCGTTGAGCGCGGCGTTGGCCGCCGCCACATCGGGGGATTTGGGGTCAATGTCGCAGCCGACGCAGCTGTCGGCGCCCAGAATAAGGCCGCCTATGCCGAGAATTCCGCTACCGCAGCCAATATCCAGCAACCGCACGCCGGGGTGCGCAAAGCGTTCAAGCGCGGTGAGGCACATGCGCGTGGTCGCATGGCTGCCGGTTCCGAAGGTCAGTCCGGGATCCAGCCGCAGCGGCAGACGACCGTTGTCGGGTTTCTCCATCCATTCCGGTACGACGACCAGCTTTTCGCCGACCTCGATCGGCTGGTAATACTGCCGCCAGTTATTTTCCCAGTCACTGTCAGCCACATAGCTTGTCGTCACGGCGTAGCGAGCTTGTATAGCGGCAAGCTTTGCACGGCCGGATTCGTCGTCTGTCAGGTAAAACTTGATGCGGCTGGCCCCGGCAAACTGCTGTGTGAGCGCCTCGTCCACATAGTCCCAATACTGGTGGTTATTCTCCAGAAAGTCCTGGAAGTCGTTCTCACTTTCGATGACGAAGCCCTCGGCCCCGAGAGACGTCAATTCTTCACAGCGGCTGCTGATCTCATCCTCGGGTGTATCGCAGCATACTTCTATCCAACGCATGGCGGTGTCTCCTTAATAT
>ONNS01000018.1:54510-66175 GCA_900319275.1 uncultured Eubacteriales bacterium
TGGTAATATCGAGTATATTGTAATGGATTTGATCGGAGATGTAAAGTGGTAATCACCCGCAGTTTGTACCGCTGCGCAAATCAGCGAAAGGCAAAAATATCCCGCCGGGATCATCGGCGGGATACTTGATTTTAGTTTATGAATCAGCAGACGCAGGAATCAAGCCACGCGGAGAGCTTTTCTTCTGTCAGATGCAGACTGCTTGAGAGAAAAGAAACGGTCTCGTTAAAATTCATACCGCGCAGACGCTCGAAGTTGGTGAGTTTTTTCTCGGTGATATTTTCACCAAGATCACGGCCTTCCATCCAGCCGCACTCATAGCACATCAGCGCATCATATTTCCGATGGGAGTCGACAACCAGTTCGGCACCGCAGCGAGGGCATTTCATAGTGAGTTACCTCCATATTGTACGGACAAAACACCATCTTGTCCGTTAACAGTCTGTTTTCTTGCTTTCCGCGGCACAGTTTAGCATGTTCGGTCAGAATTAGCAAGTGAAATAATAAACAAACTTTATCATAAAAATAACGATAAAAAATTGACAGATAGTGCGAACTGCACAAAGCAAAGACGCACGCTGCGTTTTTTCGATATTTGCAGAATCTTTGTGAGTAACAGCGTCAGAATTGGGCGATTCTATGTCTTGACTTCCCGGACCGGACAAGGTATGATTAAAACAACATATCTGTCTCAGATTGCGATACGTTTTTCTTGCAATGCTGTGCCTGGGGCGGCAAGTTTGCTTCTGTGCACCCGACGGACGAAAGGAGGCAGCCCGATGGTCAGGCTGTTCTATCTGGATAACGATGTGGTGGTGTGCACCAAGCCTGCGGGTGTTTTGTCGGAGAGCGGCGGTATGCCCGAGCTGCTGAATAGTCAGATCGGATGGGGGGAGACGCGCTGCGTCCACCGTCTCGACATGGCCGTGGGCGGTGTGATGGTGTATGCCCGCAGCAAAGAAGCTGCCGCAAAGCTATCGAGCTCCCTGGCCGGGCACGAGCTTGGCAAGCGCTACCTCGCCGTTGTACAGGGGAGACCCGAGCGGGATGAGGATACGCTGAAGGATCTGCTGTATCACGACAGCACCACCAATAAAACCTATGTCGTTAAACGGCAGCGCCGCGGCGTCAAGGAGGCAGAGCTCCGCTATCGGAGACTTCAGACACAGAGCGCGACTGAAGGAGAGATCTCCCTGCTGCGTGTCGAACTTGTCACCGGACGCAGCCACCAGATCCGCGTACAGTTTGCCTCGCGCAAGCTGCCGCTGGTCGGCGACAGCCGCTATGGCAGCAGTTACCGCAGCAGCGGCATTGCGCTCTGGTGCGAACAGCTGAGCTTTCCGCACCCGAAGAGCGGAGAAATGATGACTTTCACCTGCCCGCCGCCTGACGAGTGGCCGTGGAAGCTGTTTTCTGTGAAATAGATATGTGTTATCCGTATTACTGCCGTTCATCATTGTAAACGGCTTACCATAGGAGGGATTTTTTTGCAACTGGCCGACATCATCTCGCTGCTCGGCGGCGTGGCTCTGTTCCTGTTCGGCATGACGCTGATGGGGGACGGCCTGAAAAAAGTCGCCGGCAACCAGCTGGAGCTGGTCTTGTATCGTCTGTCCAATACACCGCTGAAGGGTGTGCTGCTGGGCGCCGGTGTTACGGCGGTCATCCAGTCCTCATCGGCGACATCCATTATGGTCGTCGGTTTTGTCAACTCCGGCATGATGAAGCTTGAGCAGGCTGTCACCGTGATCGAGGGTGCCCTGATCGGCACCAGCATCACGGGCTGGATCATCTGCCTGTCGTCGATCAGCGGCTCGGGCTGGATTTCTCTGCTGAGTACGTCCACGCTCTCGGCCGTCATTGCGATCATCGGTATTCTGCTGCGCATGTTCACCAAGAGCCAGCAAAAGCACCATGTCGGCGATATCATGCTGGGCTTTTCGGTGCTGATGTACGGCATGCAGGCGATGAGCGGCTCGGTCGCTCCGCTCAAGGAGAGCCCCGCTTTTATCAGCCTGCTGACGACCTTCTCGAACCCGGTCATCGGTATCCTGGTCGGCACTGCCTTTACCGCCATTCTGCAGAGCGCCAGCGCCGCCTGCGGTATCCTGCAGGCCCTGTCTATGACGGGCGCCGTCACCTTCGATGTGGCCTATCCCGTGCTGATGGGCATCGCGATCGGCGCGGCTGTGCCGGTGCTGCTCTCCGCGCTCGGCGCCAAGCTCGAGGGCCGGCAGACCGCGTGGATGTATCTGATTTTTGAGACGGCCGCCGCCGTCCTCTGTGCGGTCGTGTATTACGGCATCAATGCAATCGTTCCGCTGGGCCTCTCCGGCATGATCATGAACCCGGTCAGCATCGCGCTGGTGAACACGGCCTTCCGCGTGTTCTCGGTCATTGCGCTGGTACCGTTCAACAAATACCTGCTGCGTGTTTCCCGCGCCCTCATCAAGCCGAGCGGCGAGGAGGTCAGCGCGAACGACGCCTTTGCCCGTCTGGAAGAACGCTTCCTGATCCACCCGCCGCTGGCCGTTGAGCAGAGCCGCCTGACGACCAACGACATGGCCAAGGCCACCAAGTCGAACTTCCTGGCCGCGCTCGAGCTGATGGACAACTTCAGCGAGGCCGGCTACAACAAGGTCGAGGCCAACGAGAATCTGATCGACTCCTATGAGGACAAGATCGGCACCTATCTGATGCGGCTCTCGGCACAGGAGCTCTCTACCGAGCAGAACGAGGTCGCCACCAAGGTGCTGCACACGCTGACCGACTTCGAGCGCATCGCCGACCACGCTATGAACATCGCCGACGTCGCCAAGGAGATGCACGAGAAGAAGCAGCAGTTCTCCGAGGCGGCCCGAAAGGATCTGGCTGTCGAGATCGCCGCTGTCAAGGAGATCATCGAGCTGAGCTTCCGCTCGTTTACCAGCAACAATATTGACCTTGCCTATCATGTCGAGCCGCTGGAGGAGCGCATCGACGTGTTGACCGACAAGATCAAGCTGCACCACACCGACCGTTTGAAGAGAGGCGAGTGCACGCTGGATCTGGGCTTCGCACTCAACGACCTGCTGACCGATCTCGAGCGTATCAGCGACCACTGCTCGAACCTTGCCCTCGCCGTGATCGAGCTGGGTAAGGACGAGATCGACCCGCATGATTACGTGATCCAGCTCAAGGAAAAACACAGCCACAACTTTGACGAATATTACGCGGAGTACGCCGAGCGGTACAACGTCTGAGTAATTATTCAGTCACCCTGCGGGTGACTGAATAATTAGGGGGCACTCGCGCTTATCGCAGCGGGCCTGATGCCCGCTTTGGTCGGCGCGAGGCCTCGCTCAGTTCGGCTTAGTGAGTTTTTGCCGAGGCAAAGCCCCGTCAAAAACGGATTTGAATGCGTTTTTCGCCGTCCGCGGCGAAAAATCAGAGAGGAGAGCCCCTCTGAACTCCCCCAAAGTCCAGGACTGAATAGTTACACGTCTGATTGATTTGTATATCGGCAAAACGCCCCTTCCCGGTCGGGAAGGGGCATTTTGCTGCTTATCCGATCCCCACGAGCGGGGCGAAGGTCCACGCAAGCGCAGCGCCGAGCAGAGCGGCAAGGAAGCGGCCAAGGCTGTGCAAACGAAGACGGAGATCGATCTCGGCGAGGACGGCGGCGGTCTGGCAGTGCACAGAAAGACCGCCCCAGCCGAGTATAGCCGCCGCCAGTGCGAGCGTTGAGCGGCTCGGCGGCAGGCCCTCCATGGCGCCGACGGCGCTCCCGAGCTCCAAGACGCCTGTCAGCAGGGCTCTCGCGGCCTGCGGCGCCAGGCCGGTAAGGGCTGAGAGCTGCGCGGCTGTGCGGGAAAACAGGCCATGGCTGTCGAGCAGCCCGACCAACACCGTAAAGCATACCACAAAGCCGCAGACGGCAAGCGACGCACTGACACCCTGGCGCACGGCAGACGGAAAGGCTGCCGTGAAAGGCTCCGACGGAACGTCCGTCGGCGCTGCGTCGGTTTGCCGGGCAGCAAAACAGAAATAGAGCAGCAGCGCCGCGGCTGCATGGACGGCCCAAAGATAGAAACCGAGTTTTGTTGAGTGGAACACGCCCGTCCCGACTGCGCCGAGCAGAAAGGCGGGGCCGGTGTTGTTGGCGTAGAGCAGCATCCGCTCGGCCTCTCGCCGCTCGAGTGCGCCGCGGCGGTAGAGCTCTCCCACATAGGCTGCACCCATCGGATAGCCGCCCGTCAGACCGACGAGCAGCGCAGACAGGCCGCAGCCCGCACGGCGAAAGAGCCGCTGAAACCCCAGACGGCTCAGCAGACCAGACAGAACGAAGAACGGGAACAGACTTGGCAGGATCGTGCGCGCGCAGAGTGAGAGCGCCAGGCGCGCACTGTCCATCATGGCCGGCGTCGAGAATGCGAGTGAGATCATGGCTGTGATCGTGGCGGCGAGAGCGATCAGCTGCACAGGAATCAGACCTCCCATCAGATGAAATGACGTAGTATAAGCCTATTCCCACGGACATAGGATAATACAAGCAATTTGCGGGAGGTGCCGCATGAGAGGAAACACGATCGCCGGGGATCTGTCGGAGCGGCTGCAGCTGCCGGGAGAAGCGCTGGGGGAGCTCAGCGTGCAGACCGCGGGTCGAATGATGTTGGTGGAAAACCACCGCGGTCTGCTGTCCTTCACCGATGAGAGCATTGTCGTCGCCGGCGCGCGCGGACGGCGGCTGACGGTGCGCGGCACGGGACTTTTCGTACAGGCCATGACAAAAAAGGAGATGCTGATATGCGGAATGCTGCAGGCCATCGAATGGGACTGAACCGTATCATACACGGAGCGGTGCGACTGGAGCTGACTGGCGCGCTTGTGGAGGAGCTGGTAAACGACGCAGCCGCGGCGGGGATCAAGCTGACGGACGTGGAAAGCCGCGGAGCTTATGTGCTGCGCCTGACGGTGGACGAGCGGGATCTTCCCGCACTGCGCGCGATGGCGGAGAAACGGTATCTCGATGTGCATCAGCTCGCACTGCGCGGCGGCAGTGAGAGCCGCGCCATGCTGCGGCGCCGCGCCGGCTTGCTTGTGCTGGCGGCAGTGACGGGCATGGGGCTGTTTCTCGCGTCTTTGTTTATCTGGGAGGTCGACATCCGCGGGGCCGAGCATGTCAGCCGCGGACGGATTTTACGCGCGCTGGAGGACAGCGGCTTACACTATGGCAGCTTCTGGCCCGCGCTGTCGGCCGGAGAGATCCGAAACACGCTGTTGCTGCGCCTGCCCGAGCTCGCGTGGGCCAGCGTCAACCTCAACGGTTCGCGTGCCGAGGTGCTGGTGCTTGAGCGCAGTGAAAAGCCCGAGATCTATCAACAGACGGATTTTGCCGACCTGACGGCCAAAACCGCCGGGATCGTGACGCGCACAGCGGTGCGCAACGGGAAGTGTACGGTGATGCCCGGGGCGCTTGTCACGCCGGGCGAGCTGCTGATCGCCGGTACTGTGGACAGCCTGACCGCTGAGCCGCGGAAGGTGCGTGCGCTCGGCGAGATCTGGGCGCAGACCTTTCACGAGTGCACCGCGGTTTGCCCGCTGCCGGAGGAACGAAAAACAGGCGGCGGACGGGGCTTTTCACGCTTCGCGGTGAAAATTGGAGAAAAACGGGTCAATTTTTATATTAACAGTGGAAATCCTATTGACGAGTATGATAAAATACAATACGAAATCAAACTTGGGGTCCCCGGACTGTTTACCCTGCCTGTCAGCCTGATCGGCGAGATCTTTACCGAAATCCGGACGGTGCCAGACGCCTCGACGCGAACCGACGAGATCACGGCGCGGCTCAAGGAGACGCTGCGGCAGGGGATCGAGGGCGAGGTCCTGGACGAGACGGCGACCGTCAGCGAGAGCGACAGTCTGCTGACAGTTACGCTGCGCGCCCGGTGCGAGGAGAATATCGCGGTTTTATCAAAATAGTTTCAAAGAAAAGAGCTTGATACATGATAGAGAGAACCATTCAGGTGGAGCGTATGGAGCACGTCGCGGGCGTGTTCGGCTCCTTTGACCAGAACCTGCGTATCCTGGAGGAAGCCCTGCATGTCACGGTGCTGAGCCGGGATAACAGCCTGCGCATCAGCGGCGACGAGGAGGGCGTGATGCTGGCTGAAAAGGCCATCGCCGGTCTGCTGCAGCTTGCCGCCAAGGGCGAACCGATCGATGCGCAGAATGTCCGCTATGTGCTGCGCCTTGTGCGCGAAGGAAAAGAGAGCAAGATCCAGGAGCTGGCCGGCGATGTGATCTGCGTTACGGCCAAGGGCAAGCCCATCAAGCCCAAAACGCTTGGACAGAAGAAATATTGCGAGGCGATTGCCGAACACACGGTCACACTGGGCATCGGCCCGGCCGGCACCGGCAAGACCTATCTCGCCGTGGCCGAGGCCGTGGCGGCCTTCCGCGCCGAGCAGGTCAACCGCATCATTTTAACGCGCCCGGCTGTCGAAGCCGGTGAGCGCCTCGGCTTCCTGCCCGGCGATTTGCAGAGCAAGGTCGATCCCTATCTGCGCCCGCTGTACGACGCACTCTTCGATATGCTGGGGGCCGATACCTACCAGAAATATCTCGAGAAGGGGAATATCGAGGTTGCGCCGCTGGCCTATATGCGCGGCCGCACGCTCGACGACAGCTTCATCATTCTTGACGAGGCACAGAACACCTCGCGCGAGCAGATGAAGATGTTCCTCACCCGTATCGGCTTCGGCTCAAAGGTCGTCATCACCGGCGACATCACGCAGATCGACCTGCCGGAGGACAAGACCAGCGGCCTGAAGGTTGCCATGAAGGTGCTCGAAGGCGTAGAGGATATCGCCATCTGCCAGCTCACCGGGCAGGACGTCGTCCGCCACCGCCTGGTACAGCAGATCATCGAGGCCTATGAGGAATACGACAAAAAGCACCCCTCACCAAAAGAGGAGCCGCGGCAGCGGCGTGTGCATCCGACTAAAAGGTAAACAGGAGTGAGAGAAAGCAGCATGCAGCATGAGATCTATGTCAGCCGCGAGGTCAAAAACCTCGGGCACAGAAATTCCGCCGCACTGATCAAAAAAGCAGCCCAGATGGCCCTGGACGCCGAGGGGGTGGACGTGCCGTGCATCATCAGCGTGATGCTGACCGACGATGAGGGCATACACTCGGTGAATCGGGAATTTCGCGGTGTCGACCGCGCGACCGACGTGCTGAGTTTTCCGCAGAATGAGCTGATCCCCGGGCAGTTTGACGCTGAAGGCTGCGAGCGGGATCTGGACACCGGCGCGATTCTGCTGGGGGATATGATGATCTCTGTTCCCCGCTGCGAGGCCCAGGGCGAAGAGTTCGGCCACGGCTACGAGCGCGAGCTGATGTATCTGACTGTCCACTCGGTGCTGCACCTGCTGGGCTATGACCATGTGGACGAGGGCGAGCAGAAGCGCCGCATGCGTGAAAGAGAAAAAGCAATTATGGGAGATAAAGACTGAATGAATACGACAAAATCCGCGATGATCACGGTATGCGGACGGCCCAATGTGGGCAAGTCCACGCTGTGCAACGCCCTGGTGGGCGAGAAGATCGCCATTGTATCGAATAAGCCGCAGACCACGCGCAACCGCATTACGGCCATCGTCAGCCGCGGCGATACCCAGTTTGTGCTGCTGGACACGCCGGGCTTCCACAAGCCGCACAACCGCCTGGGCGACTACATGGTCAACGTGGTCAAGGAGAGTGTCGCCGCTGTGGACGCGGTGATGCTGCTTGTCGAGCCTGTGGCGGCGATCGGAGCGCAGGAGCAGGAACTGATCGCGCGCATTGCCCAGAGCGGTGCACCGTCGATCCTCGTCATCAACAAGATCGACACGGTGGAGAAAACGCGCCTGCTCGAGGTCATGGCCGTCTACAGCGCTGCCCATGCCTTTGACGCCGTTGTGCCGATCTCGGCCGCGACCGGGGAAGGCCTGGGCGATCTGCTCGACGAGATGGAGAAATTTGCCGAGGAGGGGCCGCATCTCTTCCCGGACGATATGATCACCGACCAGCCCGAGCGCCAGATCTGCGCCGAGCTTGTGCGCGAAAAGCTGCTGACCAGTCTCGAAAAAGAGGTGCCGCACGGCACCGCGGTCGAGGTGACCAGATTTTCCGAGCGGGACGACGGCATCATCGACCTGGATGTGACGATCTACTGCGAGAAGGAGAGTCACAAGGGGATCATTATCGGCAAAAAGGGAGCCATGCTCAAAAAGATCGGCGAGCTTGCGCGCCGCGATATTGAGAGCTTTATGGGCACCAAGGTGTTTTTACAGACCTGGGTAAAGGTCAAGGAGAACTGGCGCGACAGCCAGGCCGCGATCCGGAACTTCGGGTTTACCGAGGAATAAGCTTCCAGCATATCGAGTACGCTGTGCGGCAGATACTATCCGTGAGGTGGTAAGAATGCCGACAGATGCACTGTGGCGCGCGTTCGCCAGTACCGGAAGCCCCGCGCTGTATCTGCTGTACCGCGAAAGACAGCAGCGCGGAAAAGACAGCAGGGAGGGGGAAAAGCCCTCTCCGCAGGATTGACCGTATACATACGAACGAAACGATGTTTAACACGACAAAGGCTCTGGTGCTGCGGGAGGTGCGGTATAAGGAAGCCGACCGCATGCTGACGCTGCTCACCTCCACCGACGGCAAGCTGACGGCCAAGGCGCGCGGCGCGCTGCGCCGCTCCAGCCGCACAGCCGCGGCGACGCAGCAGCTGACCTATTCCGAACTGACCTTGTTTGGCAACCGCGGCAAGTGGACCGTCAACGAGGGCACTGTGATCGAGAGCTTCGACGGTCTGCGCAGCGATATCGAAGCCTTCTCTCTGGGCTGCTACTTTGCCGAGTGTCTCGAGGCGCTGTCGGTCGAAGAACAGCCGGACGAGGCGCTGCTGCAGCTCTCGCTCAATTCTCTCTATGCGCTCAGCCGCAAGCTCTACGATCGGCGGCTCATCAAAGCGGCTTTCGAGCTTCGATTGATGTGTCTTTCGGGCTATGCCCCGGACCTGTCAAGCTGTGCAAGCTGCGGCGACGAACCGACCGAGCCCGTTCTCTGCATGGAGGAGGGCCGCGTCTACTGCGCGCGCTGCCCGCACCCGGGGAACAGTCTGGTACTCGGCAGTGAGGTGCTCGAGGCCATGCGCTATATCGCCTCGGCTCCGGCCAAAAAGCTCTTTTCCTTCTCGCTCGGTGAGGAGGAGCTCAACCGACTTGCACGAGTGACAGAGCAGTTCCTGCTGCGGCAGAGCGAAAGACATTTTGGTACGCTTGCCTACTATAAACAGATCGTTGGAACCGTAGTATACGAATAAGAGGAACAATGCCATGAGTTTTTTTGAAAAGTCACTGCGCACCCTGGAACTGCCGACTGTGCTGCAGATGCTCAGCGACCAGGCCGTGGGGGAGACCGCCAAGGAGAACGCCCTCGCCCTGACGCCCTCGAGCGATGAGGCCGAAGTCCGGCACCGCCTGGAGGAGACCAGCGCCGCCAAGACCATGATGGTCGTACGCGGCAGCCCGTCCTTTTCCGGTGTCAAGGACGTGCGTGCCTCGCTCGCGCGAGCGGATCTCGGCGGCAGTCTGAATACCCGCGAGCTGCTGGACATTGCGCGCGTGATGCAGTGTGCGCGTCTGGTACGCGGCTATCTCGCCGACGACAGCGTCGGCAAGACCTGTATCGACGCCTATTTCCATGCGTTGCACACCAATAAGTTTTTAGAGGAGAAGATCACGACCTCTATCGTCGGCGAGGATGAGATCGCCGATTCGGCCTCGTCCGAGCTCGCCACGATCCGCCGCCAGATGCGTGCGGCCGCGGCGCGTGCGCGCGACGCGCTGCAGAAGATCATCTCCTCGCCCTCGTACCAGAGCTCGCTTCAGGAACCGATCATCACGATGCGCTCCGACCGTTATGTGGTGCCCGTCAAGGCCGACCACAAGGGCTCGGTCCCGGGCCTGGTGCACGATATCTCGGCCTCTGGCATGACGCTCTTTATCGAGCCGATGGCCGTCGTCAAGGCCAACAACGAGCTGCGCGAGCTCGCGGCCAAGGAGAAGCTGGAGATCGAGCGCATCCTCGCCGAGCTCTCGGCCGACTGTGCCGAACACCGGGACGATATCGAAGCGGACTATCTCAATCTTGTGCGGCTGGACCTGATTTTTGCCAAGGCCAAGCTCTCCTACAAGCTGGACTGCATGGAGGCCGGGCAAGAGCGTGAGCGCGGTATCGTGCTGATCCGCGCGCGCCACCCGCTGCTCGACCAGGCAAAGGCTGTGCCGATCAGCCTGGAGCTCGGGGACAGCTTTGATACACTTGTCATCACCGGCCCGAACACCGGCGGTAAGACCGTCAGTCTGAAAACGATCGGGCTGCTCGCCGCCATGAACCAGTGCGGTCTGCATATCCCGGCGGCCGACGGCAGCAATCTGCCGATTTTCAGCCACATCCTGGCCGATATCGGTGACGAGCAGAGCATCGAGCAGTCGCTATCCACCTTCTCGGCGCACATGACGAACATTGTCAGCATTCTGGACGAATGCGACGAACAATCCCTGCTGCTCTTCGACGAGCTTGGCGCCGGTACCGACCCCACCGAGGGCGCGGCGCTTGCGATCGCGATCATTGAAGAGGCACGGCGCCGCGGCGCGGTGATCGCAGCCACGACCCACTATGCAGAGCTCAAGGTCTATGCCACCAACGAGCCCGGCGTCCAGAATGCAAGCTGCGAATTCGACGTCGAGACCCTTCGCCCGACTTATCATCTGCTGGTCGGCATTCCCGGCAAATCGAACGCTTTCGCCATATCCCGCCGTCTTGGACTGGATGAGGGCATAATCAATGACGCCCGCCGCCGTGTCGGCACGGAGAGCGCCAGCTTCGAGGCGACGATCGAAAAGCTGGAGCAGACGCGCGTGCAGTTGGAAAAGGAGCGCAGCGAGGCCGAGAAGCTCCGCCGCGAGGCCGAGGAGCACAACAAAAAGCTGGCCTTCAAGCAGGCCGAGCTGGACGTGCGGCTGGAGAAGGCCGATCTGAAGGCCCGGCGCGAGGCCGAGCGGGTCCTTGCCGAGGCGCGAGAGACGGCCGAGCAGACCTTTGCCGAGCTTGACGAGATGCGCCGCCGCATCAATGACGAGGAGAACGCCCAGAGCGTGAACGATGCCCGCAACGAGCTGCGCCGCCGTCTGAACGAGGCCGGCGACGGTCTGCGCGCCAATCGCCAGATCCAGCAAAGCGACGAGAAGTCTGCACGTTCGCTGAAGGTGGGAGACGTGGTGCAGATCAAGGCCATGGGCGTCAAGGCCACGGTCGAGGCGATCTCGGCCGACCGGACGCTGACGCTGAAGGCCGGGATCCTGAGCGTGCAGGCCAAAGAGGACGAGGTTCTGCTGCTCGAGGGCGAAAAGGCCCCGCAGCCGAAGGGCGCAAACAAGGGGAGCGGCACGCAGCTGCGGACATCTGCCATGGCCTCCGAGATCGACCTGAGAGGCATGGAGGTCATCGACGGTGTCATGGCCGCCGAGCAGTATCTCGATTCGGCTGTGATGAACAAGCTTAAAACCGTCACGATCATCCACGGAAAGGGCACCGGTGCACTGCGCGCGGCGATCCAGCAGATGCTGCGGAA
>ONNS01000053.1 GCA_900319275.1 uncultured Eubacteriales bacterium
AGCGCGTAGGTGCCGTCGGCATTGAGTGTCAGGGTCAGGGTCAGCGTCAGGCGGCTGTCGGCCTTCATCAGACCGAGCAGGCTGCCGCACTGGAACTGGACATCCTGCACGAGATCCACGTTGCCCTCGGCCCCGGTAAAGGTCGTCGTATAGGTGCCGACGCCGGCCACAGGCTTGCCGTAGGCTTCGATCGTGCCGTCGCCCAGCGTCCAGACCGTCTCGGGCACAGCGTCCAGCACGGCGGGGTGCTCGGCGGAGTCGTAGGTGCCGTCCGCGTCCAGCTCCCCGACCTTATACTGGGCGGGGCCGCGCATCTGGCTGGAGTAGGTGTCGAGCGCCAGCTCGAATACCGCGTGGCTCGCCGGAGAGGTCGTCACGGTGCCGTCTTCATTGACGGTATAGCTGCCCTCGGCGGTCAGTTTGGAGATCATGCCAAGGCCGGTATCGTCGCCGATCACCGCGCGTTTGCCGGCCTCGATGCAGTAGGCGTCGGAGAGCAGCGCGTAGGTGCCGTCGGCATTGAGTGTCAGGGTCAGGGTCAGCGTCAGGCGGCTGTCGGCCTTCATCAGACCGAGCAGGCTGCCGCACTGGAACTGGGCCGGTGAAGGTCGTCGTATAGGTACCGGCCGTGGAACCGCCATTGCCGCCCGCGCTGCCGGAGGCAGCCTTCGGCGCAAAGACGCCGCCGAGCGCCAGAGACGGAATCAGGATCGCCAGCAGCAGAAGCGTGCCGACAGCCGGAAGTCCGGCCTTGCCGCCCTTGCTGACAGGCTCGTCCTTGCCGAAGGAGCCGATGATGTTGAACACCATGGCACAAAGCCAGGCGATCGAGGCGCCGAGGGACATATAGATCGCTTCCTCGCCGCCGTGACCGGAGTCGTAATCGGTCAGGATGCAGGTGCCGATGCCCTCCACGCGGTCGCCGATCAGCAGCATGGCCGCAAGGGCCAGCAGCGCTGTCACGCCGAAGCTGAGCAGCTTCGGCCACCACTGCTTGTCAAGCTTGTTTCTCAGCAGCACGGCCGCGCACGCGACAACGGCAGCCGCGATCGCCGATGCGAGAACTGCGTTGGAATTGAGTTGCCCGAAGGTGTAGTAGCCCGTCGAAAAGCCGAGGGCAAACAGGATGATGCCAAGGACCGTCAGCGCGATCACTACGAAAGAGCAAAGCGCCTCTCTGGTCAGTTTGCTGTTTTTCATGGTCATGCCCTCCTTTCCTTCCGTTCGGCCAGGACATACAAGACCGTCAGTACCATAAAGCCGACGTAGCCCGCGCCCATGAAGATCTTCATCACGGTGAGCCATACGGGCTCGGCGCTCTTTGCGGCGGTCTCGGCCTTGATGCCGTTCATGACGGCGCTGTTGACATGGGCGAAGAGCTTTCTGTGGTAGCTTTCACGGATGTTGGACTGCAGAACGATGTCCTTCAGGACCTCCGCCTCGCTGAGGTTCCAGATCTTTCCATTATTCGAGGCGCCGAGCATCTGGTCGTTGCCGGCCGCCGCGCACTCGCGGGGGAGGAAGTAGGCGGCGGACTTGACCGAGTCGGTCATGAGGAAGCCGTTCCAGCCCCATTCACCGCGCAGAATGTTGACCATCAGCGCCTTCGAGGCGCCTACATGGGTGCAGCCGATCCGGTTGAAGGCGGACATAAGGCCCTTGATGCCGCCGTCGCGGATGCCGATCTGGAAGCCGCGCAGCTCGTTTTCACGGGCGGCCTGCTCGTTGAGGAACACGGCCAGACCGTCGCGGTTGGTCTCCTGGTCGTTGAAGGCAAAGTGCTTGACGTTGGTGACCATGCCGTACTTGTTCAGCGCCTGGTGCACGTAGGCGCCGGTGTTGCCGGTGAGGATCGGGTCCTCGGAATAGTAGCAGATGTTTCTGCCGTTGAAGGGCGTGCGGTGGAGGTTCATGCCGGGGCCGAACCAGACCTCGTAGCCGCTCCAGAGGCCGTCGTTGCCGACAAGGCGTCCGTTCTCATACTGGAGCAGCGGGCTGAAGGTCGCGGCGAGAACGGGGCCGGACTGGTAGACGTCAACATAGTGCCGGTAGGCCGGATCGTCCTGCGAGACCGCGTACAGGCCCTTGCTGCGCTGGCCGATGAAGCTGATGATGCCGAGCGGCGAGTCGGCGCGGTTTTCGTTCGGCATGGTGATCTCGCGGATCTCCTCGCGGTAGGAAATGTACTGGTTGATGAGATCCTGCAGGCTCATCTGATCGAGCACCTGCTCGTAGAGCGGATCGTCGTAATCGAGACCGATGAGGTTGGCCGCCGTCAGGCCGTTCCTCGCGCCGTAAGTAAAGGACGCGGGCCCGGTATAGGCCGCCGCTTCGGCTTCGGCACTGTAGATCTCGTTGCGGAGCATGAAGACCATTTCGTTCGTGGCCGTCAGGCTGTCCACACTCTTCGGGAAGCTGTTGAGCCAGTCGCTGCGGGTCAGATACTTAAGCTGGATGCCGAAGCTGTTGAGGTCGGCCTGGCCGAGCTGGTTCTGGATCACGGTATCGTTGGCGCCGTGCGTCCTGAAGTTGTCCGAAGCGACCGTCTCCTTGACGGCTGTGCCGGTGCTGTCGACCGGCAGGCCCCTCGCGGTCAGCGCCGCGTTCAGCGCGTCGTGTGCGCCGTTGCCGGTGGCAAAATAGTAGTCGCCGGTCTCTAAAAGCCAGGCGCCGGTCACACCGTCGTGCTCATAGCTCTTATCGTAGGAATAGAGATCCACGGCGTTGAAGCGGATCGTGAGCTCCTCGGATTCGTTCGGCTGGAGCAGCACGACGTCGGCATAGCTCTTCTCCTGCGCTTCGCCGGTCTTTGCATAGCCGACAAGCTGAATGGCGCTCTTTTCGATGCCGTTCGTGCGGTCGCGGTCGGTATAGGGAACAGAGACGTAAAGCTGCACTGCGTGCTTGGCGGGAACAGTGCCGGTGTTCGTGACCTTGACCGTCACGCTCGATTCACGCGAGCCGCTCCAGTCGATATCGGTGGCGGTGATCTCCTCGGCAAAGCTCGAGCCCTCGACACCGTAGCCGAAGGGATAGCTCACTTCCCTGTCATAGTCCCAGCTCGCGCCGTCCACGCTCTGCCCCCTGGCGGCCTTGGCGGCGTTGCCCTGGTTGGCCAGCGTGTCGAAGTAGCGGGTCTCGTAGTACTTATAGCCCGTGTAGATGCCCTCGAGCTCCACCAGATACCAGCTCGAGCGCAGGCCGTTGTTGTTGGTCGTCTCGATGTCATCGGCGTTGTCAAAGACATAGATGCCGTAGTTCTGCGCGGCGGGAGAGAGTGCGGCGTTGACCGCCCAGGTGTCGGGCAGATGGCCGGAGGGCAGCACGGAGCCGCGCAGCAGCTGCGCGATGCCGTAGGTGCCGTAGCAGCCGGGGTTGCCGATCCAGAGGATGGCGTCCACCGCCTCGTCCTGTTTCAGCTCCTCGATCTCCATGGAGGTGCCGGCGTTGATCAGCACGACGATCTTCCCGAAGCCCTGCTCCTTGACCCAGTTGACGAGATCGCGCTCGTCGTTGGAGAGAGACAGGATGTTGCCGGTCGGGGAGTCGGTAAATTCGTCCGGATTGCCCAGACCGTTCACGCCGGGGTAGAAGCAGCACGACTCGCCCGCGTCACGGCCGAGCACGATGATGGCCGCGTCCTTGTAATCGCCCAGCAGCGAGGCACTCAGCTCACTGACCGGCACCTCGCCGATCTCGGCGCCCTGGTCCTCATACGAGCTGATGATGTTGCCGCCCGAGCCCTTGGTCGGCGCATAGGTCGCTTCCCTGTCCTGATAGAAGCGGACCATCTCGGGGTTGACGGAGAAGCCCTCCTTGGTCAGCGCTTCGGACAGCGTGACAGCCTGCGAGGCCTCGATCAGCTCGCCCATCGTGCCGCCAAACTGCATTTTGGAGCCGCTGCGCATACCGAAGAGCGTGACCTTGCTGCCGTCGATCGCGGGCATGCCCTTCAGGGCCACGCTGCCCTCGGCGGAGACGCGGGTCGCGTAGGCGATTTCCGCAGCGATCAGATCGCTGGGATTGGAGAAATCCGACTGGTAGCGATAGTCGGCGGGATCGAGACTGCGCTCGATGCCGGTCTTGGATGTGCCCAGGAGCTCGTCCACCTTGCCCGCCCAGGCCGTGGCGACAGAGGCAGCCACGGAGAAGAGGACGGCCACGGCAAGGAAAATGCTGCCCAGGCCACGGTATAACCGTGTTTTGTTCATTTGTTTTTCACTCCCTTTGATTGATAGTGGATCCCTGTGACAATCTATCTGTCTTTGCTGACTCTTTTCACTCTCGTCCCCCTTCTGACTTTTTTCTTTCAGTATCAAAAACGCCGCTGCTCATCAGCAGCAATTTTTTTGCCATTTGCTCCGGCGGTACCGGTTCGCTTGATGAAAGCCATACGCAAATCACCCAGGTGCAGCCGGCAAACGCGAACTGAAACGCCTCCGGCGGTTCATTTGTTGTAGCTGTCTCTTCCGCAGCAAAATAGGGCTTCATCGCTTGATAGGCCAGACGGCAGGCGCGAACCAGAAACGCGGGATCGCCGTGGCGGCCGAGAACCGCCGCGTAGGCTTTGCGCTCGGCCAGCATCAGCCGGAGGCGGTCGGTCAGTATGTCCTCGCTGCCGGAATAACCCCCCATGACCTCATCAACAAGGCGGTCCTCCAGCTCGTGCAGCACATCCATCGGCTCGGTATAGTGCAGATAAAACGTGCCGCGGTTGAGCCCCGCGCGCGCGCAAAGCTCCTTGATTGTGACAAAGCCGATGGATTTCTCCTCCAGAAGCTCTGCCAGGGCCTGTTGAAAACGGCTTTTGGTATATTGAACGCGGGTATCCGGATTTTCCATGCAGCTCACCTCCGATCATGAACACTATGTTGATGAATTGACAGCAAAGAAGTCCCTTGTTGTTATGTTGATTTTATAGTATCACAGACAGAAAGGCCCTGCAATAGTTTGAATAAAAAAAGTTTGAATAAAAAAGAGAACCCATTTCCCTTTTATCCGGCATCCGTTCGGGAATCGGCTGCAACTTGCTGTTGATTTTTTCATTAATTTTTCGTATGATATTCTCAGTGAGACCAAACACAGCTCCGGCCCAGGGCCGGAGATACGAAAGGAGATATTACACATGGGTTTGATTCAGGCAGCCCTCGGCTCCGTCGGCGGCGTTCTGGCCGATCAGTGGAAGGAATACTTTTATTGTGAGGCTCTGCCCTCCAACGTGCTGGCCGTCAAGGGCAAAAAGCGCACGTCCGGCCGCTCGTCCAATTCCCGCGGCAGCGACAACATCATCTCCAACGGCTCCGTCATCGCCGTGGCCGACGGCCAGTGCATGCTGATCGTCGATCAGGGCAAGGTCGTGGAGCTCTGCGCCCAGCCCGGCGAGTACACCTATGACGCCTCGAGCGAGCCGTCGCTCTTCACCGGCAATCTCGGCGAGTCGATCCTGGCCGTGTTCCAGCAGGTCGGCAAGCGCTTCAGCTTCGGCGGCGAGGTGCCGAAGGACCAGCGCGTCTACTACTTCAACACCAAGGAGATCCCCGGCAACAAGTACGGCACGCCCTCGCCGGTCCCGTTCCGCGTGGTCGACCGCAACATCAATCTCGACATCGACATCGCGATCCGCTGCTTTGGCGAATACAGCTTCCGTCTGACGAACCCGCTGCTGTTCTACGCCAACGTCTGCGGCAACGTGACGCATGACTACACCGTCGACGAACTCCAGGGCCAGATGCGCACCGAGCTGCTGACCGCCCTGCAGCCGACCTTCGCCCGCATCTCCGAGATGGGCATCCGCTACTCCGCCCTGCCCGGCCACACCGCCGAGCTGGCCGAGGCTATGAACGACGAGCTCTCCTCGAAGTGGCGTGACCTGCGCGGCATCGAGATCGTCTCGATGGGCGTCTCGAGCGTCAAGGCCAGCGAAGAGGACGAGGCCATGATCAAGGAGCTGCAGCGCAATGCCGCCTTCCGCGATCCCAGCATGGGCGCGGCACACCTGGTCGGTGCGCAGGCCGCCGCCATGCAGGACGCCGCGAAGAACGCCAATGGCGCAGCGATGGGCTTCATGGGCATGAACATGGCCGGCGCGGCCGGCGGCGTGAACGCCCAGAGTCTCTACCAGATGGGCGCCCAGCAGCAGGCCGCCGCTGCTGCCCCCGCAGCCGACAGCTGGAAGTGCCCGAGCTGCGGCCACACGGCCAGCGGCAACTTCTGCCCCGAGTGCGGTGCGAAGAAGCCCGCAGCCGATGGATGGACCTGCCCGAGCTGCGGTCACGTGAACAAGGGCAAATTCTGCACCGAATGCGGCGCGAAGAAGCCCGCCGGCGTCCCCCAGTACAAGTGCGACAAGTGCGGCTGGGAGCCGGAGGATCCGGCCCATCCGCCGAAATTCTGCCCTGAGTGCGGCGATCCTTTTGACAGCGGCGACATCGTCGGTTAACTGACGGCTGTTCTGTCTCCGCGATAACAATGCGGAGACAGATTTTCCCGGGAGGTGGTTTCTTTGGCCACGCAAATTACCAATTATCAATGCCCGTCCTGCACCGGACCGCTGCACTTTGACGCGCAGTCCGGCAAGCTCAAGTGCGATTACTGCGGCAGCATTTTTGAGGTTCAGGAGATCGAGGCGCTCTATGCCGACGATCTTCAGGCGGCCGAGACCGCCGGCACGGCTGTCCATGAACAGAGTGCCGAGGGCGCCTGGGACTTCACCCAGGACGGCGAGTGGGACGCCGAGCGCGAGGGTATGAAGAGCTACAGCTGCCCGAGCTGCGGCGCCGAGCTCATCTGCGAGGCGACGACCGCGGCGACGAGCTGCCCCTACTGCGGCAACCCCACAGTCGTACCCGCGCAGTTCCACGGCCTGCTGCGCCCCGACTATATTCTGCCCTTCCGGCAGAGCAAAGAGGACGCCATTCAGGCGCTGCGCGGCTATTACAAGGGCAAGCCTCTGCTGCCGCGGCTCTTTGCCAACGACAACCATATCGAAGAGGTCAAGGGCGTGTATGTGCCGTTCTGGCTCTTCGGCGGGCGCGTGGAGGCCGACATGAGTTTCAACGCCACGCGCGTGCAGGTGCACCGTCACGGCGATACGACCGTTACCGAGACCCACCACTACGAGCTGCGCCGCTGCGGCACAGTCGACTTTGACCGCATCCCGGCCGACGCCTCGAGCAAAATGCCCGACGCGCTGATGGACGCGATCGAGCCCTATGATTACGCTGAGCTCAAGCAATTCTCCACGGCCTATATGCCCGGCTTCCTGGCCGAGCGCTACGATATGGCCTCGGACGACGTGCGCGAGCGCGCCGACCGGCGCGCCTTCAACACCGCGGTCTCCATGGTGGCCGCGACGGCAGGCGCGGGTTATTCCACCTGCGCGGTCTCCGGACAGAGGACGCGGCTGAGCCGCGGCAAGGTGAGATACGCCCTGCTGCCGGTGTGGATGCTGTCCACGCGCTACGCCGGGAAGAACTATATCTTTGCCATGAACGGCCAGACCGGCAAGTTCATCGGCGATCTGCCGATCTCGAAGGGGCGGGCGCTGGCCTGGTTTGCCGGCATCGCTGCGCCGATCGCGGCCCTTGCGGCGCTCGCGCTGCAGTTCTTTGGCTGAGGGGGGAGTGCAACGATGAAGAAGAAACTGAGTTTTGCACTGCTGCTCTCTTTGCTGCTGTGCCTTGTGCTGCCGCTCTCTGCCTTTGCAGAAACGCTCTCCGCCGACACAAGCACCGCTTCCGCCCTTGTCACCGACGAGGCCGGGATATTGAGCGCCGACGAGGTCGAGCGTCTCGAGCGCGTGGCCGCGCAGGTGTCCGAGCAGTACGGCTGCGGCGTCTATATCGTCACGCTGGACGACTACCGGAGCTACGGCAGCAATGTCGAGAGCGCCGCCGAGGCGATCTACCGCGCGCGCGGCATGGGCTACGGCGCGGAGAAAAACGGCATTTTGCTGCTCCTGAGCATGAACGACCGCGACTATGACCTCGCCGCGCACGGTGCCGCGGCCCACACGGCCTTTACCGACTACGGCAAAGGGGAGCTGGCCGACAGCTTTCTGCCCTATTTTGGCCGCAACGACTGGGCCGGGGGCTTTGAAAAGTATGTCAACAACGCGGCCTATCTGCTGCAGCGCGCCGCCGAGGGCGATCCGGTGGATATCATCGTGTACGACCACGAGAGCGAGCCGATGAGTCCGATCATGAAGCTGCTGCTCTCGCTCGTCCCGGCCGGGCTGATCTCCGGCGGCACCTGTCTCGGCATGCGCGGCAAGATGAAAAACGCAAAGATCAAGACGACCGCCGAGGACTACGTCGTACCCGGCAGTCTCCATCTGAGCGTCAACACCGACCGCTTCCTGCGCACCACGCGCACCGTGGTCAAGGATCCGCCGCCCGAGTCCCGCGGCGGAGGCGGCGGCCACAGCGGCGGCACCAGCATCAACGCCGGCGGCTTCTCGCACCACAGCGGGAAGTTCTGAAGGCAACTGTTCAGTCCCCTGTGCGGACTCTGCTGCCAGATAAAAATAAACACAGCGCGGCAGAATTGCCGCGCTGTTGTCATATCCGGACTGTCATACCAGACGCTCATAAAACACTTGAACAGCGTTTTATATAGTATCAGGAAATAAAGTCCTCGCGCATGGGGGTAAAGATGTCCAGAAGCTTGGTGTCCTCTAAAATCTGTACGCCGTGGACGACGTTGGGGGCCACATAATAGGTATCGCCGGTCTCGAGGATCTTGTCCTCTTTGCCTTCCTCCTGATACACAAGCTTGCCGGAGACGATATAGCCGATCTGCTCGTGCGGGTGGGCGTGCAGGGCGCCGACCGCGCCCTTCTCCATCCGAAGTTCACAGGCCATCAGCTTATCGCTGTAGGACAGCACCTTGCGCGTCACGCCGCCGCCAAGATCTCTGGCAGCGATCGTTTTATTTTCTGTAAACATGGCGCCGCTCCCTTCAGCCCAGCAGCGAGCCGGTGATCTTCGGCAGCCACAGGCTGATATCCGGGATGAAGGAGATCAGCAGCAGGGCGACGATCATGCACAGATAGAAGGGCAGCGTCGCTCGGACGACCTTCTCCATCGGGCGCTTGGCCACAGCCGAGCCGATGAACAGCACCGCGCCGACCGGCGGGGTCAGCAGGCCGATGCCGCAGTTGAGCACCATCATGATGCCGAACTGCACCGGATGCAGGCCGACGCTCTGGGCCACGGGCAGCAGGATCGGCGTCGCGATCAGGATGATGGGCGCCATATCCATGATCATGCCCAGCAGCAGCAGAATAGCGTTGAGCAGAAGAATGATCACAATGCGGTTGGAGGAGATCGTGGTGATGAAGGTGGCGGCCTTGGCGGGCACGTGCAGCGTGGTCAGGCAGTAGCCGAACGCGCCGGAGAGCGAGATCAGGATCAGCACAATGGCAAGCGTGTCGATGCACTGCTCCAGGCTCTTCCAGACACCCTTCCAGTCGAGACCCTTGTAGATGTATACGGAGACGATCAGCGAGTAGATAACCGCAATGGCGGCGGACTCGGTGGCGGTGAACTTGCCGCCGACAACGCCGAAGACCACGATCAGCACGGCCAGCAGGGCCCAGATGGATTTGCCGATCTGCCGGATAAAGTTCTTGAAGGAGAAGGCCTCGCCCTTGGGGTAATTGCGTTTGACGGAAATGATGTAGGAGCCGACCATCAGCGCAATGGCCAGGATCGCGCCGGGCAGATAGCCCGCCATGAACAGCGCGCCGACGGAGACGCCGCCGGCCGCGGTGGCATAGATGACCATATTGTGACTCGGCGGCACCAGCAGACCCTCGCAGGAGGAGGTGATGGTGACAGCCGTGGAGAAGTCGGCGTCATAGCCCTCGTCCACCATCATCGGGATGAGGATGGAGCCGAGCGAGGCCGTGTCGGCCGAGGCCGAGCCGGAGATGCCGCCGAAGAAGTAGGAGGCGACAATGTTGACCATCGCAAGGCCGCCGCGCATCCAGCCGACCAATGCGTTTGCCAGGGCGATCAGCTTTTCGGAGATGCCGCCCGTGCCCATGAGGACGCCCATCGTGATAAAGAAGGGCACCGCCATCAGCGAGAAGGACCAGACGCCCCTCACCATCTGCATCGGCAGAATGGTCAGGCTCTTGCCCATGCTCAGCAGGCACAGGACCGTGGAGATGCCCACAGAGTAGGCGATCGGGAAGCGCAGAAAGATCATCACGAGGAAGCTTCCCAGCAGGATCAGGGTGGATAAGCTTTCACCGGTCATTGTGCCTGGGCCTCCTTTCCGTCCTTATTCGGAACAAAGAATTCTTCGATGTGCTGGAATACCTGCTCCAGCTCAAAGATGATCATCCCCACGCCGGCGACGGGTACGGGCAGATACATCCAGATCTGACTGAGCTTGGGCAGCGAAGAGTACTTGGCAAATTTGGCGATATTGCCGGTCGGCTTGATGACCTCATAGCCATAGATCAGCAGCAGAACGCCGAGCGCCAGCACGGCCAGATCCGCCAGCAGGTCCAGGCAGATGACCAGCTTTTGGGGCAGATAGCGGTCGAAGGCCGTCATACGGATGTGGCTGCGCTTGCGGATGGCCAGCGTAGCGGAGAGCACCGCCATGTAGACCATCAGCGTCAGCACCATTTCCTCGCCCCAGTGGGGCGCCGTGAAGAACGGGAAATACCGTCCGGCTACCGTGACCGAGGTGATGATGATGTCGGCGATCAGCAGCAGCTTGCAGATAAACAGCATGATTTTATAAGCCCAGTCATAGACAGGCTTGATTTTTTCCAGTGTCCGGAAAAAAGCAGGCATAGCCAAACCCCTTTCTTAACAAATTTCAAGCGAGATAGAAGAGGGCGCAGGGGTTGACCCCTGCGCCCCGATGGGTTGTAATGAACGACTACTGCGGCACTCGCGCTTACTGCAGCGCCATGATGGCCTCGTAGATGTCCTCCATGCCTTTGATGTTCTCTTCCAGCACGGCCTTGGTAGCCTCCTGCCACGGGGTCTTGTCCTCGACCTCGGTCACAGTGCAGCCCATGTCGATCAGCTTCTGCTGCGCCTCTTCCTGCTTGGCCGTCACAGAGTCCTTGCAGACCTGCATGGCGTAATCGGCGGCCTCCTGAACCATGGCCTTCTGCTCGTCCGTGAGCTTCTCCAGGGCGGCGTCGGTGGCGATCAGCTCGATGGTGCCCAGCGTGTGGCCGTCCTTGAGCAGATAGGGCGCGACCTCCTGGAAGGAGTTGGACAGGTAGTTGGTGATGGGCTGCTCAGCGGCATCCACAACACCGGTATTCAGGCTGGAGTACAGCTCGCCGAAGGAGACAGGCGTGAACGCGGCGCCCAGGCCCTTGACCAGACCGGTCATGATCGGGTCGTCAGACACGCGGATCTTCAGGCCCTTGAGGTCCTCAATGGACTTGATCTCGACCTTGGAGAAGAAGTGACGGAAGCCCTCTTCACCGTAGGCAAGGCCGTTGAAGGGCAGGCCGACTTCCTTGGACTCGGCCAGCATTTCCTTGGCAAGATCGCTCTCGACGAACTTCCAGTAGTGATCCTCGCTCGTGAACACGTAGGGCAGCGTCAGGAAGACGCTCTTTTTGGCGCCGTACTGGTTGAGCGCGAAGGCGGAGATACGGACGATGTCGACAGAGGTATCGCCGCCCAGGATGTTGGCAAGGACGGTCTTCTCATCGCCCATGACGCCGCTGGCCTGGATGTCGACCTGGATCGCGCCGTCAGACAGTTCTTCCAGCTTTTCCTTGAAGGCGAGGGCCACGTCGCCGACGACGGTGCCTTCCACGGGGTTGACTTCCGCATAGGTGAGGACGATGGGCTCATCCGCGGAGGCGGAGACTGCGCATACCGCAAAGATCATGCACAGTACCATGGTGAGTGCCAGGATTTTTTTCATCTTGTGTTCCTCCATATCCACATTTTTTTCGCGGCCTTGCGGTTTCGCACAAAACTGGGATAATTCCACAATTTTTTGCTACACAACAAAGCTCTTGTGTGCTATTATAACAGTTGATTCAAAATTTGTCTATATTCTCGGCGATAAAAATATGGAGAAAACGGACAACTGTAACTGTTCAGTCCCTGCGGGACTAAACAGTTAAAAGGGAAGCACCCCGCTACGCGCACTCGGCTCGCGGGGGACGCCTCGCACACTTGCGGGGCGAGAAGTGCTTTTTCCGAGGCGCATGTCCCCGGAAAAAACACATTTGAACTGTTTTTCGCCTTCCGAGGCGAAAAATCAGAGGGGATTACCCCTCTGAACTCCCCTTTTTGAAGCAAGACCGAGTAGTTACTATCCGTTTAGGAGGGATCAAAGCATGAAGGAAAAGCTGCGTGCGGTGACCATTCCCTGCAAAATCGATCGGGAGGTCTTTACGCGCTTTGCGGTCTATGACGCGCTTGTACGCAAGAAGGGCTGGCGCAATCCGGCGCTGTTTGCGCTGCTCATGTCGGGCTTTGCAATCCTGTGCTTTCTGGGACAGGAAAAGCACGCGCAGGCCCTGCTGCTCGGCGGCGTGCTGCTGGGCGTAGGGCTGCTGCTGCCGGCCGTGTGGCTGGGGATGTTTTTTTCCTCCGTCAGAAGACAGGCCCGGCGCAGCGGGCTCTCCCCGGATAAGGCGCAGTATTTCGTAACGCTGTCTGACGAAAAAATCTTCGTTTCCAAGGGGAAAGAGACGGCGGATTTTCAGTGGCAGGACGCCGTCCTCGCCCGGCGCGTCAGGGGCTGCATCTATCTCTACGTCTCGCCGACCCGGGCGTTTCTGCTGACCGACAGCGAGAAAACCGAGCCGGCGTGGGACATCATCACGGCAAAGCTCGCCCCGGGGAAAATACAGGTAAAACTATAAACGCAGCGCGGCGATTTCGCCGCGCTGCTCAAGCTGTCGACAAAGTGTCGACAGCTTGAGGGCAAAATGGGGAACTTTCCGAAAAAGTTCCCCATTTTGCATGGATTGAACGTGAAGAGGGGATTACCGTCCCCTCTTCACAATCTCCCCATGCGTGTCGATACCTTGCCATAATGGTTTGTCTACAGTCTGCGCAGCGCGGCGATTTCGCCGCGCTGCTATTTCTTACATCTTTACTTCAATAAACGCGTACTTGCGCAGCCGCTCCATGGCTTTTTCAAGCTGGCTGAGCGGCAGGGCGAGGTTCATGCGGATCGCATCGGGGAACTGAAAGGGCTCGCCGTTTTGCCACCAGACGCCGACCTCGGCGCCGCGGCGCAGCAGCTCGCCGATCGTGACGCCGTGCGCGCGGCAGTAGTCGCCGCAGTCGAGGAAGAGCATATAGGTGCCCTCGCTGCGCATGGCGCGCACGCCGGGGAAATGCCGCGCGATAAAATCGCAGGCATAGCGCATATTGCCGTCGATCACGCGGCACAGCTCGTCGAGCCAGTCCTCGCTCTTATCGTAAGCGCCGATCAGCGCGTAGGTCGAGAGAACGCTGCCGCTGTTGTAGTGGCTCAGCGCGCTCTGGCGGCGCAGCTCGTCGCGCAGCGTGTCGTTGTAGACGATGTGGTACGAGCCGACCAGTCCGGCCAGGGAGAAGGTCTTGCTGGGGGCGTAGAAGGCGATCGTGCGCTGCCGCGCGTCCTCGGAGAGGCTCTGTGTCGGGATGTGGGTATGCCCCGGCAATATGAGGTCGGACCAGATCTCGTCCGAGATCACCGTGACGCCGCAGCGGGCAAAGAGCTCCATGGCCCGCTCGAGCTCCCGGCGCTCCCAGACGCGGCCGGTCGGGTTGTGCGGCGAGCAGAGGATCGCGGCGTGGATGTGTCCGTCGCGCAGCTTCTGTTCCATGTCGGCGTAGTCCATGCGCCAGATCCCGTTTTCGTCGCGCCGGAGTTCGCTGTGGACGATCTTCCGCCCCAGCGTCTCGAGCACGTGGGTGAAGCCGATATAGGTCGGCGCGTGGAGCAGAATCGGCTCGCCGGGGCGCGTGAGCAGCTGCACCGCGGCGCTGACGCCGCCGAGCACGCCGTTTTCATAGCCGATATGCTCGCGCTCGAGCCCCTGCACGCCGTTGCGGCGGCGCTGCCAGCGGATGATCGCGTCGTACCAGGCGTCGGGCATCTGATAATAGCCGAGGTTCGGGAATTCAAGGCGCTGCCGCATGGCCTCCAGAATGGCCGGGGCCGTCGGGAAGCTCATGTCCGCCACCCAGAGCGGGATCTCGTCAAAGCCCTCGCGCGTCGTGACGCCCTCGATCGGGCAGACATTGGCCGCAATGCAGTCCTGTCCGCGCCGGTCCAGCACGGTCGTAAAATCGTAGCTGCTCATGTGGAAACCCCTCTCATGAATAATCGTGCAGGATTACTTGTTTTTTCCCGCCTCGGCGAGCTTGCGCTCGCGGCGGTTGAGCACCTCGGCGCTCTTGGGCTGGATATCGCCGGCCTGCGTGAGCGCCCACTTGGTGGCGAGCGGTCCGAACAGCTCGTAGATCAGCACAGCGAAGAGCACGATACTGCGGATCAGCGTCCCGTCGTTCGGCAGCGTGGCGGCCGTGACGCACATGCCGAGTGCCACGCCGGCCTGCGGCAGCAGCGTGATGCCGAGATATCTGACTACCTTGTCCTCACAGTGCATAAGCTTCGCGGACTCACGTGCGCCGAAATACTTGCCCAGCGAACGGGAGACGATATACAGCAGACCGATCACGACGGCCGAGGCCTGCGAGAACACGCCGAGCTCCAGCTCGGCGCCGGAGAGCACGAAGAACATGACCATCAGCGGGGACGACCACTTGTCCGCGCGCTCCATGATCTCGTCGGCCAGCGGGCAGAGATTGCAGAACACCGTGCCGAGCATCATGCACACGAGCAGCGAGGAGAAGTGGAACTCCACCGCGCCCAGACGGAATACGGTCTCGGCCAGAACGACGTTGAGAAACACAAAGCCGATCGACATGGCCGTGCGGTTGCGGTTGGAGTGGTACATGGCCTCGATTTTTGTCAGAACCCAGCCCGAGACCGCGCCGAGCAGCAGCGAGCCGACGATCTCCAGCAGGGGGTTGACGAGGATCGAGATCACGTCGACCATCCCGGCGCTCAGCGCCTTGGCAATGCCGAAGGACACGGCGAAGAGGATCAGGCCGACAGCGTCGTCGAGCGCGACGATCGGCAGCAGGAGGCTCGTCAGCGCGCCCCTGGCTTTGTACTGGCGCACGACCATCAGCGTGGCGGCCGGGGCCGTGGCGGCGGCGATCGCACCGAGCGTGATGGCCGCCGGGACCGACAGCGCGTGCGGGGCGACCAGCGCATAGGCGATCAGCACGACATCGACCAGCAGCGTGGCGGCGCAGGCCTGCAGCACACCGATGACCGCGGCCTGTTTGCCGGTCTTTTCGAGCTCCGACAGCTTGAATTCGCTGCCGATGGAAAAGGCGATAAAGCCCAGCGCGACCTTGGAGATCAGATCGAGCGAATGGACCTCGTCATAACTGTGAAAACCGATATACGGGATATGCAGCGCGCCGAGCAGCGCGGGGCCGATCACGACGCCGGCGACCAGATAGGCCGTCACGTCGGGCAGCTTGGCTTTGCTGAACAAACGGGTCATCAGCAGGCCCGCCATCATGGCGATCGATAACGCAAGCAGAGCGTCCAAAAAAATCATCCTTCTTTCACGAAAAATAAATCCCCATGCAGAATATCCGCGCCACGATAAATGAAGAGCTGCCGCGCATGGGGATTTTTGTGCATCCGTTCCGGGAAGGTGAATTGGCCGCAGGCCAAGATAAGTGAACGTCCAAATCTTTGATTTGGTAACGTGAACTTATACACAGTAGAAGCCGGCCTGGGCCGTTGCCCCGTCAGGGGCGAGGAACGGGCACTTGAATCAAATGTTTACGGTGGAAGCGGAGCTTTCACCGTGACAACGCTCCGTATTATATGCCCCGCCCTCACGTATTTCAAGAGAAAAAGTGCATAATATAAAAAAGTGCGGACTGAAATACGTTCAGTCCGCAAAAAAGGATTGTGGGATAAAAGATATGGGCCGCGGCATCCGGGCCGGAGCCAAGCTGCTCTTATATCATAGAGCATTTACTCTCATTTGGCAAGAGCGAGAAAGCACGGTTTTTGTCGAACGCTTTTCGCTTTCAAGCATCGGTATAATATTTTCCCGCGCGGGCATAATAGCAGGGAATCCATTTGTAAGAGAGGAGAATCTTCGATGATTATGGACCGGATCGCCCTGGCGCTCGCCATCATCGGCGGCATCAACTGGGGCAGCATTGGCCTGTTCCGCTTTGATATCGTCGCCTGGCTGTTCGGCGGGCAGACCGCCACCGTCAGCCGCGTAATCTACACGCTGGTGGGCCTGGCCGCGCTGTGGTGTGTGTCTCTGCTGTTCCGCAGCGACGCGATCACCGACAACGATATCTGACTGCAACAGGCTCGATCGTGCGCAGGCACCGCGTTCCTGCGCGTAGGGGCGGCCCTCGCGGCCGCCCGGCGGCTCGCAGCCAGAACAACAGCATACGTGCGGCGATTTCGAAAAACGATCTCGCCGCACGTTTTATACTATTATACTACTTGCCATTTCTGCATTTGGGCGGCCGCAAGGGCCGCCCCTACTCATTTATCCAATTTCAGCGCCGGTTTCAGGCGGCGGCAGAGCACGGCCGCCAGCGCCAGCTTGACCGCGTCGACCGGCAGATAGGGCAGCACGCACATGCCGAGCGCCCCGGCCACCGAGATCGGATTGCTGCGTCCATAGACCTGAATAAACCAGGCCGTGCCGAAGCCATAGCACAGCGCAAGACCCAGCACCAGCAGCGGAACGATGAACTTGAGAAGCTGGGCGAAGAGGACGTTAAACGTCTTGAAAATGCGCACCAGTACCTCCGGAGCGATGAGTCCTAGAAGGGCGCCCGTCACAATCGCGATGAGTACCTTGACGAAAAGACTCAGTTTTATCTTCCTTCTCACGACAGTCAATCCATATGGAACAGTTCCGGAATCGGGATGGATACCGGAGAGTTATCGGGGTTCGTTTCCATGATATCCGCCATATAGGCCCACCAGCGCTGGACAATGGGGTTGGACCCGAGATCCTGGGAACCGGCATCTCCTTCCACTTCCTGATAGGCGAACAGGATATTCGTCTCCTCGTCCAGATAAATGGAATAGTTCCGTACTCCGGTATCGCTCAAGAGCTGTTTGAGTTCGGGGAATATGGCTGCGTGACGGCGTTTGTACTCCTCCTTGAATCCGGGTTTCAGGAACATTTTGAAAGCTTCTCTTCTTGCCATGATTATCGTGATTTATAGAGTTCTTTATCCCAATCAGTCAAAATCACGTGTGCCCCAGAAAGGGTTGGTGGTGATGGGGGCCGGATCGGTCATCGTGATGTCCAGTTCGGACCGTTCCATCACGACGATGGGGGCATCCCAAATGGGAAGGCCTTCGAAAGCGCAGGTTAACGGATATTGTTTATTCTCGGGCGCCGCCTCGGGATTGGGGAAGGCCTG
>ONNS01000064.1 GCA_900319275.1 uncultured Eubacteriales bacterium
TCGGCGCGCTGCCGCGGCTCGGCGGTCTGCGTCTGCCCCGTCACGCTGCGCGTGGAGGGGCTGAGCGTCACGTCGGCGGTCCGATCCTCGCTCCGCAGGGCCGAGAGCACCGCGTAGTGCACCGCGTCGAAGACCTTCTTTTCGTCGGTGAATTTGACCTCGACCTTGGCGGGGTGGACGTTCACGTCCACCTGCGCGCAGCTTAAGTCGAGATACAGCACGCAGGCCGGGTAGCGCCCGACGAGCAGCGTGTTTTTATAGGCCTGCTCGAGCGCGGCCTGCAGCAGCTGGGATTTGATGAAGCGGCCGTTGCAGAAGAAATACTGCTCGCGCCGGTTTCCGCGCCCGGCCGCGGGCGACGAGGCGTAGCCGCTGACCTTGACGCCGCCGTTCTCGCCGGTGCAGGCGAGCATCTGCGTCGCACTCTCGCGCCCGAGCAGCGCGTAGACCGCCGAGTCCTGCCGCCCGTCGCCGGGGGAGAAGAAGAGCTCCTCGCCGTCCTTGATGAAGCGCACCGAGATCTCGGGCCGACCGAGGGCGCAACGCAGCGCCGTCAGCTGGCAGGCCGAAGCCTCGCTGCGGTCGGATTTGAGGAATTTCAGGCGGGCCGGGGTATTGTAAAAGAGGTCGCGCACGATCATCGTCGTGCCCTCGGGGCAGCCGGTCGGCAGCATGTCGGTGATGTCGCCGCCGTCGAGCAGCACGCGCGTGCCCTCGCTCGCCCCGCGGCGCCGGGTGTTGAGCTCGATGTGCGAGACCGCCGAGATCGCGGCCAGCGCCTCACCGCGAAAGCCCATCGTCGCAATGGCGGTGAGTCCCTCCTCGTCGCGCAGCTTCGAGGTCGCATGGCGCAGAAAGGCCACGCCCGCGTCCTCGCTCGCCATGCCGCAGCCGTCGTCGGTCACGCGGATATAGGTGCCCCCGCCGCCGCGGATCTCGACGGTCACGTTTTTGGCCCCGGCGTCGAAGGAGTTCTCCATCAGCTCCTTGACGACGGAGGCGGGGCGCTCCACCACCTCGCCGGCGGCGATCAGGTCCGCCAGATGGGGCGATAATACTTCTATTTCAGGCATAGGCTTCTCCTTGGGATCATTTCTTCTATATTAGCTGTATTATACACGCCCCGGGGCAAAACTTCCACTGTTTTTCTGTCAGAAATCCCGCACAGGAACAGCCAAATTCTGGCGCTGCCCCGTCGGGCACCCTTTTTACACATGTGATACACATGTGATATAATAAACGCAAACGCGCTTATTATATTTGATTTTATGTCGTTTTTCTCGCCGCTCGCGCGGCAACCGAAAAACATGACAAATTATATCATAAGCCCTCTGGCCTTATGATATAATAAAAAATAAAAATTCTGAAAACACTTTGGCAGTCTCAAACGTCATAAGAGTGAAAGCAAAAGAAAGGAGAGCGCCCATGATCACAGAGCTGTATACCGTGTACCGGCCGGAGCTGCTGAAATACTGCTGCAGGATATGCGGAAACGTCAGTGATGCGGAGGATCTGCTGCAGGAGACCTTCCTGAGGGCGCTTTCCAATCTGGATCTTCTGGAAGACCTGAACGAGCCGAAACGGCGGGCCTGGCTGTACACCGTGGCGAAAAACCTGTTCTATGACAACTGTCGGAAACAGGCAATCGCGCAAAGTCACCTGTCCCCTCCGGTGGAAGAGACAGACGGCGGTTTTTCGGAATTCGAGACCGCGCTGCTCCTGTCAAGCCTCCCGCCGGAGCTTTCCCAGCTGTTTATCAAACGGTATTTTCAGGGCTACAGCTCAAAAGAGCTCGCCGAAGAGTACGGGCTTTCACCGTCCGGCGTCCGGGCCGCCCTGAGCCGGGCAAGAAAACTGCTTCAAGAAAAAATGAGAGAATAATGGAGGTCGCAACCATGAAAAACAAAGTCATCAATGCCGCAACCTGTGACGCCAGAGGGGTTACGGAGGACAGCCTTGCCGGATTTGACAGCATCACGGTCAATGCCGCTTTTCTGATCACGGACGCGCGCGCAAAGGCGCTCATGAATCAATATCCTGTCACGTTGAACGTCGCCACCGTGCTCGACGTTCCCGAAGGCCGGAATATCACCATAAAGAGCATCAACGGAAAAGGCGAGATCGGCCCCGACGCCGACGGAACCGACGTCTTCCTGCTGGTCAACGGGAAGCTGACGATCGCCGACGGGAGCCTGGACGCGGTAAAGAGCTACTATCGGATCATGGTCAACGGAAAGCTTCTGATGCCCGCAAGCTATCAGGGACAGTTCTCCAATATTACGGCCAACGGAAAAACGGAGTATTACCCGGACGGCGCGTTCATTCTGAAGAGGGATACCGAAGTGGACGATCTGTTCGTGCTGCGCGCCGCCAATACGCTCTACTACTGCCCGGGCGATCTGTTCTTCCTGGATTTGGGGCTGCATACGGAGAAGCTGCTGGAAAAGGGCCTCCGCTTTGCCGGTCAAAGAATCATAATCGCCGAGAGTCTTCTGGACAAGCTGGTCTCCCGGTTCAGCGAGGAGGCCGAGATCCTCCGCGTCCCGGATGGGACAAAACGTGTCGACGACGATCTGGAGCTGACGTCAAAAGCGGTCAAAAGATACGGGTCGAAGCTTTTTGTCTCGGGTGATGTCTCCATTCATGAAGGAGAGGCGCTGTCCTCGATGGAATACCTCTATGTGGACGGCACTGTCAAAATCGACAAAGATCTGGAAGACGCCTTTGACGGGCTCGAATGTGTCTATGACGAATTGAAGATCATTGATCCCAATTTGGGCTGCCTCTCTGATCGACCAATGCTCAAGATTGGCCCGGCTGTACTGAAAAAATATCCGGGCGGCGTCCGGATCGAAGACTGTGCAAAAGTCATGATCTCTGAGGAGCTCACACCGGAAGAAATCATGGATAAGCTGCGGATCTCCGACTGCGCGCTGGTGGTTTGCTCCAGGGAGCAGGAAGAGGCCGTGAATATGATCGCGGAGGATGTGGCGATGGTCAGGGTCTCCGGCCAGGAGCAGGAGGGGCCTGGAGGCATGGTTGACGACATGCTGGGCGGCTTCTTCGGCAAGCTGAAAGACACGCAGGTGATCAACGCCGCTGAGTATAAGATGTAATCAGATACAATTTCAAGGGGCTGTAGCAAAATGATGTTACAGCCCCATTGTTTTGTAAAAATCCCCAGATTACCGTAGGGGCCGACGCTCAACTCAGATTTATCGTGTGAAAATTGTGTTTTGCTACAGCTCCTTGGAATTACTTTTTCATTTCCATATACGGGAGCGTGTCAAAGCCGCAGCTTTTATATACACGCAGCGCCCGTTCGTTTTCTGCCTCGATCTCCAGTCGGAGCACAGCGTCAGGGTATCTGCCTTCGATAAAGCTCAGAAAGCGGCTGCCGATCCCCCGGCCCCGGTAGTCGTCCTTCACATACAGATCCTCGATCCAGATGCAGGGCTTTCCGAATTCCGTGGAGAAGCTCTTTGCTGTCATGGCATAGCCCTGTATTTCTTCTCCGTTTTCAAAAACATAGCCCTCGAGATACGGGCTGCCGCCGACGCAGGCGCGGAAATCCGCCTCAAAAATCTCTTCCGAGCCGTTGCTCCACACGGCGGGAGAGGCATAAAACACCCGCATCATGGCAAGGATCTGCGCCCAGTCTGTTTCTTTCATCGTTCGGATGGTAGTGTTCATGTGGGTTCCCTCAGCAGCCAATCTGCCACATCTATGATCTGGACGCCTTCGTACTGATATGCCTCCTGACGGGTGCGCGTAAGAATCATTTTGGGGTAGGCATCCTTGATTTTCAGCAAGAGATCGACCTCGCGCCGGAAAGTATCGGGATCGTCGATGCTGCTTGCCACCTGAATGTACAGCATCTGTTTCGCAAATTCAAGAATAATATAAAATTGCGAAACAGCGCCGAGTCAAATCTCTGACAAAAAGTGAATATCTGCACCGCAGAAATGAAAGAACAGAGGCCGGACAGTTCCGGCCTCCGTTCGTTATAACTTTGTCTCCACGTCCGCCAGCGGCGGACGTAAGCGGGCGGCAGCCCGCAACTGACGCACTTCGTGCGCCAGTTGGAGACGACGTTGCAACGATATCCCCGAAAAACACAGACCGTTCTGTGTTTTTCATGCGAAATGCCGTTTCGCATGCGCGCATTTCATGCGCGCGGGGATTTAGTTATACGATTCTTGACAGATCGCGCCTGCTGTAGACCAGCGTACGAACCTCCATCACATGCCCGATCACCACATAAAATACAAAATAATTCTTCACCGGAATTGCGTAATAGTTCTGCTCACGGTCTTTCTTTGACCGATACGGCTCGAAGGCCTCCGGCGCTTTTAAGCGCTCGTAAATGGCCGTCTCTACCGCATCGAGGAAGTCGGCGGCGGCAATCGGATTGTGCAGGCGGAGGGCGATATAATCCACTGTTTCCTGCAGCTTCTCTTCGAAGAGCGGCAGGATTTTTAACTCATAGTGTTTTTCGTCCATACAGCGTCTTCCTCACCCGGTCAAACACTTCTTCCCCGGTGTGGCGCACATCGGACAAGGCAGCCGCCCGGTCGGCTTCATCCAGCGCGAGCTCAATGCCATCGGTCAAAGCAGAGTACTGCTCCAGACTCATGACAACCATAGACCCATAGCCGTTTTTTGTAAGGAATACAGGCTCCCTGTTTTTTATAACGGTTTCCTCGATCTCGGGAAACTTGTTCCGAAGATCGGATACCGGGCGAATATTCAGCATTGCTGTCCCTCCCTTTTTGGTTCTATCATAATTTTATCACAATTCTATCATTTACGCAAGAGGGCTTGGGTTTGTCTTCCGGCGGTTTGCCCCCTTTCGTCGCAGGACGGCGCGGAGGCATCTGGGGAAACGGGACCTTCCCGCTGCCGGTGGCAGAGGAAGGGAAGGTTCCGTTTCCGCAGCCGCGCCTTTGGCGGGCCGTCGCGTAAGCCGTCGCGTAAGCAGGCCCGGGAAAGGCATTCGCGGCAAGGCGGTCTGCCTCTACGGCGGTCTTGCGAGGGCGTTGCGGGATTGCCGCTGAAAGGCGGCGATTTCGTTTACGCCGTATTCGCTGCAGGTATGAACGGGGCCGGGTGCCCGGCGTGGGCCAATGCGGCAGGCAGAGAAATACGCACCGGGCCGCTATTCAATTTCATCTTTACAACCCTTTTGATGCATGCTATGATAAATTAAATAGTGTCGCTTTTTGAAATACGCCTGTGACAAAGGCCTGGTGTGTTGTCCCGGTGCCATGTACCCTGTCAGGAAACAGATAGCACGGTATATATCCAGGAATCCGTATGGCGGGGAGGACACAGCATTGAAAACTGCAGGAAATAAAAGAAGTCGGATCGGCGTGCTTTCGTTGGCGGGGCTGATCGCACTGGTGATGCTTGTGCTTCTGGCCCTGGAGTTTTTATTCCTCGTGAGCGGCAACCGGGAGCGGGCGGAGTGGACAGCGCTGGTGATGGTGGATCAGATCGAGGGCATACTCAAAAGCAACGAGCGGAAGACCCAGGCGCTGGTGGATGCCCTGAAGGAGAACTACATCACCAAGGCCAAAGCGGTTTCCTACATCGTCGATCATGTCGAGTCGGTGGAGACGAACATTGAGGAACTGCGCCATATCGCGGCGCTGATGTCCATCGACGAAATCCACCTCTTTGACGAAGGCGGCACGATCTATTCCGGCACCGTGCCCATTTATTACGGGTACTCCTTCGATTCGGGCGAACAGATGGGCTGGTTCAAGCCCATGCTGACAGACAAGACCCTTGCCATGTGCCAGGATGTCACACCGAACACGGCCGAGGGCAAGGCCATGATGTACGCGATCTGCTGGAGCGACACCGGGGCGCGCATGGTGCAGGTCGGTATTGAGCCGCTGCGTCTGCTGGAAGAGCTGCAAGCCAACGAAATCAACGAGGTCATTGCCAGCATGCCCACCTATGACGGGCTGGACATTATAGCGGCGGACGCACAGACCGGGGTGATCCTCGGGGCGTCTCAGCCGGGCGTTGTGGGGCAGTCGCTCCCCGATCTGGGCATCGGCCGGACAGGCGACGCGAAGATGTTTCAGGCAAATGTTGCGGGAAAGCCCTCCTACTGTGTGCTGAAAACGTCAGGGCCTTATTCCATCGGCATCCTGCAGGATATTGCCCATGTCAACGCGGGTGTGCCGACGACAATGCTGACAGTGTTCGTCTATCTCCTCATGGCCGGCGTGATCCTGGTGCTGGTCATCCGGAATATGACGATGAACATTTTAAACGAGCGGAGAAACGCAAACCTGGACGGTCTGACCGGCCTTGAAAACCGAAGGGCCTACGAAGCGGAGATGGCCCGGCTGGAGAAAAGCCCCGAGCTGCGGCAGCTGGTCTATGTCACCATGGACATCAACGGTCTGAAGGCGATCAATGACGAGCTCGGGCATGACGCCGGGGATACCCTGATTCGCGGCGCGGCCCGCCTGATCGCGGATTGCTTCGGCAGCCGCGGCACGGTTTACCGCATCGGCGGCGATGAATTTGCAGCGCTGACCTATATGGATCGGGAGCAGCTGGAACAAACGCTGGATAATCTCAGGGAAAGTGCCCGGCTGTGGACGCAGCGCAACAGCATGGAGCTGAGTATTTCCTGCGGGAGCGCCCGTGCGGAGGAGCTCGAGGATATTACCCCCTTTGCGCTGGCAAAGGCATCTGACAAACGTATGTACGCGGCCAAGGCGGCCTTTTATCAGCGCGGCGGCAAGGATCGGCGCCGGCTGCGCGAGAATTGATACCGACCTCTGATAAAAGGCTTGAAATGCCATTCAAATTTACAATAACCGCGGACAGCAGAGCATCTGTCCGGTATGAAAACAGCAGGCACGCCGCAGCATGCCTGCTGTTTTCATACGGTTTCAGCCGTCCCTCATACTAGACTCCGATTAAAAGTAGACAAAGTCTACTTTTAATAGCGCGATAGCGCGTCGGAGTCTGTATGAGACGTCATCTGTGTTTTTACACAGATGGGCGACGCGTTTAGCGGCGCCTTTCTAATTAAAAGTGTCTACTTTTAATTAGAAAACAGTATCAGTCCCAGGGCTTTTTGTCGTCGTCGGACTTTTTCTCGCTCTTGCCGGGGAGAGAGAAGACCGTGACGCTGCCGTCGGCCTTCAAAAGCTCGAACTTGCAGTCAAAACCCACGGCAGCCGCGGCGGCGGCCAGCAGGCCCCACCAGGGCAGGGCGGCCAGACCCACGACGCCGACGCCGATGCCCACCGTGACAGGCACGGTCAGCAGCACCTCGTCGCCGCGTTTCAGGCGGATCTTGTTGACGTTGCCCTCTTTGACAGCGGCCTTGACCTTTTCGAGCAGCTCGCTGCCCTTGTCAGAGCGCTGTTCGAGATAGATGATCGCGTCCACCACGCTGCCGCCGCTCGCCTCGAGCGCGGCCTTTGCGTCGCTATAGCTGCAGCCGGTACGCTCGCGCACGGCGTCGATGGCTTCCAGGTTGATTTCCATATCGTTCCCTCCTCGAAAAACTTAGGATGCTGTTATCATACCACGAATTGAATAAAATGTTTCAACAATTCGTGAACCCTGCGTGAAAAAACTTCAAAACAGGGCGGCAGTTCCCTAACTTTTATCGGAAAAGGTCCTCCGCGTCGGGAAATCAGCCGTGAAAGAGCCTTGCTTTTTTACGTTATATACACTAAAATAAGATTACGCATACGATAAATACAGTATTAGGAGGAGTTTATCATGCCAATGCAGATGGGCTTTCGCTGGTACGGCGAAGGCAACGACAAAATTTCTCTGAGCGATATCCGGCAGATCCCCGGCGTGCAGACCATCGTCTGGGCCCTGCACAACAAGATGCCCGGCGAGATCTGGCAGCCGGAGGAGATCGCCCCGGTCGTCGAGCAGATCCGCGCCGCCGGCTTCAACGCCGACGTAGTCGAGAGCGTCAACGTCCATGACGACATCAAGATCGGTCTCCCCACGCGCGACAAGTACATCGAAAACTACATCCAGACCATCCGCAACCTCAAGCCCTTCGGCGTGAAGGTCATCTGCTACAACTTCATGCCGGTCTTCGACTGGACCCGCTCCGACCTGTTCCACCCGGTGGGCGACGGCTCGACCGCGCTCTACTACCAGAAGGACATGATCCAGGACGACCCGCGTGAGATGGCCGACTACGTCATGAGCTTCACCGAGAAGTACCACATGACCTTCCCCGGCTGGGAGCCCGAGCGCATGGCCAAGCTCGATGAGCTGTTCGAGGCCTACAAGCCCGTCACCAAGGAAAAGCTCTGGGCCAACTTCAAGTATTTCCTCGAGGCGATCATGCCCGTCTGCCACGAGTGCGACATCAAGATGGCCGTCCACATGGACGATCCCCCCTGGGATATCTTCGGTCTGCCCCGCCTGCTGACGAACGCCGAGAACATCGACCGCTTCCTTTCGATGGTGGACGACCCCTACAACTGCCTGACGCTCTGCTCCGGCAGCCTGAACGCCGACCCGAACAACAACGTGGCCGACATTGTGCGCAAGCACTGCGACCGCATCGCCTTTGCCCACATCCGCAACGTCAAGCACTTCCCGAACGGCGACTTCTCCGAGGCCAGCCACCGCGACTGCGACGGCGACACCGGCATCCTCGACATTCTGCGCGCCTATCACGACTGCGGCTACGAGGGCTATATCCGCCCCGACCATGGCCGTCACCTCTGGGACGAGAAGCCCGGCAACGTCCGCCCGGGCTACGGCCTGTATGACCGCGCACTCGGCATCATGTACATGCTGGGCGCCTGGGATCTGATGGATAAGGAGGCACAGCAATGAGCAAGCTGGATCTGAGTGAAGTCGGTCTGCGCGACCGCGCCGCATGGGAAGAAAAGGGCTATCAGCTGCCGCAGTATGACCGCGCCGAGATGATCGCCGCCACGAAGGCCTACCCCACCTGGGTTCACTTCGGCGCCGGCAACATCTTCAAGGCTCTGCACGCCGCCGGCGCCCAGCGCCTGCTGAACGAGGGCATTCTGAAAACCGGCATCATCGCCGTCGAGCGCAAGAAGAAGGGCGAAGCCGTGCACGACGGCTACTCCGTCGTCGTCACGCTCAAGGCCGACGGCGGCGTCGAGAAGACGGTCGTCGGTTCCGTGGCCGAGAGCTGCTATCTCTACGGCGGCGAAGAGCGCCTGGCCGAGATCTTCCGCGCCCCCAGCCTGCAGATGGTCACCTTCACGATCACCGAGAAGGGCTATTCTCTGGTCGACGGCAAGGGCGAGCTGCAGCCCGACGTGGTCACCGATCTTTCGAACGGCCCCGAAAACTGCCTGACCTATATGGGCCGCGTGGCCTGGCTGCTGCTGCAGCGCTACAACGCCGGCGCCCTGCCGATCGCCATGGTCAGCACCGACAACTGCTCGCACAACGGCGACAAGCTCAAGGCCGCCATGGTCTGCTTTGCCGAGACCTGGTGCAAGAACGGCTTTGTGCCGCAGGGCTTTGTCGACTATATCGAAGATCCGAAGAAGGTCTCCTTCCCGTGGACCATGATCGACAAGATCACGCCGAGCCCCGACCGCTCCGTCGGCGCGATCCTCGAGCAGGACGGTCTCGAAGGCTTTGCCCCCACGGTCAACGCCCGCGGCACCGTCACGGCCCCCTTCGTCAACGCCGAGGAGAGCGAATATCTGGTCTTCCAGGACGATTTCCCCAATGGCCGTCCGCCGCTGGAGAAGTGCGGCTTCTACTTCACCGCGCGCGAGACCGTCGACAAGGTCGAGCGCATGAAGGTCTGCACCTGCCTCAACCCGCTGCACACCTCGCTGGCCGTCTACGGCTGCCTGCTGGGCTTCCAGCGCATCAGCGCCGAGATGAAGGACGAGGACCTGCACAAGCTGGTCGAGCGCATCGGCTATGTCGAGGGCCTGCCCGTCGTCACCGACCCCGGCATCATCAAGCCGAAAGACTTCATTGACACCGTTGTCAACGTCCGCATCCCGAACCCCTTCATGCCCGACACGCCGCAGCGCATCGCGACCGACACCTCGCAGAAGCTGCCGATTCGCTTTGGTGAGACCATCAAGGCCTATCTCGCCAGCGACACGCTGGACGTGGCTGAGCTCAAGCTGATCCCGCTGGTGTACGCCGGCTGGCTGCGCTATCTGATGGCCGTCGATGACGAGGGCAAGGCCTTCGAGCCGTCCCCCGACCCGCTGCTGGCCTCCTCGCAGGCTTACCTGGCCGACATCCATCTGGGCGACGCCCTGACGGCGGACGAGGCCGAGGCCAAGCTCGCCGAGCTCCTGCACAACAAGGGCATCTTCGGCGTCGACCTGATCGAAACCGGACTTTCCAAGCTGGTCTGCCGCTACTTTGTCGAGCTGATCGCCGGCCCCGGCGCCGTGCGCAAAACGCTGCACAAGTACGTGAACGAATAAGTAAATCTTTACGGCTGTGGCCGGTGAAAACGTTTGTTTTCACCGGCCCCTTTTTTGCGCTAAACAATTCGTTGTTTGATTATGGGGAGTTCAGAGGGGAAACCCTTCTGATTTTTCGCCTCGGAAGGCGAAAAAATGAATTTAATATTGTATTTTTCGGGGACATTAAGTGAGCGTCCAAATCTTGATTTGGCTACGCGAACTTATGCCTGTGGTAGTGCCTCGAAAAATACTCTTTGCAGCTTGCCAGTGTGCGAGCGACGTCCTCACAAGCTCCGTATCGCTCGCTTCTGCGTTTAACACGCAAAAGCTCGTTCACTGCGCTGCTCGTCCTTTCAAATGCAAAGCGTTCGGCGCTTTGCATTTGTGAGGAAAACGGAAGGAGCGGATATGCAGCTCTTCCGGCTCTTCGCAACCGGGAGAGCGAAATGGAGCGAGTTTCGTTTGACGACGCGAGTGCGCGCAGCAAGCTGAAACCCCTTCAAACTGTTCAGCCCCTCTTAGGGGACTGAACAGTTTGAATTAGCTCTCCATCTGCTTGCCGAGGAAGCTGGCGCAGGTCTGGGCCAGCTTGTACTCCACCTCGCCGCCCGGCGGGCTGTTGCGCGGCGTGAGGAACATCACGCAGCCGAGCACGTCCCCCTCGCTGATAACCGGCGCGGCCACCGACAGGCAGAATTTCTCGTCACCCTCAGACGCCGGCAGACTGCTGCCGCCGCTCTCCTGGCGGTAGATCGAACGGTTGTCCATGATCTCGCACAGCTGCGCGCTGATGGGCTTTTCCAGCAGCTCGCGCTTCCCGCCGCCCGACACCGCAATGATCGAGTCCCGGTCGCACACCGCGGCCATCTCGTCCGTGCTGCGCCGCAGACTGTCGCAGATCTGCGCCGCGAAATCCGACAGCTCCCCCACCGGGGAGTATTTCTTGAAAATCAGCTCGCCCTCTTTGTCGGTGAAAATCTCCAGCGGGTCACCCTCGCGGATACGCATGGTGCGGCGGATCTCCTTCGGGATCACGACGCGGCCCAGGTCGTCGATCCGCCGCACGATTCCAGTTGCTTTCATATGCAAAATCCTCCTGCGTTTCTATCTCATGTCTCAGATAGTATTTGCAGGAGGAAATATGTTATGCACGGGCGGCAGATATGCGTACGCTGTCTGTCGCGGCAGTTCGAAAAAATATACTTTGTGTTTTCCCGTCGATTATGCTATGCTGAAAACATGAAAAAACAGGAAAGAAGGGGCAACATGAAAAAGGTGGTTTCCCTCCTGCTGCTCGTCATTCTCTGCCTTGGCCTGTGCGCCTGCGAAAACAGCGGCGGCGCCAGCCTTGGCACGGTGGTGTGGGAAAAAGCGTATTATCTCGACGCTTTCAACGATCCGACCGAGGAATACTATATCGGTACCGCCAAGAGGTTGAACGGCAGCTACAGCAGCAAAAGCGTAACGGACGGCGTGCTGGAGGCCGAGATCCGTGTGGACGCGCAGATCGTTTCGATCTTTCTCTATGAAAACGGCACAGATCTCGTCAAAAACGGCGATCAATCCTCCATTGCATTCTCCGTGCAGATGAAGGCCGCGGACGGGAGCAAGACGCAGCTCTACGGCGAAATGGCCAGCGGCGGGGACTGCGTGGAAATCTGGGAGGATCAGACGCAAAGCGTCCTGCATTTTGAAGGCAGAGAGCCGCAGGAGAACCCCGTTGCCACAGCGTTCTGCGCCGAGGACGGCGAGGTCAGCTTCTATCTCACGCGGGAGGATCAGCCCGCGACGAGCTATCTCTTCACGGTCAAAACCGGGAACTTTGCCGCGCTTTATGAGACGGAGATCGCGACGCCGATCCGGGAGCGGGCCTATGCCCGGGCGGAGTCCCTGCTCGAAGTGAAGGACTACGGCGAAGCGATCCGTTGGTTTACGGCGCTGGGAGATTTCCGCGACAGCACCACACGGGTGACCAAAGCTACGAATGCGGCGCAGTACGCACAGGCGGAGGCCTTGCTCGAGGCGAAGGACTACAACGGCGCGATCGCGGCGTTTACGGCCTTGGGAGATTACCAGGATAGCGCCGCGAGAGCGGAAGAGGCGCGCACGGAACAATACGCCCGTGCGGAGGCATTGCTCGAGGCAAAGGAATATACACGCGCGATCGCGGCGTTTACGGCGCTGGGTGATTATCGCGACAGCGTCGCACGTGTGAACGAGGCGAGAGATGCGCAGGAAAGACTGCACTCGCTGCGTATTGAATTGAGAAAAAAGACGATAGCTGCAGGCGGGCTTCAAACCGTAGGGCTGATAGCGGACGGCAGCGTCGTCGCCGTGGGAGATAACGAAGACGGCCGGTGCGAGGTCTCCGGCTGGAGAGATATCGTCGCCGTGGCCGCGGCTTTCGGGCATACCGTCGGACTGAAGGCGGACGGCAGCGTCGTCGCTGTGGGGTATAATGAATACGGTCAGTGTGAGGTCTCCGGCTGGACCGATATTGTTGCTGTGTCCGCGGGCTGGCATCACACTGTCGGACTGAATACGGAAGGAAGAGTCGTCGCCGTGGGATCTAACACAGATGGCCAATGCGAAGTCTCCGGCTGGTCGGGCATCGTTAATGTAGCTGCGAATGGCTTGCACACCGTGGGTTTGAAGGTGGATGGTACCGTCGTCGCCGTGGGATCTAACAAAGATGGCCGATGCGAGGTCTCCGACTGGACCGAAATTGTCGATGTGGCCGCAGGAAGAACTCACACCGTGGGGCTGAGAGCAGACGGAACGGTCGTTGCAGTGGGAAATAATGAATACGGTCAGTGCGAGACATCCAGCTGGACCGAAATTGTCGATGTGGCTGCAGGAAGAACTCACACCGTAGGGCTGAGAGCAGATGGAACGGTCGTTGCCGTTGGAAATAATGAATACGGCCAGTGCGAGGTCTCCGGTTGGATCGATATTGTCGCTGTGGCCGCGGGCTATTATCACACCATCGGGCTGCGGGCGGACGGCAGCGTCGTCGCTGCGGGGTATAATAAAGACGGCGAGTGCGAGGTCTCTGACTGGACCGATATCCGCCTGCCCTGACCGCTGAAAAATCCTCCTGCGTTTCTATCTCACACGGATAGCATCGCAGGAGGATTTTTATTTTACAGATTACACAGCTTGCCAAGCAAAAATGCATTTCATGCTTTTTTCCACGGCACTTGTTGGGGATTTCGCTCCCCACTCCCTCGAATCACTTTGCGTCTTCGTCGCGGTCCCTGCCTGCGGCAGTTACAGTTTTGATTTCCCAATCAAAAGGAAATGAGATGTTTGTTTTTCAAAGATGAAATTATAAACTTTCAAGTACTTTCAAGTAACTTTCAAGTAAGACTTTGTCTAAGCTTATGGAAGCGTGTAGTACTTAGTGGGGTCTCGCGGCGATGTGCTGTGTTCAATAACAACTTTATTTGCAACAAGCGCCTTCAAGTGAGAAGTAATGGTTGGTCGAGACTTTTTAGTTAACTCACTTAATACCCTCGGGGTGCATCTTTCAACATTAGCAATTAGGTACACTATCTCTTGGTCCAGCGGGTTAAGTGTATTCCATTGCGTTTTGAAGACAGCTTTCTGTGTTCTCCGAATCGTGCGCGCTGCAATATTGTTTCGTAAAACGAGCAGAACGGTGTTTCCGTTTGGCTCGCTAAAAACAGGAGGATCCAAAAAGAACGATGCCATATCTGTATAAATTCTCTTAACCCCTTCGTTGAGTTCTCGAACCCAGCCAAAATCGCTCAGGACTCGTGCTACCATAGGGTTTCTGGAAAAGCGAGTTGTTTGAATGTTATCTACCGTCACGATACTTGGCAAACGGCCTGGACTGGAAAATTCGATTCTGTCATCATACATTGTGATCCTTATATAATCACCCTGCAAAGAGTAGTCCCTATGCGCGACGGCATTGACCAGTCCTTCTAACCAAGCAAAAGCCGGATACTCCGGAATGCGTTTAAAAGTTCCATCACGGCTAAGATGCTGAAACTCACGCATTTGCGACTCTAACAGGTTACGAGTCTCTGTTAGTAATAGATGCAATGGTCTTTCAATTGTAACATCTTTAATGAGGTTAAGCCGCTCACCAACTTCAGCGGTAGTGCCATCATATCGCAGGAATCTGACTCTTGCACCAGGAAGGAACTGCGTAGGATTTTTCCCGAACAGTAGTATTGCTGCAACAGTTAGTCGAAGCAATCCGTCCTTCTCTTTGATTAAGCCCCGTCCTTTTAATAATTCCAAAGGAGATCCTACTGTTGGGTTTAGAAGATGAGAATATTCATGCATTAACTCCTCATCCAAATCTTCAATGGTTGCGTCATCAACTATTTTGGACTCGTAGCTTTTTATTCCTTTTGAGTACTCCAAAGAAGCCAGCATTTCGGCATTCAATTTCCTGCTTGAGTCGCCAACGCGAAGATAAGCCTCACCGTTCTTTGTCTTAATAATCTCATTGATGCTCGGCGTTATATGGAATAACAGGATTCTTCCTTCGTCTCCAGACGCTAAAAGACAGGGAACAACTTCGACACGGTATTCCGGCGGAATCTGTAAAAAATCAAATGCAGCTTGTCTTAATGTGTTCTCCTGGTCATCAGTAACTCCAGTTATTCTTCTATCATCCTCAATGCCAATAACAATTAATCCGCCAGAAGCGTTTGCAAAAGCAGATAGATGGTGAGAAAAGTCACGCGCAGCAAGTCGGCCACTTTTTCTGTCGAAAAACTGGCTTTCGGCCTGCTCAACAAGTCTCTCAATAGACAAAGATGGATCAACAATTGAAATGCCCACGAAGTACACCTCCAAGTAAGGCAATAATAGCACAAGTCAGCCGAAAAAGAAAGTGAACAGTGTTTATAGCTTTCAAGTAGTTTAAAGTGGCTAAGTAGCTCAGATCATTATTTGCAAATCTCTTGAATTGCTTGATAAATCCAAACAGTTGAATGACGAGTTTATGATATCAGGGCGTCTTTTTCGGAAGAGCTAAGAACAGAAGAAAGATAAGCAATAGTTTTGTCATCTACGTATGGCTGCCCAAGCACTTTAATGCTTGAACAATAAGAGCTGATTTATATGAAAGGCTTGAAATATAACGATTGGCTGTATGCTTGAAAGAAATAGTGCAATTCTCTATGAGATAGTTGCGATATGGCCCGCTGCTAACATATTGCCAAACAGCAGGCATTTGAGAAGATAAGACGAGTAGATTCAGCGCGGTATCACCACTCGGTGCGATCTCCCATCCATTGTTTCTTGCAATTGCAGAAGCGATTTCGCTTACTTGTGGTGCCGTGTAGCATTGTAATAGAACGCTGAAATGAGGCCTATTGTAGATTCCGCGTGATTATCTTCGATTGATACCCTGCTGAGCCAACCGAGACAGCGCTTTACTTACATTGGGCATCTCAGCCAAATCAAGGAAGTCAGACGGAACAAAAATGGAATTGTCCGGTGCATCTGCGATGCGTTCTACAATTTGTTTCATATAGTCAGGATGGCTCATTGTCTCACCTTGTCAGCAAAACTATACAATATTTCTGACCAATCTACAAGGGAGGTATTGTCACTCGTCAGAAAAATAATACAATTCTTCTGACGAGTAATGAAATGACCCCTCTCGAATATGCATGGTAGAACGGGCGTTTTCCGTCAATATGTACTACTCCAGCCCCATCCTTTTAGCCAAATCTAACATAGAAAAGCTGAATTTTTGCCAGTTTTCCAATGTCGTCTGTGACGGGTCACCCTCGCGGCGGCGCTGCCTGCGGCGGATCTCCTTAGGGATCACGACGCGGCCGAGGTCGTCGATCCGCCGCACGATTCCTGTTGCTTTCATATGCAAAATCCTCCTGCGTTTCTATCTCATGTCACGGATAGTATTTGCAGGAGGAATTATGTTATGCAGATAAAGTCTTTTGTCGATCGTCGGGCAGATCGAGCTGGTTATTTCCTCTCACACTTATTGCTCAGTCAGCCCCAGCTTTTCAAGTCTCGCGCGGATCGCGGCGCGAGTGCGCTTGAGTTCAGCGGACATCTCTTTGACGTCAACGCCCGTCTGAACTGCCTGCCGCAGATATGCGTCCTCCTCTGGCTCCCAAGGCTTGCCCTGGTTTTCATGCAGAGGCGCCGCGTTAATGGCGATGATGGCGTCCAGGTTGTCCAGAATAAACTGCTGGGCCTGCCGATCATAGACCACAGCGATATAGTCGCCGTTTAACCCGGTGCGCTGCTGTGTGGAAATACCGAGCTTCCAGCCCGCTTCTGTTGGCCTCTTGTTCTTTTTGCCACTGGGGCCCTCTTCTTCAAAGAGCAGCCCGGACTGAAGCAGAAACCTGGTGATGCTGGTGGTTTTCAGCTTCTGCATGGTGCTCAGATCTACCCGCTCATTGAGCCGCTGCGCAATTTGGCTGGCGCCGAGCGGCCACTCATCAAACGTGTAGCGGCTGCGTTCCTCGTAGGGCAGCGCGTAGGGCGAAAGTTCTCCCTTCTTCGGGGGAGCGCCGATCACGCCCCCGTTTTCAATCACCTGCCGCAGCACATCTGACACATAAAACAGGCAGCGGGAAATACGGACATTGTTGATGATATCATTCTCCGGCACCTCCCGGCCAGTGAGCGGGTCGACGCCCTTTGCCAGCTTGTCCAGATAGTCCTTGGCGTGCTGCATGATTTCCATCTCGGTCATTATTGACCCTCCTGTCTCGCGATCTCTCCTGTTTCGGTTTTACTGAGATGGTTCAACCATCTTCTCAAAAGAAAAGCGCAATAATACGGAAAGCTAAAGATTCCATCTGAAAACCCGATATTCCCGGCCAATAGCTTGATCCCATGCTTTACGTCGGCGTACTTTTCACCGCGGATCAGGGTAGAAAGGGACTTGGAATTATTGTTTCCTGCCTTGACCTCTACGGGGAGGAGCTCGTCTGCCGTGCGGACGAAGAAATCCTCCTCCAGCTGGGAATCCTCGCGCTTATAATAATAGAGACCGAGACCTTGCTTTATCAGGGCCTCTGCAACCAGGTTCTCATATAGCGCACCCTTGTAGACGCCCAGGTTCTTGTTTGCTCGGAGGTCCTCCTGCGCTTCTTCGTCGAGAGAGGCCACCAACAGCCCGGTATCGGCATAATAGAGTTTGAACTTTGCCTCGTCATAATTTCCTTTCAGGGGCAGTTCCGGGAAGTGCAGGCAATAGCAGATATTCACCACGCCCGCATCCTGCAGCCATTCAATACAGCCCTGGTACTCCCTTGCGCGGGCGGATTTTGAGATCGTGCTGTACTGGAACTTCTTATTCTCCTTGGCAAGCTGCGTCGGAACATGGCGGTAAACGCTGAGGATCTTTGCCTGGTCAAGCCCCTCCGCATATTTCCGGACGTCCTCCTCATAGTCCAACAGCAGCTGCCTCTGCAGGGCCAGCGATCCGGCGAAGTTCCCTTTTTCGATGTAGCTTCGAACCACGCCGGGCATCCCGCCGAGCACGCAGTAATCCAGAAAAAGCTGCCGATATACGGCCATCTCGCTTTCGCTGAACGGGACAAGGCTCTTCATGTGATCCAGCATGCCTTCGGCCGACTCTTCTCCGTAACCCTTGGCCCAGAGGAACTCTTCAAAGTCGAGAGAAACCATGTCATAGTCGAGCTTATACCCCACGCTGATACTCTGTATTCTGTGGTAATGAACGCCGAGCAGCGACCCGCTGCAGATCACGTCGTAACGCCGATCCTGACAGAAAGCCTTCAATGCGGTTGCGATCTCCGGAAACTCCTGCAGCTCATCAAAGAAAACCAGCGTTTCCCCGGGGAGGAATTCTTTGGAGGGATCAAGCAGCGTGATGTGCTTTACGATACTCTCCACATCATAGCCTTCCTCGGTGATCGTCTTATACTTCGGTTCCAGCGCAAAGTTGATTTCTACGACGCTTTTGTATCTCTTCTCAGAGAACCGCCGGATAGACTCCGTTTTCCCGATCTGCCGCGCGCCCTTCACGATCAGCGGTTTCCGTTCCGGGTCTGCTTTCCACGCGGTCAGATACGCGTCGATCTTCCGTTTCAGATACATAACCGCACCTCCATGCTTCTGTTACGGTCATTATAAGGCCGGGACAGTAGCCCGGTCAAGCGAAAAATCACGAAATCTGAGCGACTTTTATTTAATAATTCACGAAATCATAGCGAGTTATGGCAAGAAGCATCACGTTTTCCGACGAATATTGCCCGTTTTTCCGATTGACCCCTCTCGAATATGCACGGTAGAATGGGCGTTTTCCGTCGATATGTACTAATCCCAACCCATCCTTTTAGCCAGTTCCAACATAGCAAACCCGAATTTCTGCCAGGTTTCCAATGTCGTCTGTGACGGGTCACCCTCGCGGCGGCGCTGCCTGCGGCGGATCTCCTTGGGGATCACGACGCGGCCGAGGTCGTCGATGCGGCGCACGATTCCTGTTGCTTTCATATGCAAAATCCTCCTGCGTTTCTATCTCACACGGATAGTATTTGCAGGAGAAAATTTGTTATACAAAAGTCGTCTGCTGCGAACGCTGCGCCGCGGCGGAAACCGAGAGGACTATGAAGATTTTTCGGAATTCCGGCAGGAAAGCAAGTAGATTAAGACAACAAAAATAAGTTAAAGGTTAAGCAATTGCGAAACTCGTTTCGCAATTGGTTGCTCGCGCTCGCGTCAGAAGAAGCTCGCGGCGCTCCGTTTCCGTCAGGCATGACGAAAACTGCGCTCTGCTCCCTCCTTCTTCCTTGGCAAAATCAAAGCCAATGCTTTGATTTTGAGAGGAAAACGGAAGGAACGGATATGCAGCTTTCGCCCTAAAAGCGGAAGCGGAATGGAGTGAGTTTCGTTTGACGATGGCGCGAGGCCTCGCATAGCTCGGCTTGGTGAGTTTTTGAAGCGGCAAAGCTGCCTCAAAAACAAATTCAATCTCCTCTGGGGAATTAAACCGGGCCTGCTGGCGACTTTTGCAATCAACTATATTTTCGTCTCCAATCGCTGAAAGCGATTTGGGAAAAACAATGTTTTTCCCAATCCTTTGCATGTCTTCATGCAAAGGATCGGAGACTACAATGCAATTTATTCCCAATACACGCCTTACGGCGTGTATACAGAGAAGTTACAGAGAAGTTTTAACTTCTCTGTGGCGGCGTTTCGCCGCCTAGGGAATAAATTATAGGATATAGAGAAGGAGGCGGTCTTATGGCCCTGCTGCTGGTCGGCGCTTCGCCGGGGCGTATCACGGCGTGCAACCTGCACTGTCACGCCTCTGATTCAACAGCCCCTGCCGAGGCGAGAAAATATACTTAAGCGAAGAAATGTATATTTTTGTTTAGTATTAAGTATACTTTCTATTGACTTTAAATTGATCTTTGACTATACTTTTTCCGGAGGGAGATGATCTGATGAGCCTGAATGCGAACAGAGCAGAGCAGCTCAAACTCTATCTGCTGGAAAAGATTTCACAAAAGCAATCGTCTGTTGTCCGCAAAACAGCCGAGGCCTTTGATGTGACCCCGGCGACTGTGTACCGTTATCTGGAGCGGCTTGAGCGCGATGGCGTCATTCAAAAGCAAAAACGGGATCAGTATGTCCTCACAACAAGAACGGAATATACCCGTCTTGACAGGGACAATCCGATCTTTGCTTCCGAGGATGCGATCTATGGACAATATATACGTCCTCTTCTTGCCGCTTATCCTGCCAATGTGCGCAGAATCTGGGACTATCTCTGCGGAGAAATCATCAACAATGTGATCGATCACTCTCAGGCCGTGCATCTTGATATCACAGTAACGCAGGATTATCTGAATACCTGTGTCCAGATTGCAGACGACGGTATCGGAATCTTTGAAAAGATCCGGGATTATCTCGGGCTGCCGAATCTCGAGGAAGCAGTGGGTGAGCTCTTCAAGGGAAAACTCACAACAGATTCCGTCCACCATTCCGGAGAAGGGATCTTCTTTTCCTCCCGCCTTGCAGATGAATTCGTGATCTTCTCCTCCGGCCTGATTTTCACGCACAACCGCTTTGAAAACGACAAGCTTCTCAATGAGCTCCCGACCACCGGAACCGTCGTGCGGATGACGCTCTCCAACTTTTCAAAAAAAGAGGCCAAAGACGTATTTGACCTGTATGCCGACCCTGACAGCGGGTTCACAAAGACGCAGATCCCACTGCGGCAATACTTCGAGTCAAGCCCTGTATCCCGGTCGCAGGCAAAACGGCTTTGCAGCCGTTTGGATCGTTTCCGGGAAGTGACGCTCGACTTTACCGGCCTGGACTGGATCGGGCAGGGCTTTGCCCATCAACTGTTTGTCGTGTTCCAGAACGAACATCCCACGATTCGCCTCCGGCCGATCGGAATGACGGAGGACGTGGAAAAGATGGTTCGCCACGTGATGCAAGCTTAGTTAGTCAACAACAACCAAGGGGCTGTAGTAAAGCGACATTATTTCTGGAAAAGGAGTCGTTATCATCATGGTGTTGTCTCAAAATAAACGGCAGTTGGTATAAACGACACCAAGCCCAAATACAAGCGTAGGGGCTGGCGCCCTCGACAGCCCGGCAGCATCATGGATGTATTTGTTGCAATTACGGGCGAATACGCACCGAAGAAATGCGTATTCGCCCATAATAGTTCAAATGCTTCGATTTCTTCGCACGGGCCGTCCAGGGGGCCGGCCCCTACGGCAACTCCAGAATCTCGCCACTAAAAACGCCCCGCTTCCAGTGTTGAGACGGCCCCCGATCCTGCACGGTTGACAGCGGGCCTTGGCTCGCCCCCGCCGCAAGGCGAGGGGAGAGCTGGCGCGCAGCGCCTGAGAGGGGCTGCCGGGCCTACGCCGCCGGTGGCGGATGAAGTCGGCCCGGCAACACCGCAGCTGCGCTTTTGGCGGGCCGTCGCGTAAGCAGGCCCGGGAAAGGCATTTGCGGCAAGGCGGCAGCATCCGACGCCGCGGCCCCTCTCCGTCACTTCGTGACACCTCTCCCCGCCGCGGCGAGAGGCAAGATATGCAAACCGGCACACAGCAATGGGGGAGAGGCGTTGAAAACCGTCTCCCTATTTTTTATATCTTCTGTATGAATCTGCATTTCGGATAGTTGGCGCATCCGTAGAAATCCCCATATTTGCCATGGCGCAGCACCAGAGCATTTCCGCATTTGGGGCATTTCCCATTTTGTATGGCTGTTTGCTGTTCCGCGATCTTGTTTTTTACGGCGGTTACATGTTCTTTTTCGCGATCGGCTCCCACAATTTTGGCATTGCTGATTTTTTCATAGATGGAAGCCACGTCAGCACTTGAAAGAATCTGCTGTCTTTCGTTCAATATGACCGATTTGAGAGTGCGCAGATTGACAACCGGCGTTTTAGCCGTAACTTTCAAGGTTGCTTTATCAGAGAAAACAATGATCGGTTTAAAAACGCTCTTATCTAACTGCAAATAAGCGGATAGTGCGAGAATATGTCCCCAGTTTTGCCTGATCGGACTGTGAAAATCGTTTTTCTTTGCCCTGAAGGTCTGCTTCCAGCATTCGCTGGTTTCAGCCCCATATATCCAGCCGCCGTAGTTTTTTGTTTCTATGACAAAGATACCATACGGGGACACAACAATATGGTCGATCTGTGTCGTTCCCTTTTCCTGCGGAATGATCACATCATTCAGGGTTTTGTATTCCTCCGGCAGAGAATGCAGGATTCTTGCTACTGATGCTTCTCCCGCCTTTCCTTTTGCTTTAGGGCTGTTAAATAGGCGATTTACAATGGCAGCCAGGGCCAGCAGCACAAATGCGATTACATATAGCTTTGTATTCATGTTCTAATCTCCATCCTGAAAAAGACGGCCTGCTGTACCCCAAACGGACAATAAAAGCGATTGGTCGTCATCAAGCGTTCATTTTATGTATACAGACTACCATATTCTACAAGAGCCGTCAACGCAGCATTCTATTCTTTTTTCTTCACCACTTCCTCCCTCAGCTCGAGATGCTGCTTCTCCAGCGCCTTCCACTGCCGGTCGAGCTCTTTGAAGTCGAGATACGCCTGCCGCATCTCGTCAGATTCATACGGGACGCCCCGCGCGACCAGCTGCCGCAGCCGCTCGCGCGCCGCCTCCAGATCCACGCCCATGCTGTACAGCCGCGCCGCGGAGGCAATCAGTAAATCCTTTTCGCTGTCCATATCCTTGCTCCATTTAGAATTATTTTTTCTTTGTCCTGTTATAGGACAAAGAATCTTGTCCTGTAGTTTACGCTACCTTTTGTCCTAAGTCAAGACAAAGGAGCGCACGATCATGGCAAGAATCATAGACGGGAAAGCACAAAACATGGTGGGCGATAAGATTCGTAAGCTGCGCACCGCCCAGAAGATGAGCCAGCAGACGCTCTCTGACAGGCTTGAAACGCACGCAATCTATATCTGTCGCGGCTCAATCTCCCGGATTGAGGATAAGCAGCGCACCGTGACAGACATTGAACTGTACGGGCTGGCCAGGGTGCTCGGCGTTTCGATAGAGGAATTGTTCCGGGACTGAACAGGGTGATTTCATGACAGTCAAAGATGCGGTTGTGCACCGTTTTCAGCAGCTTTGTGCAGAAAAAGGCATCAAAACAAACGAACTTGCCACACGCTCGGGAATGACACCGTCCACCGTTTACAGTATGATGGACAGCCGTCGCAGGGACTTGTCGATCATTACGGTCAAAAAGCTGTGCGACGGCCTGGACATCTCTTTGGGTGAATTTTTCTCCACGCCTGAATTTGACGCACTGGAGCAGGAAATCAAATAGAGAAAAAGCCGCGGACTCGCGCTATCGCCCGTACCGCGGCTTTTCTGTATTGCCGGATGATCGCTCTGTTTTTATCCATAAAGCTTGCGTTCTTCTCAAATTGAGAATATAATAAGCGGTAATATGGCTTGTTATCGAGTAAGCTTGATTCTGCCGCGGATCGTTTGCTTTTCGCCGTTGAAGAAAAAGGAAGGCGATACTGTTGATGAATGATGTTTTATTCGTGTTCAGCGTTTTTCAACTGACTTTCTTGTTGCTGGACCTTTTTATCATGACAAATACAAACCGCAATATCGCCAGAAAGGGTGAATATTCGTGGTTTTGTTCCCTGATCGGCACACATATCGTATATCTGGTTCTCAACACCCTGTGGACGCTGACCGAGTACAATGTGCTTACGCTCCCCAGAAGCGCCGTGATGGTCATTTGCACGGTCAGTCTCTGGACGGTGACAAACTGCGCGACCTCGTACTTTCTCTTTGTGGTGGAGCGGCTGCAGCTGAAGCCTTTGCAGACCGGCGCGGGCCTGTGGCTGCGGTGGCTGCCCGCGGCGTTCACCACGCTGATGATTTTCACGACCTCGTGGACGGGGCTGGTCTTCCGACTCAGCGACGAGGGATATTTTGTTCACGGGCCGATGTACCTGCCGACGCTGGCCGTGGCCAGTCTGTATCTGCTGATCGTGGCGGTGGTGGCCTGCGCCAATATCCTTCGGGAAAAAACAAGGTTCCTGCGCAAGGCGAACGCCACCTTGCTGATGTCGGTGCTGATCATCATCGTCTTCATCCTGGCGGACGGTTTCCTGTCAAAGGCCTCCATCCTTCCCGCGGCCATTTTTGCCGTCATTGTCGGGATCTTCATCACCATGCAGGAGGCCAACATCAATTCCGACGCGCTGACCGGCATGAACAACCGCCGCAAAGCGGAGGAATATTTGGCCGACCGTGTCAGGAACGTGTCGGAGAAAAAGCCCCTGTACCTGTACATGGGCGACCTGAACAGCTTCAAGAAGATCAACGATACCTACGGCCATACCGTCGGGGACGAGGCGCTTGTTCTCTGCAGCCTGGCCCTGAAGCGTACCATCGGCCAGTACGGCGGCTTCGCGGCGCGCTACGGCGGCGACGAGTTTCTGCTCTCCTGGCAGCCGGACAAGGACAAGGAGGTCGATCCCGACGCGCTTATCCGCGATGTGAACGCTTTTCTGCAGACCTTGTCGGCGGATAAGCCATACCGGCTGGTGATGACTATGGGCTATGCCTGCTGCACCGACGCAAAGGAGCCGCTGGTCTCCTACATCCGGCAGGCGGACGATATGCTGTACCGGCGCAAGAAAGCCGCCGGCGTCGGGCGCTGAGCCTATGCCGGCAGACCGCGGCGCCTCCGGCGTTCATTCGTCCTTATTTGACAGCAAAGCACGGCGATCTCGCAACAATCTGCGGGATCGCCGTGTTTTGTAGTGCGTCCGGCGAGCGCACGGCAAAAACGCAGGCGCAACTTCCGCCACATGCGGTCAATGCACCTGCGTTTATTATTGTTATCTCTGCTCCGCCGTGATCACAGCCATCAGCGGGGCTGTCTGGGGCTGGGTCTCATTCTCGCTCCAGATATACCAGAAGATGCCGCCGGCGATGACGATCAGCGCCGCGAGCCATCCCGCCAGCAGCCGCAGCGTCTGCTGATCGGGCTGCCGTCTGCGGCTGTTCGCGCGCGATCTTCTCGTCCGGCGCTGGTAGCGATAAGGCCGCCAGCCGTCGTCCTCTGCGGCGTCTTCGACCGAAACCGCCGTCTCTTCGTCAGAAAGCGCCTCTGCCTGCTGCGCTTCATCGGGAAGTACCTCTGCCTGTCGCACTTCGTCAGGAACAGCCTCTGCCTCTTGCACTTCATCCGGAAGGACTTCTATCTGTCGTGCTTCTTCAGGAATGGCCTCTGCCGCTTGCACTTCGTCCGGAAGGGCCTCTATCTGCCGCACTTCTTCAGGAAGAAGCTCTGGCTCTTGCGCCTCGTCCGGGAGGAACTCAAGCTCTCGTACTTCGTCAGGTAGGAGCTCTGTCTCTCGCGTTTCGCGCTCGGGCGCTTTGATCTCCTCCGGTCGGATGCTGTCGCAGTAGGGGCAGTAGCGCACATTGTCGGGGATCGTCTTGCCGCAGTATTTACATACCGTCACAACACGTTCCTCCTCAGACCAGCCGGATCTCGCGGCAGCTGCCCCGGCCGAACTCTTTATCCATCTCCTCCTGATAGGTCGGGAAGAAGTCGGTGGGCATCAGCGCCTGCACGCAGCCGGCAAAACCGCCGCCGTGGACGCGCCAGGCGCCCTTGCCGTGCAGCAGCCTTTCGCTCTTTTCGAGACCCTGGAGCAGCTTGGTGTCGCCGGTGGCACTGGTGACAATGTTGTTGAGCAGGTTTTCGGACGAGCGGCCGGATTCGTTCATCAAGCGCATATACGCCTCGCCGTCCCCGGCCTTGAGAGCGTCGCGCATTTTGGGCACGCGCTCGTTCTCGCCAAAGAAGTGCATGGCGCGGCGCACCGGGCGGTTTGCCGGGTCCCAGCCCTTCTTGTAAAAGTCCTTCGGGTCGACGTCGCCGAGGACGCCCTTGTCAAAGAGATTGGCGATATAGACCATGTCCGCGGGGATGCGCGCATAGGAGCTGTCCAGCCCGGCGTGGCTGCCGCCGGTGTTGGACAGGCAGAGCGTCAGCCCCATCGTGGCAAAATCGGCCTTGACACTCTCGATCTCATTGGTTTTGAAGTCGGCGTACACCGTGTGGCCGAGCGAGCAGGCGAGCTGCCCCATCAACCCGCAGGGCTTGCCGAAAAACTGGTTTTCGGCCGACTGGGCAGCGCGGGCGATCACAAGCGCGTCGATACCGCTGTTGTTGAACAGCTCGCTGAAGATCTTCCCGATCAGCACCGCAAAGGCCGCCGAGGAGCTGAGCCCCGAGCCCGCGGGCAGCGTGCTGCGGATTTCGGCATTGACGCCGCCGAGTGTGATCCCGAGCTCGGCAAAGGCGGCGGCCACACCGCGCACGAGGGCCTTCGGCGTGCCGAATTCCGCCGGCCGGACCGTCAGATGGTCAAGCCGGAGCTCAAAGGGCTCGAAGCCGTCCGAGCGAACACGGAAGATTTTGCTGTCGTTCGCCTCGCAGACGGCGTGGAGCCCCAGATCGACGCCGGAGGCCAGGATGCGCCCGTGCTGATGATCGGTGTGGTTGCCGGCAAGCTCGGTGCAGCCGGGCGTAAACAGCGATTTTTTCATAAATTCTTCCTCGCAGATTCAGGTGATTTTTGCCCATTCTGAAATAAGGGTACTATGAGCAACATACCGCAATTTTCCGAAAATGTCAATACTCTTTCCCTCCGATCGCGCAATTGACAAACAGGCGTTTTATGATAAAATATACTATTATTATCTATTATTATCTATTACAAAGGAATTGCGTCACTATGAGAGAACGACAGGTTATCGCGCCCGAGGAACTGAAGCGTCAGGAGGAGATCTGCGCGCGCGTGATGGAGCGCGTCACGGCCGACGGGCAGCGCCCGCTCGCGATGGTGGACACCTACGGCTGCCAGCAGAACGAGGCCGACAGCGAAAAGCTGCGCGGCTATCTTGCCTTAATGGGCTACGGCTTCACGCAGGACGAATTTCAGGCCGACGTGATCGTCGTCAACACCTGCGCCGTGCGCGAGCACGCCGAGATGCGCGTGCTGGGCAACGTCGGCGCGCTCAACCACTCGAAAAAGGCCCGCCCCGGCCAGCTGGTGTGCGTCTGCGGCTGCATGGTGCAGCAGCAGCACATGGCTGACAAGATCAAGCACTCCTACCCCGTGGTCGATCTGGTCTTCGGCCCGCATGAGCTCTGGCGCTTCCCCGAGCTGCTCGATCGGGTGCAGACGAAGCACAGGCGCGTCTTTGCCACCGCTCCGTCCGACGGCGCCGTGGCCGAGGGCATCCCCGTGCGGCGCGACGGCAAGGTGAAGGCCTGGCTTTCGATCATGTACGGCTGCAACAACTTCTGCACCTACTGCGTTGTCCCCTATGTGCGCGGGCGTGAGCGCTCGCGCCTGCCCGAGGACATTCTGCGCGAGGCACGCGAGCTTGTGGCCGCGGGCTACAAGGACATCACGCTGCTCGGGCAGAACGTCAACTCCTACGGCAAGGACCTGCCCGAGCCGGTCGATTTTGCCGATCTGATTGCGATGGTGAACGACATCCCCGGCGATTTTCGCATCCGCTTTATGACGAGCCACCCGAAGGACGCCTCCGAAAAGCTCTTTCAGACCATGGCCGCGTGCGAGAAGTGCTGCCACCAGCTGCACCTGCCGGTGCAGTCCGGCAGCGACGAGATCTTAAAGCGCATGAACCGCGGCTATGACAGCGCCAAATATCTGCGCCAGGTCGCGCTTGCGCGGCAGTACATGCCCGACCTTGTGCTGACGACCGACATCATCGTCGGCTTCCCCGGCGAGACCGAGGAACAGTTCAACGACACGCTGCGCCTGTGCGAGCAGGTGCGCTACGACGCGATGTTTACCTTCATCTACTCCAAGCGCGTCGGCACGCCCGCGGCCTCGATGCCCGACCCCTACACGCGCGAGGAAAAGCAGGTCCACTTCGACGCGCTGACCGCGCTTGCCAACAGCATCTCACTCGAGAAGCACGCGGCGTACGAGGGACAGACTGTGCGCGTACTGATCGACGGTGAGACCGGCCGCGACGAGTACAATCTCTCGAGCCGCACCGACGGCGGCCGCCTTGTGCATCTCAAGGGCGATCCCTCGCTTGTGGGCACTTTTGCCGACGTGAAGATCACCGCGAGCTCCACCTGGGCCCTGTATGGAGAAATCACAGAATGAAGAGGCCGCTGATCGCAGCCCTGCTCGTGCTCGCGCTGCTGCTCGTTCCGGCAGTCTCCGCCGGGGCAGAGGACGCGGGCAGCGCATACACAAACGCCGCGCAATTTGCCGCGCTTCTGGATTCCCAGGGCTTTGCCCACGGCGAGATCACACCGTATGACGGCAGCGCTTACGCCCTGGCCGTCACCTGTCCCGGCGGCCCAGACGGCGCAGCGGGCCGGCTCGAGAGCGACTGGTACTTCACCGCGGACGCCGTCCACGCGCGGCTGCGCCGGCTGATCGCGTTTGACAGTCAGGATCGCGCCGCCGTGCTCGCGGCGCTCAACGGTCTGAATACCGACTGGTATCTCGCGCGCTACGCCGCCGATTTCTCCGACAACACGGTGCTTGTCGCCGCCGACGCCCTGCTTGATAGCGGCGCGGCCGAAGAGATCTGCGCCGATCTGCTGGACACGCTCGTGCAGCGCGCCGAGGACGCCTATGAGACGCTGCGCCCCTTTGACACACGCGGTACGACTGAGGGCTTTGCGCCGGTTCCGTTCGCCCTTGGGACCGAGTCCGGCACGCCGGAAGACGCACGCGCCAATGCCCGGGCCTTTATGGATGTGTTGGCGACCGAAGGCATCGACTATAGCGATTATGGCGAATACGACGGGCAGTATATCGTGGAATCCGTCTGCCCGGTCGAGGACGGCGGCAGCATCACGAGCGATTGGATTTTTGACGGGCGCTATGTCATCGGCGCCGTCTGGAGCCTCGCGTCCTGCGACGCGGCGGCGTATGACAGCGTTCTCGACACGCTCAATACGCTGAATCTGACGAACGGCACGCTCAAATTCCTCGCCGACAGCTCGGACAACAGCGTGACCGCCGAGTGCTATCAGCTGCTGCCGCGCGAGGGCGCCGGGGACGTGCTCGCCGCGCTCTATGCCCAGCTTCTGGGGCTGGTGCAATACGCACAGCCCACGCTGGAAACACTCGGGTAATAAAATAGTTTATTCTGTCGTAGGGAGGCAGGCCGCCTTGCCGCGAATGCGTTTCCCGGGCAAAAATCTGCGGAGATCGCCCCTTGCCTCGCCCCAGCCGCGAAGCGGCGTCTCGGGGAGAGGTGTCACGAAGTGACGGAGAGGGGTGCTGCGTCAACGAGAGCCCCTCTCAGGCGCTGCCGCGCCAGCTCTCCCCTCGCCTTGCGGCGGGGGCGAGCCAAGCCGTAGCCGGGAGGCAGGCCGCCTTGCCGCGAATGCCTCCGTGCTGGTTATACGGTTTACACGGAGGGATGAGGGCATCCCTCCCTACGATCAGAACCGACCTTTTTACAGACCCATATTCATCTTTCAGAAAGCGAGAAGATCCATGGCTGAATTGACGCCGATGAAGCGGCAGTATTTTGAGATCAAGGAGCAGTACAAAGACTGTCTGCTCTTTTACCGTCTGGGCGATTTTTACGAGCTCTTCGACGAGGACGCCAAGATCGCCTCGCGCGAGCTCGATCTCGCGCTGACGACGCGCGACCGCAACGTCGAGGACCCGGACGAGCGCCTGCCGATGTGCGGCGTGCCCTACCACAGCGCCGAGACCTATATCGCGCGGCTGATCGCCAAGGGCTACAAGGTCGCCATCTGCGAGCAGATGGAGGACCCGGCGCTGGCCAAGGGGCTTGTGCAGCGCGACGTGATCCGCATCATCACGCCCGGCACCGTGACCGAGAGTTCGATGCTCGAGGAGGGGCGCTCGAACTACATCGCCGCGATCTATCTCGACGAGACGGCGGGCGGCGTGGCCTTCTGCGACGTCTCGACCGGCGAATTCTGCTGTGCGGCCTTTGAAAACGACACCGTGACCCACATCGTCAACGAGCTCGGCCGCTTCGCCCCGCGCGAGGCCGTGCTCTCTGTCGGCGCCGCCGCGAGCGAGCCGCTGCGCGAGTTCCTTTCAAAAAAGCTCAACGCCATGGCCGAGACGGCCGGCGACTTCGACTATATGCACGCCTGCGCCCTGCTGTGCCGCCAGTTTGAATATGAGGACGTCGACCAGGCCGGACTCGGCGACACGCCCGCGGCTGTCTGCGCCGCCGGGGCGCTGCTGCGCTATATCATCGACACGCAGAAATTCGACATCAGCTACATCAACCGCCTCGAGGTGTTCTACGGCGGGCGCTATATGGAGCTCGACTGGACGACGCGCCGCAATCTCGAGCTGACCGAGTCGCTGCGCAGCGGAGAGAAGCGCGGGACGCTGCTCTGGGTGCTGGACAAGACCCGGACCCCGATGGGCGCGCGCATGCTGCGCGCCTGGGTCGAGCGGCCGCTGCTGTCGGTCGTGGCGATCAAGCGCCGCCTTTCCGCCGTGGACGAGCTCGTGCGCGACAACGTGCGCCGCGGCGAGCTGATATTGGCGCTGCGCGAGATCAGCGATATGCGCCGTCTCGTCAGCCGCGCGGTCTACGGCACGGCCGGGGGGCGCGATCTGCGCTCGCTCGCGGCCTGCATCGCGGTGCTGCCGCGCCTTGTGGAGCAGCTCGGCGGCTTCCACAGCCAGGCGCTGCGCGAGATTGCGGCCATGGACCCGCTCACGGACGTCTTTTCCGCGATCGACTGGGCGCTCTGCGAGGAGCCGCCCTTCTCGGTGCGCGAGGGCGGCATCCTCCGCGACGGCTATTCCGAGGAGGTCGACCACCTGCGTTCGGTGCGCGATAACGGCGCGCAGATGCTCCAGGACCTTGAGGCGCGTGAGCGCGAGCGCACCGGCATCAAGAAGCTCAAGGTCGGCTATAACAAGGTCTTCGGCTATTTTATCGACATTCCGAAGTCCGCGGGCGTCGAGAATGTGCCCGAGGACTATATCCGCAAGCAGACCCTCGTCTCGAACGAGCGCTACTTCACCGGTGAGCTCAAGGATCTCGAAAACGAGCTGCTGACGGCCCGCGAGCGCATCAACGAGCTCGAATATCAGCTCTTCAACGAGCTGCGCGAGCGCGTCGCAGCGCAGGTCGACCGCATACAGGCGACGGCCGATCTCGTCGCCCAGCTCGACGTGCTCTGCTCCTTTGCCGAGGTCGCGGTGCGCAACGCTTACACAATGCCCGAGATCGACGCCTCGCGCGAGCTGCGCATCGTCGACGGCCGCCACCCGGTGGTCGAGCAGACGCTCAAAGACGTGCTCTTCGTCCCGAACGACACCTTCTTGAATGACAAGGACGACCGCGTCGCGATCGTCACCGGCCCGAACATGGCCGGTAAGTCCACCTATATGCGCCAGACAGCCCTGATCGTGCTGATGGCGCAGATCGGCTCCTTCGTCCCGGCGAAAAGCGCCACGATCGGCATTGTCGACCGCGTGTTTACGCGCATCGGCGCCTCGGACGACCTCGCCTCGGGTCAGTCGACCTTTATGGTCGAGATGAACGAGATGGCGAACATATTGCAGCACGCCACGCCGGCCTCGCTGCTGATCCTCGACGAGATCGGCCGCGGCACCTCGACCTATGACGGCATGGCGATCGCCCGCGCGGTGCTCGAATTCTGCGCCGACAAGCGCAAGCTCGGCGCAAAAACGATGTTCGCCACGCACTACCACGAGCTCTCGGCCCTCGAGGGCGAGATCGGCGGTGTGCGCAACTACAACATCACGGCCAAAAAGCAGGGCGGCACGCTGGTCTTCCTGCGCAAGATCGTGCGCGGCGCCGCCGACGACAGCTACGGCATCGAGGTCGCGAAGCTGGCCGGGCTGCCCGACGCCGTGATCGGCAAGGCCAAGGGCTACTTAAAAGAGCTTGAGCGCGGCGGCATTGCCCCGGCGGCGTCCGTCGGCAAGGCGGCAGCGGACGAGCAGATCAGCCTTGGAGACGTCGGCACCGACGAGGTGCGCGAGCAGCTCCTCGCGCTCGATCTGAACACGATAACGCCCCTCGAGGCGCTGAACCTCCTCTATACCCTGCAGAAGAAGGCGAGGGCCTGATGGAAAGCCGGATGACGCGGCGCGAGACGCTGCTGGCCCTGCTGTGGCTGCCAATCCATGTGTTCGGCCTGCCGCTGCTCGGAACCGCGCTTTACCAGCGCGGCACGCTGACGCTCGGGCAGATCAACCTTCTGGTCTATGGGATCGGCGCGCTCTATATGGTGGCGGTACAGTTCGGCTTTCTGCGGCGCGATTTCGACACGCTGTGCGACAATGCCCCGGTGGTCTGTATTGAAGTCGGCCGGAGCTTTGCACTGCTGTTTATCAGCAGTCTCCTCGTGACGGGACTCTTTGAGCGCGTCGGTCTCACACAGAACGAAAACAATGACGCGGTCTACGCCATGGCCACAACGGAGCTCGGCCCGATCGCGGCCGCGGGCACTTTTCTGGCGCCTTTTGTCGAGGAGTGCATCTTCCGCGGCGCGATCTTCGGCTCTCTGCGGCGGAAAAACCGCGCGCTCGCGTATATCGTCAGCGTACTGCTGTTCTCGCTCTACCACGTGTGGCAGTCGGCGCTTTTCGATCCGATGCAGCTGCTGTATCTGCTGCAATATATCCCGGCCTCGCTGATCCTGGTGCGCTGCTACGAGCGCTGCGACAGCATCTGGGGCGTGATTTTCGTACACATGCTCAACAACGGCCTGCCGATGCTGGCCATATCGTATCTGAATCCATAACTAAATCCCCGCGCGCATGAAATGCGCGCATGCGAAACGCTGTTTCGCATAAAAAACGCAGAATACTCTGTGTTTTTTGGGGATACCGTTGCAACGTCGTCTCCAACTGACGCACGTTGTGCGTCAGTTGCGGGCTATTGCCCGCTTACGTCCGCCGCTGGCGGACGTGGAGACAAAGTGGTCGGGAGCCTGACGGCGCGCATCGTGTTTGAACCGGCATACCGCAATGCCGACGCCCTGCGCGGGCTCGAGGGTTTTTCCCACATCTGGCTGATCTGGCAGTTTTCAGCCAATCTCCGCGAGAACTGGCGGCCGACCGTGCGCCCGCCGCGCCTCGGCGGCAACGAGCGCATGGGCGTGTTTGCCACGCGCTCGCCGTTTCGGCCCAACGCCCTGGGGCTGAGCTGCGTAAAGCTGCTCGGCATTGAGCCGAGCGCGGACGGCCCGGTGCTCACAGTCGCCGGGGCCGATCTGATGGACGGGACGCCGATCTTCGACATCAAGCCCTATCTGCCCTACGCCGACTGTATACCTGATGCCACCGGCGGCTTCGCGCCGGACAGCGGGGCGAAGCTCGCGGTCACGATCCCGGAGACGCTGCTGCAAAAGGTCCCGGCGGACAAGCGCGAGGCTCTGCGCGGCGTGCTCGAAAACGACCCGCGCCCGCGCTACCAGGACGACAGCGCGCGCGTCTATAAGCTCGACTTTGCCGGGCTGCACATCGAATTTCAGGTAGACGGCCGGGCGCTCCGCGTGACTGACATAAGGCATCTGATATAGATCAAAATTCCAGATAGAACTCGCAGTGTTGTGAGTTTTATCTGGAATTTCTTTACATATTCAGTTTTATCTCGTTACTGACGTAAATTCAATTGACAAAAGCTGTCTGTTTTTGTAGAATTATTTTGCCCGTACGGGCAGGCGTTGCCAAGCGTAAAAAAGGCGGTTCCGTCACATCTCCGAAAGGAGGTGTTATTATGCCGATTACATTGACATTTCATGTATGGAAGTACACGATCACTGTCACCGTAAAAAGCAGAAACCGCCACTCCTCGACCAAGTGACGGTTTCTATTGCATTAAGATAGGAACTTGAGTTTGGACGGAGCCGCTTTTCGGCAACGCCTTTTACATTTGTATTATAACGACTACAATTCGTCCTGTCAAGGAGTTTTCTGTATGGGACGTTGCAGGCGGCGTCCCAATTAAATATATATGTTTACTTGCTCTTGATATAAGGCTTGCCGTTGGCCGCGGGCACGCGGGACTTGCCGACGAACAGCACCAGCACGATGACCGTGACCACATAGGGGATCATCGAAATGAGGTGCATATTCACGCTCGACGAGCCGCCCAGCACGACCTTGAGACCCGAGCAGAAGCCGAACAGCAGGCAGCCGATCAGCGCGCCGTGGGGACGGAACTTGCCGAAGATGACCGCCGCGATGGCGATAAAGCCCTGGCCGACGATGGAAATCGGACGGAACTGCGTCGAGATCGTCATTGTGACGCAGGCGCCGCCGAGCCCGGCCAGGAAGCCGGAGATGCAGACGCACAGGAAGCGCATCTTGATGACGTCGATGCCCAGCGTCTCGCAGGCCTGAGGGTGCTCGCCGCAGGCGCGCAGGCGCAGACCGAAGCGGGTCTTGTAGAAGACGAACCACACGAGAATGACCGCGATAAACACCAGATAGGTGGAGGCGTAGTTTGCAAAAACGTTGTCCATAAAGCGGCCGAACACCGTGGAGGTATCGAACATCCCGGCAAACAGCTTGGGGATCTTCTGGGTGGCCGTCAGCGGGATCGTGTCGGTCGAATCAAACAGCACGCGCGCGATCATGATGACGATACCGGGGCCGAGCATATTGATGGCCGTGCCGGCGATCGTCTGGTCAGCACCGAGGTTGACAGTGGCGACCGCGTGCAGCATGCCGAAGAAGGCGCCGGCAAGACCGCCGCAGATAAAGCCGATCCAGGGATTGCCCGTGAAGTAGGCCACGACCGTGCCCGTAAAGGCGCCGGCGGTCATCATGCCCTCAATGCCGATGTTGACGACGCCCGAGACTTCCGAAAAGCAGGAGCCGAGCGCGCCGTACAGCAGGGGCGTTGCATAGACCAGAGTGGCAAAGAGGACGATGCCGAGACTGTTGATAAAGTTTGTCATTTCTTTTCCTCCTTCCCGGCTGCGGCACTGCTCACTTTGGGACGCGGTTTAAAGCGCTTGATATTTTCAAAGATGACAGAGATCGCAATGAAGAAGACGACGGTGCCGACGATGACGTTGATGAGCTGCGTCGGTACTCCCTCCAGGTTCAGCTTGCTGCCGCCGTACATCAGCGCGCCGTAGAACAGACCGGCAACACCAACACCGAAGGGGTTGGAGCAGCCGATCAGCGCGACCACGATGCCCGCGAAACCGAAGCCCTCCTGGCTGGAGAAGATCGAGATGCGCTTGCCCATGCCCATGACCTGCAGAGCACCGGCAAGGCCTGCCAGCGCGCCGGAGATCGCCAGCGCCGTGAGGATCGAGCGGTCGACATTGATGCCGCCGTACTCAGCCGCGAAGCGGTTGGCGCCGACCGCCTTGAGCTCGTAGCCGAGCGTGGTCTTCTCAATGACGAACCACACAACGATCATGGCGATAATGGCGATGATAAAGCCCCAGTTGGCCGTCGGCGCAAGCCCGGTGTTCTTGATAAACTCCTTGGAAAAGAGCATGCTTGCGTTATCCGAGATGTTCTTCGTGGCTTCAGCCGTGCCGCTGCTCTTGATCGCGGGGATACCGGCGATGAAGTTGGAGAGATAGAACGCGATCCAGTTGAACATGATCATGCTCAACACCTCGTTGATGCCCCGCTTGGTCTTTAGGATACCGACGATGATGCCCCAGATCGCGCCCGCGGCCATGGCCGCGATAAAGCACAGGGGAATCAGCAGCGGTTTCGGAAGGCCTTCGCAGAGAATACCGACCACCGCCGCCGCCATCGAGCCGACCACGAACTGGCCCTCGGCGCCGATGTTGAACACGCCGGTCTTAAAGGAGAACGCCACCGAGAGACCGACGACGATATAGGGTACCGAGTAGACGATCACGTAGGAAAAGCCCTTGAGTGTGGTAACGCTGTTGATCAGACGGCCATAAGCCGCACCCACGGACAGGCCCATCACGACCAGGAAGATCGCACCCACCAGGAAGCCCAGCAGGATCGACAGCAGAATGTGAATAAAGCGGTTTTCCGAAATGAAATCGAGGAAGCCCTTTTTCTTTGTCATGCCTTTTTCCCTCCTCCCGCCATCATCAGTCCGAGCGAGTTCTCGTCAGCCTCCTTGCCGGGGATGGAGGCGACGATCTGACCGTCGAAGATGACGTCGATGATATCTGAAAGACTCATGATCTCGTCGAGCTCAAAGCTGACGAGCAGCACCGCCTTGCCCTTGTTGCGCTGATCGACGATGTACTTGTGCACATACTCGATCGCACCGACGTCGAGGCCGCGGGTGGGGTTGACCGCAATCAGCAGGTCCTTGTCGTTCTGCACCTCGCGGGCGATGATGACCTTCTGCTGGTTGCCGCCCGAGAGCGTGCCGGCCGCGCGCTTCTCGCTGCCGCCCGGGCGGATGTCGTAATTTTCGATGGATTGGCTGGCATGCTCAAAGATCGCTGCGCGCTGCAGGACCTTTTTGCTCGAGAAGGGTTCCTTTTCATAGTTCTGCAGGATCAGGTTGTCCTCGATCGAGAAGTCGAGCACGAGGCCGTGCTTCTGCCGGTCGGCGGGGATCGAAGAGACACCGTGCTCGAAGCCGAAGGCGGGGGACTTGTTGAAGACGTCTGTCCCGTTGACCAGCACCTGGCCCGAGGTACCCTTGCGCAGGCCCGTGATGACCTCGACGAGCTCGGTCTGGCCGTTGCCGTCGATGCCCGCGATGCCGACGATCTCGCCGCGGTGCACCTGGAGGTTCAGCCCCTTGACGATCTCGATGCCGCGGTAGTCGAGGCAGTGCAGGTTCTTCACGTCCAGCACGACCTCGCCGGGCTTCTGCTCGGGCTTGTCGACCGTGAAAGTGACCTTGCGGCCGACCATCATGCTGGCCAGGTCGTTCTCGTCCACCTTTTCGACGTCGACCGTGTCGATGTACTTGCCCATGCGGATGATCGTGCAGAAGTCGGCCGACTCCTTGATCTCCTTGAGCTTGTGGGTGATGATGATTATGCTCTTGCCGTCCTTGACAAGGTTGTGCATGATCTCGATGAGCTCGGTGATCTCCTGCGGCGTCAGCGAGGAGGTCGGCTCGTCGAGGATCAGGATGTCGGCACCGCGGTAGAGCGCCTTGAGTATCTCGACGCGCTGCTGCATGCCGACCGAGATATCCTCGATCTTCGCGTCGGGGTCGATCGACAGGCCGTAGCGCTCGGAGAGTTCGACCACGTTTTTGCGCGCCGTGGCCATGTCCAGCTTGACGCCCTTGGTCGGCTCGGTGCCGAGCACGATGTTTTCGGTGACCGTAAAGGGCTGCACCAGCATGAAGTGCTGGTGGACCATGCCGATGCCGGCGTCGATGGCATCGCGCGGGTTGTTCATGACGATTTTTTTGCCGTTGACCAGGATATCGCCGGACGTGGGCTTGAGCAGACCGTAGAGCTGGTTCATCAGCGTCGATTTGCCCGCGCCGTTTTCGCCCAGGATCGCGTGGATTTCGCCCTTGTGGACTGTCAGATTGATCCCGTCGTTGGCCGTGAAATCGCCGAATTTCTTGACGATGTTCCGCATTTCAATGACGGGGGTATTCATGTCCACATACTGTTTTGCCAAAGTGACCGCCCCCTGTTGATAGTCTGTGTAAAATTATTTTATCATAGCTTTTTCGCTTTTTCCACCATTTCTTTATCGCTTTCGAAATTTTCATGACCATCAAAAAGGGGCTGTTGCAAAATGCGGATTAGCTGCACAAATTATGGTTCTGCCGTAGGGGAGGGGCTTGCCCCTCCCGCGCACGCAAATGTATAAATTTGCAAATAATGTACGGCGCAATCGCAAAATTGCTGCGATTGCGCCGTACATTGTCTATAACTTTGTCTCCACGTCCGCCGTTGGCGGACGTAAGCGGGCA
>ONNS01000141.1 GCA_900319275.1 uncultured Eubacteriales bacterium
CTTCCTGTGTCTGGATAAAAACGATATGCCAAAGGTAGCCCTGCACTGGGAGAAGTATCTGGAACACATCGTAGAGAAGTACAACAAGATTTATCGCATCCAGATGCCGAAAGTAACCCCTCATGTATGCCGACACACATTTTGCTCCAACATGGCAAAATCTGGAATGAACCCGAAAACATTGCAGTATATCATGGGTCACTCAGACATCAGTGTAACCCTGAATGTCTATACCCATGTAAACTTCGATGATGCCAAAGCCGAGGTGCTTCGGGTAGCGAATGGCTGAAAAAGCCCGTTGGTAAAGCCGCTGACTATACCAATGAATTTACCAATATTGCAGGGAAAAACATGAGAAGATATGGTACGATTTGAGAAGATACCCCGGAAACAGCAGGGGTATCAAAACCCGAAAGACCCTGTAATACCAAGCATTTGAGAAGAAATACAAGACTTATATGGAGTTATAAAAAGATGATAAAAATACTATTCATTTGCCACGGCAATATCTGCCGCAGTCCGATGGCGGAGTTTTATATGAAGGATCTGGTGCGGCGCGCGCAGATGGCGGAGGACTTCGCCATTGCCTCGGCCGCCACGAGCACCGAGGAGCTGGGCAATCCGGTCTACCCGCCGGTCATGCGCCTGCTCAACCGCGAGGGGCTGGACTGCAGCTGCAAGCGCGCGCGGCAGATCAGCAGCGCCGACTACGAGCGCTACGACGCGCTGGTGGGCATGGACGAGTATAACCTTGTCAACATGCGCCGCGCCTTCGGCGGCGACCCCGAGGACAAGCTGCACCTGCTGCTCGACTACACCGGCGAGCGGCGCGCCATCTCCGACCCCTGGTACACGCGCGACTTCGATACCGCCTGGGCCGAGATCGGCCTCGGCTGCCGGGCCATGCTGGGCAAGCTGACCGACAGCACCGTGATCGACCTCAAGGGCGCGGAGGACCGCCGCGCGCTGTACGACCGCATTTACGCGGTGCTCGGCGGTCAGGACTGGTACGGGCGGAACCTGGACGCGCTTTGGGACGTGCTGACCGGTGAGCCCCGCGAGGGGGCGCGCTTCCTGCTGGCTATGCCGCGGGAGGACGATGAGGTCTACGACTACGCCCGGCGCATCCGCGTCGTCTTCGGCGAGGCCGGCGCCCTGGCCTGAGCGGAGATCCCGGAGGCATCTGGGGATGCCTCCCTACGGCTTGGCTCGCCCCGGCGCGGAGCGAGGGGGCGAGCTGGCGCGAATGCGCCGGAGAGGAGCATCTGCGGTAGAGATCGCAGAGGCTCCGGGGTACCTCTCTGCGGGCTTTGTCTTGCCTCCCGAGATGAAGGAATGTGCATCGTAGGGAGCGATCCCCAGATCGCTCCGTCGTATTTCGTACAGGTCTTATACCGAAACCTGATAAGAGAGTTCAAAAGATTTTCGCCGCGCCGCTTGCGGTGATACGAAACGCCATGCCGATTTTGTACCGGCATGGCGTTTCGTATCAATATCAGTTTATTCCGGCTGGCGGCTGTTGCAGAGATAGAAGATTGCGAGCAGGCCGGGGCCGCAGTGGGCGCCGATGACGACGCCGAGCGACGAGATCGAGATCTCGCCGAATTCCGGGTGCGCCTCGCGGACGCCGTCGCGGATGTACTCGGCGTCGGCAAGACAGTCGGCGTTGAGGATCAGCATATCGCGCCCGGTGCAGTCCACGGCGCTGAGATCGTGCAGCACGCCGTCAAGGATGGTTTTGAGCGCGCCCTTGCGGCCGCGGACCTTTTTGGCGACGTTCAGCGTGCCCTCGTCGGGGACATAGAGCACGGGCTTGATGCTCAGCATTGAGCCGACAAGCGCCGCGGCGTTCGAGACGCGCCCGCCGCGCTTGAGATAGTTGAGGTCGTCCACCGTGAAGCGGTGGGCGATTTTCAGCTTGTTCTCCTCGCCCCAGGCCACGACCTCGGCGAGACTTTTCCCGCTCTCGCGCAGGGCGACGCAGTGCTGCACGAGCAAGCCGAGACCGCCGGAGATGCAGCGTGTGTCCATCACAATCAGCTGCCTCTCGGGGAATTCGGCGCGGATCTTCTCGGCCGCGCGGCGGCAGTTTTCAAACGAGACCGACATCTTTTCGGACATATCGAGGAAGAGGACATCCTGCCCGGTTTTCAGCAGGCCCTCGAAAAAGTCGTAATAGGCGAATTCGTTGATCTGCGAGGTTTTGAGCAGATCGCCCTTGCGCATACCGGCGTAGATGGCCCGGCGGCTCTCCTCGCGGCAGTCGTCCACGGCGGGCTGATCGTTGATCGTAAAGCTGTAAGAAATAAACGGCACGCCGTGCGCGTCCAGCCAGGTGCGCGGCAGGTCGGCGGTAGATGAGGTGGCAATGATATAGTCTGACATGGGTTTGCTCCTTCTGTATATATTATTTGAAATTATACCGTAAGCCCAGAGGGCTTATGGTATAATTCGTCATGTTTTTCGGTTGCCGCGCAAGCGGCGAGAAAAACGACTTAAATCAAATATAATAAGCGCGTTAGCGCTTATTATACCATAAGGCCGAAGGACTTATGGTATAATTCGCCATGTTTTTCGGTTGCCGCGCGAGCGGCGAGAAAAACGGCGTAAAATCAAATATAATA